>CAMLIL010000037.1 GCA_946480015.1 uncultured Oxalobacteraceae bacterium | reverse complement strand
TGTCGTGCATCTCCTTGAGCGCACGCATCATGTCGGCAATTTCGTCGCTGCCGTGGACCTCGACGTGGCCGGACAGGTCGCCCGCAGCCACGCTACGGGCAATCGTCACCGCCTCGTGCAGCGGACCGGTAATGCCGCGTCCCAGCGAGAGCAGGGCCAGGGTCCCGGCCGCCCATGCGCCGAGCACGATGGCGCCCATCTGCAGCAAAGCGGTGCGCAGTGCGGCGGCATGCTGCGCGGCGGCATCGGTCTTGAGCAGTTGGCCGCGCTCCTCGATGAAACGCACGATGTCGTCGATCCTGGCGGTCGGCGCGCGGTCCATGCCTTTGACGGCCGCGTCGATTTCCTTGTAGCTGTCCGGCTTGGCCGGATCGAAGCCGGCCAGCGCGGCCAGATACTGCTTGCCCAGCTGTTGATGGGCTTTGAGCGCCTCAGCCACCAGCGGGGTCGGCATGCCGAGCTGGCTCAGTTGCCGATCGACCTGCTGCAGGCGGACGCCGGTCGTGCCGGCGCTTTTCTTGAACGAGGCCGTATATTTCTCCAGCTGGGCCGGATCCGTGCCGCGCAACAGGATGTTCTTCCATTCCTGCACCTGGATCTTGAATTCGACCTGGGCCGCACGCGCGCTGTCGACCGCCTGTGCCAGCGCTACCGAGCGCTGCAAGGCAAGCGCGCCGTCGGCGCCGATGCGTGTCAGGGCATGCCATGCCCCCAGGCCGACCACCAGCATGGCCACGAGGAAGAAGGCGCCAAGCAAGGCGAGCCGCGTGACAATCCTGTATTGATTGAATTTCATCGAGGTCCCCCGTTTGGTGTTGACGCCTTGCTATCGGACCCGTGCTCATATAACAAGGTACCGGTATCGGTCGCCCGCAAGAAGACCATCCTAACAAACTTAAAGCCTAGCTTTTGCAACAGGGAAATGGACTTTTTATTTTCCGGTGAAACGATTGCTAGAACTCGACGAATTCCCAACTGCCTGTTGGCGTACTCCAACACCGCCTCGCCTGCTTCACGTGCGAAGCCGCGTCCTTGACTTTCCGGCAAGAAGGCGTAGCCCAGATCGATGTCGTCGAGCTCATCGCGCTTGATCAGGCCGCACATGCCGACCGCCTGACCGGCATGCTCCACGATATATAAAGAGTGGCCGCGGCAGGCCTGCATGAGGATCGGACCGTCGGCCAGCGCCGTGCGGGCCTGCCCCAGCGAGCGGATGCCGCGGTCGCCCAACTGGCGCAGGAAGCTCGGGCTGTTGACCAGCGCCAGATAGAACGGCGCATCGTCCAAGGTGGCCGTGCGCAGGGTCAGGCGCGCGGTGCTGGCGACGATCATGGCGCCGCGCCCCGGGGACTCAGCGTCCCAGGCGAAAGCCGGTCGTGGCGGGCCGGCCCGGCAACTGCAGACGCGCCTCGGCGCGCGGCGTTTCGCTGAGCACCTGCCCGCGCCGCATCACCATGCGGCGCGCGGCGCGCAGGCGGATCGCTTCGACCGGGCTGACGGCGTCCAGCAGCACTAGGTCGGCATGGCAGCCGGGCGTCAGGCCATAGCCTTCCAGGCCGAGGATGCGGGCCGGGGTTTCGGTCACGGCCATGAAGCAGCGCAGCATGTCGTCCTGGCCCGTCATCTGGGCCACGTGCAGGCCCATGTGCGCCACTTCCAGCATGTCGCCCGAGCCCAGGCTGTACCACGGGTCCATCACGCAATCGTGGCCGAAGGCGACGTCGACGCCGGCCGCCATCAGCTCGGGCACGCGGGTCATGCCGCGCCGCTTGGGATAGCTGTCGTGGCGCCCCTGCAGGGTGATGTTGATGAGCGGGTTGGCGATCGCCGCCACGCCGGCCTCGCGGATCAGCGGCAGCAGCTTGCTGACATAGTAGTTGTCCATCGAGTGCATCGAGGTCAGGTGCGAACCGGCCACGCGGCCGTGCAGCCCCAGGCGGTGGCTTTCATAGGCCAGCGTTTCGATGTGGCGCGAGAGCGGATCGTCCGACTCGTCGCAGTGCATGTCCACCCGCAAGCCCTGGTCGGCGGCGTACTCGCACAGCAGCTTCACCGACGCGGCGCCGTCGGCCATGGTGCGCTCGAAGTGCGGAATGCCGCCCACCACGTCCACGCCCATGCCGATGGCGCGCTTGAGATTGTCGAATGCGCCCGGGCTGCGCAGGATGCCGTCCTGCGGGAAGGCCACCAGCTGCAGGTCGAGGTAGGGCGCCACCCGGCGCTTGACTTCCAGCAGCGCCTCGACCGCGAGCAGGCGGTCATCGCAGATGTCCACGTGCGAGCGGATCGCCAGCAGGCCGCGCGCCACCGCCCAGTCGCAGTACTGCATGGCGCGTTCGACCAGGGCGGCCTGGGTCAGCTCGGGCTTGAGTTCCCCCCACAGCGCGATGCCTTCGAGCAGCGTGCCGCTGGCGTTCACGCGCGGCAGGCCGTAGCTGAGCGTGGCATCCATGTGAAAATGCGCGTCGACGAAGGGCGGCGTGACCAGATCGCCTTCGGCGTCAAGTTCGCGCGCGCCCCGCAGCGGCAGGCGCTCGCCGAGCGCGGCGATGCGTCCGTCCTCGATGGCGATATCGATCTGGCGGCGCCCGTCGGGCAGGCTGGCATTACGGATGACGAAATCCATGCGCACTCCAAGGTCAGGGGAACGCCCCGATTGTAGCTAGTTTGGTACGGTTTGTATCGCAGCAATAAACCCGGGGGCGCGCACCTTATCCACGGCGGGTAACGGGTGCTGCAATGCAATAAATTGCTTATCGATTCCATTAAATTGTGCTTTTCAACACTGCCAATCATGGATAGACTAGAGATATTGCAGCGCGTCATAAACATTCCCAAGGAAAAACGATGAGTACACTTCCAGAAAAGTTTTCCGCAGCACGCAAGGCCCAGGTGGAGACGCAGCTTGATTACATGCGCACCTTCACCAGCAAAGTTGTTGAGAGCACCGAGAAGGTGATTGCCCTGAACCTGTCGACCGGCCGTGCCACGCTGGAAAAGTCGGCGGCAACGCTGCACCAGCTGATCAGCGCCAAGGACCCGCGCGACCTGATCACGCTCACGACCCAGTCGCAAATCGGTTTCGACACCCTGCTGGCCTATGGCAGCAGTTTGTTTTCCATCGCCAGCAGCGTCCAGAGCGACCTGCTCAAGGCGGCCGCGCCGGCCACTGCCCTGTCAGCGCCGCAGCTGGCCGCGGTAACCCAGTTGTCGGTGGTGCCGCCCACCCCGGTGGCCGAGGTGGAAGTCGAGGCCCAGGTCGACGTCGCACCGGCAGCCGCTGCGCCAGCAGAAGCGGTGGCGCCAACCCCGGATCTGGTGGACGAAGTCGTGCCGGCACCTGAAGCGGTCAAGGCCAAGCCGATCGTCGAGGCGGTCAGCGAAGCGGTGACGCAGCCCGAAATTCCAGTGCTGTCGGCAGCGCCGGTGGTGTCGGAAGGCGCACCGGAGCTGAAGTTCAGCGGGATCGAACCGGTCGAAGCGCACAAGCCGGCCGTGCAGACCCAGGACAAGCAGCTCGATATGCTGACGCCGAAGTCGCGCAAGAAGAAGTAATTCGATGTCCCTGCAGCGGCGCTGCAAACATAGTAAATTGACGGGCTTCGGCCCGTTTTTTCGTTTACGTTTCGTTTTTCCCGTTGTTTTCTCGCACGTGCGGACAAGGATTGTTGAATGAGTTTATTCCGGCTGGTGGGCGGGTTCGTGCGTCGCCATTGGGGCGCGTATCTGTCTTCCGCATTCATGCTGATCGGCGTGGCCGTCTTCACGGTCCTCATCCCGCGCAAGATCGGCGCACTGATCGACGCCATGGCGGCGCACCGCATCTCCAGCGGCGAATTGACCAGCGGCCTGCTGCAGCTGCTCGGCATGGGCCTGGCCATTTACCTGCTGCGCGTAAGCTGGCGCATGCGTCTTTACGCGGCCGCCTACCAGCTCGGGGTCGAACTGCGCACACGCTTTTACGCGCGCCTGTCGGCCCAGGGCCCGTCGTTCTACCAGAAGCAGCGCACCGGCGACCTGATGGCGCTGGCCACCAACGACATCGACGCCATCGAAATGGCCGCCGGCGAAGCCATGCTGGCCGGCTTCGACGGCAGCCTGACCCTGGTCATGGTGCTGGGGATCATGACGCTCGGGGTGGACTGGCGCCTGACCGGCATCGCGCTGCTGCCGTTCCCGCTGATGGCGCTGGCCTTCTGGGTCATCTCGCGCCGGATCCACGTCGCGGCCAGCGACGCGCTCAAGGGCTTCTCGGCGCTCAACGACCATGTGCAGGAGGCGCTGGCCGGGGTGCGCACGGTGCGCGCGCTCGGCCTGGAAGAGCGCAGCGCAAGGCAGTTCGGCGAACTGGCCGCGCGCGCGGCCGACGCCGCCCTGCGGGCGCAGAAATGGGAAGCGGCGTATGAACCGGCGGTCGGACTGACGCTCGGCGCGGCCGGCGCCCTCACCCTCGGCCTGGGCGGCTACCTGGTCTGGCACGGGCAACTGACCATCGGTGAGCTGACCAGCTTTACCATGTACCTCGGCCAGCTGATCTGGCCGATGTTCGCGGCCGGCTGGGTGCTCTCGCTGATCGAGCGCGGCAAGGCCGCTCTGGCGCGCCTGCATCCGCTGCTGGAGGCGCCCCTGAGCGTGGACGATCACGGCACGCTGGACGCACTCGCGCCGGGCGCGCTGGTATTGGACCGGGTCGGCTACGCCTATCCCGGCCAGAGCGTGCCGGCGCTGTCCGGCATCTCGTTCACCCTGGCACCGGGCCAGACCCTCGGGCTGGTCGGGCCGACCGGGTCGGGCAAGTCGACCTTGCTGCGCGTACTGCTGCGCCAGGCCACGCCGCAAGGCGGCACGGTGCGCTGGGGCGCGCACACCCTGAGCGAGTACCGGCTCGACGTGCTGCGCGCCGCCATGAGCTGGGTGCCGCAGGAATCGTTCCTGTTTTCGGCCACCATCGCCGACAATATCGCACTGGCCCGCCCCGACGCGACCCGCGCGCAGATCGAGCACGCGGCGTCGATGGCCGCCATCCACGAGGACATCCTGCGCTTCCCGGACGGTTACGAGACCCTGGTGGGCGAACGCGGCATCACCCTCTCGGGCGGCCAGCGCCAGCGCGTGGCGATCGCCCGTTCGCTGCTGGCCGACAGCACCCTGCTGCTGCTCGACGATGCGCTGTCGGCGGTCGATACCGGCACCGAGACGGCGATCCTGGAACACCTGGAAGAACTGCGCCGCGCGCGCCCCGAACGCAGCGCCATCATCGCCAGCCACCGGCTGTCGTCGGTGGTCGGCGCCGACCTGATCATCGTGCTGCACGACGGCCGCATCGTCGAAGCGGGCACCCATGACGAACTCCTGGCGCGCGACGGCTGGTATGCCAGCCAGTGGCGCTACCAGCAACTGGAGGCCAGCCTCGATGCAATCTGACCAGCTCACCACCAGCATGCCGGCGCAGGCACGCCGCGCCGCCGACCTGCTCAAGCGCGCGGCCCATCCGGACCGCCGCCACCTGCTCTGGGCCACCTTGTGGCTGATCCTGGCGGCCGGCCTGGAAGTGATCGGCCCTATCCTCGGCAAGGCCCTGATCGACGAGCATCTGCTGCCGCACGCGCTCAACCTGCCGCGCATGGCCTGGCTGCTGGGCGGGATGCTGATCACCGGCTGGATCGCCTCATGGGTGCGCTACCTGCAGCTGGTGCGCCTGTCCGGACTGGCCATGCGCTCGGTGCAGCGCCTGCGCGAATCGGTCTTCGGCCACGTGCTGCGCCTGCCGATGGCGTTTTTCGACCGCGCCATCACCGGCCAGCTGATCAGCCGCGTCACCAACGACACCGAGGCGGTCAAGACCCTGTACATCCAGGTGCTGTTCGTGATCCTCGACAGCAGCATCGTGCTGATCGGGACCATCGCGGCGATGGCCTGGCTGGACTGGCGCCTGATGCTGATCGTGCTGGCGCTGGTGCCGGCGGTGCTGGGCATCGTGTGGCTGTACCAGCGCCTGTCGGCGCCCGCGGTGACGCGTGCGCGCGCGCTGCGCAGCGATATCAACGGCCAGATGGCCGAATCGATCGGCGGCATGAGCGTGCTGCAGGCGAATAACGCGCAGGGGCGCTTCGCGGCGCGCTTCGGCGCGACCAACCAGGGCCACTACAAGGCCCGCCTGGCCGAACTGCGCGCCAATGCCTTCCTGCTGCGCCCCGCGCTGGACATGCTCAACGTGGTGCTGCTGGCGGTGGTGATCTACAGCTTCGGGCGGCGCGAAATGAACGCGGTCGAAGTGGGCGTGCTGTATGCCTTCATCAGCTACATCGCGCGGGTGGTGGAGCCGCTGATCCAGATCACCATGCAGTTCAGCGGCCTGCAGCAGGCGGTGGTGGCGACCGCGCGCGTGGCCACCCTGCTCGATGAAGCGGGCGCGCCGGAACACGCTGGCGACCGCCGCCAGGTCGCGCGCAGCGACGATCTGCGCGCGCCGGCGGTAAAAATCAGCCACCTCGATTTCGGCTACGCGCCCGGCCACAAGGTGCTGCACGACCTGAATCTGGAGATCGCGCGCGGCGCCTTCATCGGCATCGTCGGCCACACCGGCAGCGGCAAGTCGACCCTGCTGTCGCTGCTGCTGCGCTACTATCCGTCGGCGCCGGGCGCCATCGAGATCGGCGGGGAAGCGCTGGCGGCCATCGGCAACGAGCGTTTTCGCAGCGAGGTCGGGCTGGTGCCGCAGGACCCCTTCCTGCTGGCCGCATCGGCGCGCGAGAATATCGACATGGGACGCGGCCTGTCGCAGCAAGCCATCGAGGAAGCGGCGCGCGCGGCCCATGCGCACGACTTCATCCTGGCCATGGAAGACGGCTACGACACCCTGCTGGGCGAGGCCGGCTCGCGCCTGTCGACCGGCCAGAAGCAGCTCATTGCGATCGCACGGGCACTGGCGGGCCAGCCGTCGATCCTGCTGCTGGACGAAGCGACCTCGCACATCGATAGCCAGACCGAACAGATCGTGCAGGAGGCGCTGGGCGAACTGCGCGGGCGGGTGACCATCATCGCCATCGCGCACCGCCTGTCGACCATCCGCGATGCCGACCGCATCGTGGTGCTCAATCATGGCCGCATCGCCGAAATGGGCGACCACGAGGCACTGATGCGCATCGACAATGGCCTGTACCAGCGCCTGTATCTGCTGCAGCAATTGGCCGCCTGACGAATGAAATCGATTCCAATGCCGGGCGTCGTGGTTCAACACCAACAATCACACAGCAATCCGGTCAAATTAATGGCCAGTTGCCCAGCAGGCCACCAAATGTGGCTAAAATCGATGCGCTTTAAATATTTCATCATTGCAATAATCACAACGAAAATAAAGCGGTGACGCGCTGGAAGGGAGCGGTTTGGCAGGTTTGGAGCACAGGCTGCGGCGCGGCGCGCTGCTGGTATCGCTATGCCTGCTGGCCGCGACGGCGCCTGCCGCCGCGGCCGCGCTGGGCCCGCAGCTTGCCGACATTGCCGAACAGGGCCTTTATGCCCCGGCCGCCGCGCTGGAACGCCTGCAGCGGGTGAATGCCCAGGCGAGCACGGCGCCGCTGGCGGAACGTGCCGACTACCTGTCCGCGCTCTCGGACGTGCAGCGCAACGCCGGCCTGAAAGCCGAAGCGCTGGCCAGCGCCGAGGGCCTGATCGCCCTGGGCAAGGCCGAACGCGACAACGTCGCGCTGGCCAAGGGCTTGCTGGCCAAAGCGCAAGCCATTTATGTCCAGGATGATCTCAAGCAGTCGCACCAGCTGGTGTGGGAAGGCGAACGCATTGCCAACCTGACTGGTGAACTGGTGCTGCGCGCGCGCGCCACGCTGATGGCCGGCCAGGCGTATGCCGAGGAGGGCAACTTTCCGTCGGCACTCAAGCGTGTGCAAAGTGCGGTTGCGCTGGCGCGCACCAGCGCCAACCCGGTCCTCCTGATTCACACGCTGCAATCGCTGTCATTCCTGTACGGCCAGCTCAAGGACTTCGACAAGGGCTTCGACATCCTGGCCGAGGCCATGACCCTGGCGAACCAGCACAATCTCGCCGCCCGCATGGCCATGCTCAAGGGGACCGAGTACGGCCTGTCGGTCGAAACCGGGCAGTACGACCGCGCCCTGGACGCCCTGCTGACCAGCCTGGCCTACGAACGCCGGAGCGGGGCCGATGCGCTGGTGGCGGGTACCCTGGTCAATCTGTCGGACTGCTACCTGCGCCGCCAGGACTACCCGGCCGCGCTGAATTTTGCCAGGCAGGCCTTGCAAACGGCGCGCAAGTTCAAGCAGATGAATATCGAGGCCACCGCCAATGTCAACCTCGGCCAGGCATATCTGGGCATGGGCCGCATGGCCGAGGGCAAACGCTATTTCCTGGCCGGGCTGGCATGGTACGAAAAGACCGGCGACAAGCCGGAGCTGCAGGAAGTATTGAAGGAATACGGCGGCGCGCTCGAACGGGCCGGCGACCTGGAAGGCGCGGTGCGCAGCTACCATCAGGAGCGCGCGCTGTCGAACGAGCTGTTCGAAGTGCGCCGCCAGAAAGCCACGCTGGAACTGCAGGAGCACTACGAGGCCGAAAGCCGGCAGCGCCAGATCCAGCTGCTGCAGCGCGAGAACGAGGTCAAGACCGCCGAGATCTACAGCCGCAGTCTGGAACGGCGGGTATGGTGGCTGCTGGCGCTGGTGTTTGCGCTGGCCTCCGGCATCGTCGGCATCCTGTACCGCAAGGTGCGCCATGCGAACGCCCAGCTGCAGGTCAGGAACCAGGAGCTCAAGCAGCAAAGCTCGCGCGACCCGCTCACGTCCCTGTACAACCGCCGCCACTTCCAGGAGTTCATGCGCGCCCAGACGACCGAACGCGACCGCCTGCAGCGCGCCAGCGACGATGCCATCGGCGCCCTGTTCCTGCTCGACATCGACCACTTCAAGCACATCAACGACAGCTACGGCCATGCGGCCGGCGACGCGGTGCTCAAGGTGATTTCCGACAGCCTGCGCGAGATCCTGCGCGAAACCGACATGATCGTGCGCTGGGGCGGCGAGGAGTTCCTGGCCTTCCTGCCGTCGATCCCGCACGAGGGCCTGGACGAAGTGGCGCGCCGCCTGCTCGCCGGGATCGGCGCCAATACGGTGACGTACCAGGGCCGCGCCATCAAGGTGCATGCCTCGATCGGCTTCGCGCCCTTTCCGGACATCCCGGGCGCGCAGACGCTGGGGTGGGAGCGCGCCGTCAACCTGGTCGACATGGCGCTGTACCTGGCCAAGACCCACGGGCGCAACCGCGCCTATGGCGTGCAAGCCTTTATCAACCTCGAGCGCACCAGCATGGAGGCCATCGAACAGGATCTGGAACTGGCCTGGCGCGGCGGCTTTGTCGACCTGTCGGTCGTGCTGGGCGAGGCGCACCCGGGCAAGGACGCCCAGTCGGCCGCCTGACGCTTATTTCGACCGCGCCGCTTCCTGGATTTTTTCGCCGGCCCGCTCCACCTTCTTGCCCACTTCCTCGGTCGCCTTGTCCAGGCTGCGGCTGGCATCCTCGGTCGCATCCTTGATCTGGTCGCCGGTTTGCCTGGCGCTGTCGCGCGCCTTGTCGGCCGCCTCATTGGCCTTGCGCAGCGCCTCCTGCATCTCGCGCGCGACCTGATCGCCGGCGTTGTCGATGGCCGCGCCGGCTTTTTGCGCCGGGCCCATGGGTTCGGTGCGCTGCTTGCAGCCGGCCGCGAGCAGTGCCAGCGCCACAATCAGGGATACGGTTGTCGTCTTCATGTTGCCTCCTGAGTAATTTCCTCACAGCATACACCTTCGCAGGCGCCCCATCATTCCGTTTGCGCAGCGTGGGAGCGTGCGGCTGTGCGGACCAGGAGCGTTCAACACCGGCAGATACTCGCAGTGTGCTCCAGGCTCTTGCGCCCGTTGTTTTTCGGTGCAATGTCGCGTGTGCCCGTGCGTGGGAGCTGACTTATTGGTAATCTTGCCTGGACATTAAATGAGGGGGGGAGAGAAATTCATGAACGCGTTTCGCACATGCATCCTGCCGGCCGTACTTGGTGTCTGCGCCGTTGCTCAATCCCAAGCCCAGACTACCGCCCACGCGTCCGTCGCCAATGTGGCGTGGGAACTGATCGATCTGACGCCGGACGACGGCGTCGCCCCGTCGATCAGCTTCGACGTGACCGGAAACTTCAATTTCGTGGAACCGCGACTTTCGCTCGCTCTGATCGACAAAGACCCGTCAGTCTCCCGCTACAAGGAAACGTCCGTTCCGCTGTTCACGCCGCTTGCCGACAGTCTGTCATATACCGATAGCAATAGCACGCCCGTAACGAAACTGAGCGCCAGCGCGGCCTCGACCGTTAACCTGCAGACCGGCATGAGCGCCCAGGTCCAGGCCAGCAGCGATCCGATTGGGGGCCTGGCCGCCGCATTCGTCGACTCGGGTTATATCCATTTCATCCTGGCACCGAACTCGGCGCTGAAACTGTCGGCCGATCTCGAGGCAAGCGGTGCGTTCGATCCGTCTTCGAGTATGGGCTACACGTACGCCGCTGCCCGCCTGTTCTACTTTGCAAACGTGCCCGAATCAAGCACCAACTGGTACCCGTATACGATGGACAGCGTCGAGTATGAGGCGGGAGATTCGCCGGAGGGATCGGTGGCGAGTCACGTCGAAGGCCTGATCAGCAACGGCACGGCTTCGCCCGCCGTGAGCGCGTTCGCCTTCAACGCCCATGTGATCACGAACACGGCGCCGGTGCCGGAGCCTGCCACCTACGCCATGCTCGCCGCAGGGTTGCTGGTGATTGGCGGCACGTTGCGCCGGCGCCGCCGCGCGGCTGATGTTACTGACAATGATGGTCGATCCATTCCCTGCCGCCGGCCAGGCAGCGGCGCAGGTCGGACTGAAGCCGGTCGGCGTAGACCTTGAAGGCGGCGCACTCGCGCGTGCCGCTTTCGACCATCGTGATACAGGTTTGCATCTTGTCCGAGGCCAGCTGGTAGTTGCCGGCCTGGATATCGCGTTCGGCTTCGTCGATCAGGCGGCGCGCCGACATGGCGTTGCGCGCCAGTGCGCCCGAGGGCGGGGCCGGCGCCGGCGGCGCGGCGCGTGGGGGAATATCGCGCACGACGCCGATGCGGTCGCGCAGCGCGCGCGTTTCGTCGTCCTCGCCGTAGCGCCTGGTGAACTGCGTCAGCCGGGCCTGGGCCCTGGCGGTGTCGTCGCTGTCGAGCGCCTTTTCCACGGCAGTCCTGGTGTCGGCCCAGGTTTTGGCGCGCACGCGCTTTTTCTCGCACGCCGGCGCGGCCTGGTTGATGGCGCCCTGCACGCGCTGCAGCTGCTCGGCGCTGGCCTTGCCGGAGCGTAGCGCGATCAGTTCACCCTGGGCCTCGCCCAGCTTGCATTCGCGTGTCAGCGCCAGCGCGCTGTCGATGCGCGCCTCGATCCTGGCCTTGTCCGGTTTGGTCAGCATCCAGATGCCCCACAGCGCCGCCAGCGCAAGCAGCCAGTAGCGCATCCTGACCGGTGCGCGCCGCGGTGGCGCGGCCGGCCGCGGCGGCGGTGGCGCAGGTGCAGCGGGCGCTGGCGCGGGGGGCGGCGGCGCTACCGGCTGCACCGGTTGGTCGATCGCGGCCGGCGCGGGCGTGACAACCGGCGCCGGTTCGACCACAGCGGCCGCCGCTGCCGGCGGCGCACGCACACCGTCGCGCTGCGATACCCCGCAATACGGGCAGAAATTCACCTTGCGCGGCAAAGGCCGCGCGCAGGCAGCGTGGATACATTTGAACTGCACCTGGTCTTGCAGGTTCATGGTCGTCAGTCCGGATCGGGTATGTCGTCATCGGGGTCGGGAATGGTCACGCCGAACAGCTCTTCCAGCTCGGCCAGTTCGCCGGCGGTGCGCCACTTGTCGGTTTTCGGGTTCCATTGCATGTTCCAGACCTTGGTCGCGCGACCGACCTCGGCCCGCGCGATGCGCAGCGCGAGTTCGTCGCGCGAGTACGGGCCGTGCTGGGCGCCGTTCACGAAAACCTTGTAGCGGGCCGCCACCGAAAGGGGCGGCGCGGACAGGGCCTGCCCGGCCTGCGCTTCGCTGGCCAGGACCTCGGGCTTGACGACGCGCTTGTCGACGGCCCGTTCGACTTCCCAGTGGTAGGCATCGCTGGCCGAATCGGGCACCCGCTCGCTCCACTGGTTGATGCTGGCGCTGGCGGCATCGATGTCGGCACTGCTTAATGCCGGGTCGAGCGCGCGGGCGCGCGCCAGCCACTGGTCGAACAGGCGCCGCGCGGTGATATTGGGCAGCGACGGCGACGGCAGCTGCGCGCCGGTTTCATCGACTTCCAGCTTGGGCTCATACACGCGCTGCTGATAATGGCGCATCAGCGCGGCCAGCAGCGTCAGCTGGCGCGGACCCAGTGCGGCCAGCCTGCGCTGCACGGCGGCGACGATCTGCTCGCGGTAAAAGCGCGGCAGGCCGTTGGAGCGGATCGCGAACTCGTTACCGATCTGCAGCCACTCGCCGGAACCCGGCTCGACTTCGAACAGGTACTGGCCGCGCGGCTGGAAGGCCGCCTCGCGGTCGCCCATGTCGGCCTTGCGGCGCACCACACCCAGCACCACCGCCTGCAGGAACCATTCGTAGTCGTCGGCCAGGCGATTGAGTTCGTCCATCGAGGGCGAGATCGGATGGCGGTAACGGGTGGCGTCGAAATGCAGATGGGTCGGAATCCTGGGGTTCTCGATCTGGTAGGAAGTGAGCCAGGCCGGCAGGCCGCGCAGCACCGTCATCGGGAAACCGGACAGCTCGATGTAGCAGACCGCCTTGCCGGCAATGCCGGTGTTGACGATGGAAACCAGCTCGCCGTGGAAGGAGCCGGTCGGCACGGCGGCCTTGATCTCGTCTTCCATGCGGCGCCAGGCATTGGCGTCGCCCACGCCCACGAAGCACTTGTACTGGTCGGCGCGCGGCGTGAACTCGGCCGAGAAGCGCGCGTTCACCCATGGCATGGCGCTGCGGATCCACTCGTTGAAAATGCGGTGGCGCTCCGGTGGCGACATGGCCGACAGGCGTTCGAGCAGCGGATCGGCCGGCTCTTCGCCGGCCAGCTGTTCGACGCTCAGCTGGGTCTGGGCGCGCCGGAACAGCTTGAGCAGCAGGTTCGCGCGCAGCTTGTCGTCGTTCAGTTGCGGGAACAGGCGCGCCGAGCCGCCGAATTCGAGCAGCACCTCCTCGCTCCAGGCGTTGATGTCGCCGGTCAGCCTGACCGGTTCCGGCAGCACGTCGCTGGCCAGCTTGATGTAGGTGGCGTGTTCCTTGCGGGCCTCGGCGCGCAGCTGGCTGATGCGCTGGTCGACCGCGCCCAGCATCGCCTGCACGCAGCGCCGCCCTTCCTGGAACTCGCCGGCGATGCCGCTCCATAGCGGCTGGCCATTCTCGTCGAGCGACTGCGGATCGCCCAGCCATGCCGACATGCCGCGCATGACTTCGATGGCCTGCCCCGCCGCCACGGCCAGCAAATGAAAGCGCAGGTAGTCGGCGATGTCGCGCTTTAAGTGCGCCATCACTTCGCGCGCCTGCGCTTCCTTGCCGAACAGGCGGCCGGCGGCCTGGGCCAGATTGCCCAGCGACTCCTCCACCTGGCGCGTGCGCAGCGCGTCGCGGATGTCGCGGTAGCGCTTGCCGTTGCGCTCGGCATTGCCGAGATCGCGCTGCTGCAGGCGCGCCTTGATCTGCTCCAGCAGCGACAGCACGAATTCGAGCCCGCCCTGCTTGCGGTCGTCCAGCAGCGCATACAGCTGGTCGCGCGCCCTGCCCTTCAGGCGCATCATCAGTTCGCCGGTGTGGCGCTTGATGCGGTCTTCGCTGGTTTCGGCGGTGGCGCCGGCTTCGCGGATGGCGTCGCGCTCCAGATTGGGCAGCAGTTCGGCCACCTTCTCGCGCCACACGCCGATGTCGTAATTGGCCATGATGCGGTCGATCTCGATCTGCACCTTGCTTTCGACCCGTTCGAGCAGCGAGCGCTGGTCCTTGTCCATCAGCAGCTGGCCGGTCAGCGCGTATTCCTGGAACGGCGTCACGTCCACCGTGCCCTTTTTGAAGTCGGGAAACTCGTCGAACGGATGCTCGTTCATGGCCATCTGCTCGCGCATGAAGATGTCGCGCTCCTGGTCGCCGGCACGGCGCGCGGCGGCGCCGTCGGTGCCGGCCAGGCCGAAGAAGGCCTTGACCATCAGGCCGGCCAGTTCGTAGGCGCGGATATCGTCGCGCAGGCTTTGCTGGGTGTCGAGCACGGCCTGGCCGAAAGCCGAATACACCTTCGAGTAGGACAGGCGCATGTCGCCGAAGCGCTGCTCCGGCACGCGCGGGTTGAACGGCCCGAGTTTGTGCTGCTGCTGGTTCACCGCCACCGAACGCTTGCGGTTGGCGAAATCGGCCGAGGCGAAATCCTCGAACAGCGTGTCGGCCACCATCTGGTAGACGTCCTTGATGTCCTGCGTGGCCTTGTTGGCGAGGTTGGCGGTATCGACGAAATACACGTCGTCGAACGGCGCGCCGCGCCCGACCAGGCTGTCCGGCTCGGCCCAGCGCACCTGCGCGCTCATGTCGCGCATGGTCGTTTCCAGTTCCATCAGGGTGGCGTAGGCATTGGCCTCGGTGCGCTCCTTGTTGGCCTTGGCGTAGCCGGAGGGCAGGAACATCACCAGGTCGACCTGGTTGTCCGACACTTCCTGGCGCGCGATCGCTTTCGACATCCAGCCCAGGTCGATGGCCGCGCCGGCCCCGGTGCCGCCCGCGCAGGAGGCGATGACGACGATGCGGAACTTGGAGGTGTCGACCTGCAGGCCGAGGCGCTGGTAAGTTTCCTTGCGTTCGTTGCCGGCGTTACTGCTCAAGAAATTCAGCGCGCCCTTGATGCGGCCGCGCAGCTTGGGGTATTTGTCGAACAGGTACAGGCGCGCCAGCGCGCGGATCTGGCCGGCGCCCTTGGACGGGTCGATGCCGAGCGAGCGCAGTTTCTTGGGCCGCAGCGGCATCCAGTTTTCGATCAGCGGAAAGCGTGCCAGGCTGTCTTCGGACTCGTGGTACTGCGGCAGGTCGAGCGGTTCGACCAGGCGTTCGTCGTCGGCCAGCTTGACCAGTTCGAACCACGGGTCGGTGCGCTGCGACTTGCCTTCGTCGATGACGGCGTTGCTGTCCAGGTCCAGGTGCAGGAAGCGTGCGACCGGAAATTGGGCGATCGATTCGACCCGGGTCGGATGCTGGCGGTTCCACACTTCCGACAGGATGCGGCGGCGGATGCGCAGCATGACTTCCATGCCGGTGCCGCCCGCTCCGATGAACAGGGTTGGTCTCAGATCGACTTTCAGTTCGGCTTTCCGTGCGCCGTTTTGCTCTACCATGATGTCACTTCCGGTTCGTTAGCGGCGGCCGATGAACAGCGCCGCAATCAATGCCACTACGCCGACCACGACCAGCGGCGCGGTGATGGCGAAGGTCAGGTATTTGCTGGCGTTGACGATCGCCAGCACCGCCGCCGCGCTCAGGAAGGACAGGCCGACGAACATCAGCCAGCCGGCGCTGCCGGCCGACGACGGCGCCACCCGCTTGACCACCAGTTGATGGACGTAGGCGTTACGCACGAAGAAGTACACGATCAGCAGGATCAGGAACACGGCGCCGCCGATGGCGATGTCGCGGGTGGACGTGTCGGTCGCGGGCGCGCCCTGCACCGGCGCCACTTCGACCGGGGCGCTGGCGGCCGGTCCGGTGGTCTTGGGCAGCGGATCCGGCGGTGCGCTGGCGGCGCCGGGCAGCTTGAAGCCCGGGTCGGTGGCCGGTGGCGGAGTGTTCTGCATCGAATTTCCTGTTCTTCCTGGGTTAGCGTCCAAGCCGAACCTGCGCACCTTCGCGCAGGTCGATCAGCTGGTGGCCGAATAGCGTGGTTTTCAGTTGCGCGACCTTGAGCCCGGCCTTGTCGTAAATCGGCTGGGTGGTGCCGGCGCGCGCATGCATGGTGCGCAGCTCGTCCTCGACCGTGACGAGCGCCTTGCGCGGACGGCCGTAGGCCATGGCCGCGGCGCCGGCAGCGCCCAGCAGGCCGAGGCCGGCGCCGATCAGCGCCAGCAGCGGTGCAACGCCGTAATTGACCCGCACTTCGATCGGCAGGCGCGCCGTGGATGCGGCGATCTGCGCCGGCGGCGTGAAAATCTCGGGCAGCGGATCGCCCGGGAACAGCGCCGCCATACGCTGGCGGAAGGCCTGCGACAGTTCCAGACGCTGTTCGGTGAGATGCAGTTCGATCGCACCCGGCAGCACATAGGCCGAGCCGGCCGAGGCGATGGCCTTGGCCGACCAGGCGCCGGGCAGCTGGCCGACCGGCAGCTGCATGCTCGATGCCAGCGGCATGCTCTGGCCGGGTGCAAGCCTGCTCACCTTGCCGCTGGCCAGTGCGATCGGGCGGTCCTCGCTGCCCAGGCGCGAGCGCGCCGTTACGGTCGCGCTGGCGATGGTGTACGGGTAGATGGTGTTCTCGAGCTGCCAGGCGACCTTCGCCTGCGGCGTGCGCGCCCTGGCGTCAACGTCGGCGCGCAGCAGGCCGTTGGGCGCCATCGAAAAGGCCACGCCGGGGGCGTCGTCGACCCGTTTGGGCACGAGGCGAACGGTGTCGCGGTCGAGCGGCTTGAGGCGCGCGGGCGGCTCGGTGATGACCGTGGCGATGCGCTTGGAAGCGAGCAGCTCGTCGAGTTCGCGCGCGCCCTGCTCGCCAATGGCGAACACATACACCATCAGGCCGTTGGCGCGGTAATGCGCGCCCTGCACCGGCATCTGCAAGGGAAAGGCGAGCGCCCTGGTGATCGATGCGCCCTGATGAATCAGTTCGTAGAATTCGCGGTTGCGGCGCGCGGTGGACTGATCGTTGTTGGGGCTGTTGCGGTTGTTCGTGACCAGCCACACCAGGCCGGGCTTGCCGCCCAGCGCCGTGTGGATGGCCGCGCTGACGGCTTCGCCCAGATCGGTGTCGGCCAGCGCGCCGCTGCCCTTGTGCGCGGTGGTCAGACCGTTTAGCGCGGCGGCGATGCGCGCGCGCGTCGCGCCATCGACCCTGGCCGAGAGCAGCGCGCGCGGCGACGGCGCGCCGGGCTGGCTCTGATTGAATGCGGCCAGCACCAGCAGGTCGTCCGGCCGCGTGACGGCACTGGCCAGCTCGGTGACGAGCGGCTTGAACAGCGACGCCGGGTCGGTGTAGAACGGCTCCATCCAGCCGGAATTCTGCACCAGGAAGACCTGCGCCGCGGCGTGGGCGCCAGTGGACGCCAGCGCCAGCAGCATGCATGCGAACCGGCGTTTCACGGGAGCGCGTCCAGGCGCCATCCGCGCACCCGGTTCCAGTCGGGATGGCGCAGCCACAGGCAGTCGTCGTAGACGAAGGGCACGCATCTGGCCGGCTTGGACAGTCGCGCGATCTCGTCGAGAATGACGTTGTGGCGCCCGA
Source organism: uncultured Oxalobacteraceae bacterium (assembly GCA_946480015.1). The sequence goes on along the minus strand of CAMLIL010000037.1, from coordinate 33,523 downwards.
TCCATTCGACGGTGGTGCGGGCGATCACGCGCCCGTTGAGCGCATTCTCGGCCTTGCCGGTGTAGTCGTGGAAGCGCAGTACCAGGCCGCTGGGCTGGCTGCGGCTGTTGTTATAGCTGCGCAGCAGCGGCATGACCAGGGTATCGTCGTCGTGCGGGTCTTCGATGTATTCGGGGTCCCACGGCTCGTTGACGACCGCGTGGCCGCGCCGGAACAGCAGGCTGGCAAAGCCGAGGCGCGCGCCGTCGAGCCGCTGGCGCTGCGGCTGCGCGCGTCCCAGCTCGATAAAGCAATACCCGCTGCCGTCGTGGCCGAGCACCCACAGGCGCCCATCGCGGCTCTGGGTCGGTCCGCCCAGTTCGAGGCGCGGGGTCCAGCCTTCCGGCCAGGCGATCCATTGCGGGGCGCCGCCCGGCTCCCACACCAGCTGGCCATCGGCGTGGCGCCAGATCAGCCGGTTGTCGTAGCCGATCGGCCGTGCCCAGCCGCCGGCGGGAGCGCCGCAGTGGTGGATCGCGGGGTCGGTGAAGTCGCTGTGCGCGCTCCACAAACGGGTGCCGCCATCGGTATTGAACAGGCAGGCCACGTGGCGCCGCAGCAGGCCGGGCGCGGTGGCCAGCGCACCGGCGAATACCAGCTCGGTGCGATAGCTTTCGCTGACCGGATTGATGAACAGCTTGTACAGGCCGGTGTCGGTGGGAACCAGCGCCACTTCGCCGCGCAGCGGATTGGTCGCTGGCAGCCATGCATACGCCGAGGCCTGGAAGGCCAGGCCGGCTGCGCCTTCTTCCGGACTCATGACGTGCCACATGGCGGCCAGCGGGTCCCAGTACTGCAGCACGTTGCGCTTGCAGGCCAGCGCCAGCAGGCGCTGCACTGGAAAACCGAAGGCGCCGGCGGCGAACACGCACTGCGCATTGGGCGGCACCGGCATGCTCAGCTCGGCCCGCCCGACTTCGGGCGCCGGCGGACGCTGTTCGAGATAGTCGCCCAAAGGCAGCGACGTCACCGCCAGGCCGTGCGGCACATGACGCGGCAGGAACGGGTCGGACCACGGCCCCCACCAGTCGGGCCGGTCCGTGCACTTGCCGGCCAGTTTGTTCAAGGGCTGGCCGCATTGGTGGCAGTAGGCGAAACCTTCCGGATAGATCGGCGCGCAGCTGCACGCCTGCGGCAGCGAGGCACCCAGCAGATGGGCGACGTCGGCGAGACGGCCGCGCGCCTGCATCTGCCAGTCGATATGGCTCAGAGCTTCGCTGGCGACCAGTTCAAAATGCGCGCTCTGCTCGTCTTCCAGCCATACGCTGGCTGGTGTTTCCCACCGGAATGCCATGTGTCGCTTGCCGCCAAAGTATGGTTGAACGGCGCCAGTGAGCCGCAAGGGCAATGCTGACGAAGTGACAAAATAATAGCGCAAAGCGCTGGCGGCGGAAGTTTGATTGCCCCGGTACCGTCTGACGGTATGCCTGGGGGCGTCTGACGGCGCGTTGGCGGCAATATTGGTCGACCGGCGGTCGGTTTTCAGACCATTCGTTGGTATCGCGCAGCAGAAAGCGGCACCGATTATTGCGCCCTGTCAAAGACATGCGTGCGCACCTGGCACACCTGAAGGGCGGCGGGCACCAAAAAGCTTAGGACGGGCACGTATAATGGCGGGTTCAGCATTCGATCTTCGCACCATGACTTCCCCCGCCATCGCTCCCCACGCCATCGACGCCGCCAGCGCCCACCTGCGCGACGTGCTGAGCATCGCCATCGAACACGGTCCGGCCCATCAGGCGCTGGTGGTGTACGACGCGCGCACCGGGCTGGCGCGCGCGCTGACCGAGGGTTACCGGCGCAACCTGCCGGCCGGCCGCTTTGTCGATTTCGACAGCGTCACGGCGGACGATGTGCTGGCGGCGTTTCGCCAGATGGCGCCGGGCGACCTGGTGGTGCTGGTCCAGTCGACCAATTTCCGCCTGGAGGCGTTTCGCATCCGCGTGGAGCTGTTCAAGCTGGGCTTGAAGGTGATCGAGCACGTGCACCTGTCGCGCATGCCCGGCGCGCAGGGCGAGCATTACATCGAAGCGCTGGCCTACGACCCGGCCTACTACCGCGGCGTGGGACGCGCGCTCAAGGCGCGCATCGACAGCGCCTGCATGGCGCGGGTCGATAGCGGCGATGGCGCCGAGCTGGTATTCGCCTCGCCGTTCGAATCGGCCAAGCTCAATATCGGCGACTACAGCGAGATGAACAACGTCGGCGGCCAGTTCCCGATCGGCGAAGTGTTCACCGAAGCGCGCGACCTGGAAGCCGTGAACGGACGGGTGCGGGTGCACGTGTTCGGTGACACCTCCTACCTGGTCAACCGGCCGGACAAGCCGATCACGCTGCTGGTCGAACGCGGGCGCGTCACCGGCGCGCTCGACGCGACCCCGGAGTTCGAGGCGCTGCTGCAGATCATCCGCGCCGATGAAGGCGAAGTCTGGCTGCGCGAACTGGGCTTCGGCATGAACCGCGCGTTCACCCGCGAGCGCCGCGTCAATGACATCGGCACCTACGAGCGCATGTGCGGCATTCACCTGTCGCTGGGCGCCAAGCATGGCGTCTATCCCAAGCCCGGCTTCAAGCGCAAGGACGCGCGCTACCATGTGGACGTGTTTGCCGTGACCGAGGCGGTCTACCTGGACGACGCGCTGGTGTACCGCGACGGCGCCTGGCAGGTGTAGCTGTCACTTGGTCATGATCACTCAAGCAAGGTGTTGCGGCATGCCCACGCTTTCGTGATTTACCTGTCAATCTAAACGCGAATTTTCAGGGGTGCGGCCGCGTCCTCTCCCGCATTTCCACTAGACTCCATTGTTACGCTGCGGCAATTTCTCATTGCTGTTCAATTAGCTTGATTTGGAGAGTCTTGTGGTCGACCCGTTTTTTCCGCCCTGCCGCCCGGCCGGCTTAGTGGTTCTCGCCGCCGCGCTGATTGCGGCATCCATCCCTGCCCGCGCGGCCGAGGACGACCAGATCGTCACCGACCGCCCCGACTTCGTCGAGTCCAGCAATGTGGTCGGCAAGGGCCGCGTGCAGATCGAAACCAGCGTTGCGGCCGACCGCGAGCGCGCACCCGGCCTGCGCGAGCGCAGCGTCTCGACGCCCACGCTGCTGCGTTACGGCGTCGGCGAGAACGTCGAAGTGCGGCTCGAAACCGATGGCTGGTTCCGCCAGCGCTCGACCATCGACAACCCGCCGGCCAGCCTGCGCACCGGCGGGATCGCGGACACCGCGATCGGCCTGAAATGGCATGTGCTCGATGCCGACGGCGGCGCGCCATCGGTCGGGGTATTGGTGCATGCCGACCTGCCCACCGGCGCGGCCGCGCTGCGCGGCCATGGCGTGCGGCCTTCGCTGCGCCTGGCCGCAGAGTGGGACCTGCCGGACGATCTGTCGCTCGGCCTCATGCCGGGCATCGCATCGCAAACCGGTGACGACGGCCGGCGCTTCACCAGCGCGATCTTCGGGGTCGTGGTCGGCAAACAATGGAATGCGCGCTGGCGCAGCTTCGTGGAATTATCGGCGCCGCAGATCGCCCGCGCGCGCGACGGCGGCACCCTGGCCAGCGTCGATATCGGCGCGGCCTACCTGGTCAACAAGCACTGCCAGATCGACACCGCCCTGTCGCACGGCCTCAATTCCCGCACGCCAGACCTGAGCTTCACGGTCGGCCTGTCGGTCAAATACTAGAGCGCCCACTGGAACCACCATGCAGATCATGAACAAACTCACCATCAGGAAGCGGCTATTGCTGTCGACTACCGCCAGCGTCGCGTTCGTCGCGCTGGTCGGGCTGATCGGCCTGAACGCCGCCCGCTCGCTCGACGCCGGAATGGACGCCATCAGCGCCAACGGGGCCGCCCTCAAGGACCAGATGCAGGCCGACCAGGCGCACGATGCGCTGCGCGGCGATGTCATGGCCGTGCTGCTGGCGCACGCCAACGGCGATCTGGAACAGCAGCGCGAGGCCGAAAAGGATGTGGGTGAACACGTGGCCGTGTTCACGCGCCTGCTCGCGGCGATGGATCGGCAGCTCAACACGCCGGACCTGCGCAAGGCGCTGGAGCGCGTCAAGCCGGACGCGGACGCCTACCTGAAGAGCGCGACGCGGATCGTCAAGATGGACCTGTCCGATCCGGCCATCGCCAAGGCGCAGTTCGAAGTGTTCACCAAGGACTTCCGCAAGCTGGAACAAAGCATGGCCGACTTGAGCGAGCTTATCGAAGCCAATTCCGTCGCCTCCCAGGCCAACGGCAACGCGGTGGCGGACAGCACCCCCATCCAGATTATCGGCATGGCACTGCTGGCGATGGCCGTTGCGCTGGTGGCGGGCGTGACGCTGTCGCGTTCCATCGTCGGGCCTCTGGAGGAAACCATCGCGTTCGCGGCGCGCATCTCGCATGGCGACCTGGCCTGCGACATCAGCGCGCAGGAGCACGACCGCACCGAAACCGGACGCCTGAAGCAGGCATTGGCAAGCATGCGCGCCAATCTGCACCAGATCGTCAGCCAGGTCAGGAACGGGACCGATTCGATCGCCATGGCGGCCGGCCAGATCGCGGCCGGGAATATGGATTTGTCCTCGCGCACCGAGATCCAGGCCGGCTCGCTGCAGGAGACCGCGTCGTCGATGGATACGCTCACGTCCACCGTACGGCAGAACGCCGACCATGTCCGCGAGGCCAATGCGCTGGCGGCATCGGCCTCCGCCGTCGCCCAGCGCGGCGGCACGGCAGTGACCAAGGTGGTGGACACCATGGGCTCGATCCAGGTCGCCTCGACCCGGATCGTCGATATCATCGGCGTGATCGAATCGATCGCCTTCCAGACCAACATCCTGGCACTCAATGCCGCGGTGGAAGCGGCGCGCGCGGGCGAACAGGGACGCGGCTTTGCCGTGGTCGCCGCCGAAGTGCGAAACCTGGCGCAGCGCTCCAACAGCGCCGCCCGGGAGATCAAGGAACTGATCGGCGCCTCGGTCGATGAAGTCGGCAACGGCACGCGCCTGGTTGACGAAGCCGGCGCCACCATGCAGGAGATCGTCCAGCATATCGGGCGGCTGGCCGGCATCATGGGCGAGATCAGCAGCGCCACGCACGGGCAGGAGAACGGCATCGGCCAGGTCAACCGCGCGATCGCCGGCATCGACGACGCCACCCAGCAAAACGCCGCGCTGGTGGAGCAGGCGGCAGCGGCGGCCGGCTCGATGCGCGAGCAGGCCGCGCAGCTGGCGGACATGGTCAGCGTGTTCAAGCTGGAGGCGGCACGGATCGCCGCTTGAGGCCGGACCCGTACGTGTCTCCGCTTACAGTATCGTTACTTTTCTCGATACTCATGCGGAGTTCCCATGCCCGATTTCCTTCGCGAGCGCTATCTCCGGGACGGCTATGTCGTCCTGAAGGGATTCAAGAGCCCCGCCGAAGTGGCCGCGCTGCGCGCGCGTGTGCCGCCCGGATTGTCGATGACTTCGATCCCGGCCAGCAGCGGTCGGTGTTCAGCACGCGCGATCAACAAGATCGGCCACGCGCTGCATGATCTCGATCCAGAGTTCAGGGCCTTCTCGCATGGCACGGCGCTGGCGCAGGTGGCGCGCGAGCTCGGGCTGGCGCAGTCGCGCTTGTGGCAGTCGATGTAGAACTCTGTTAGGCCGCTCCCGAAGAAAGATTTGGAGCAGCAAGAGACTTGACAAAATAAACGATTCATACTGTTTTCCAGATCGGCAAGTTGGGTGGTTGAGCAGATGTAAAAGGGCAGCCTGGCTGCCCCTCGCTTCACTAGCAGATTGCCCCTGGAATGCTCTTGCCGTTCTTGAGGTTTAGGCCGATGTAGCACGTATAGGGGAACGTTTTGCTTTCCTTGTCGAAGGTGCAGGACACATCTCCCCGTTGCCTGAACCGAACTGTCTCTGACGCAGCACAGGCATCTTTCTGGTCTGCACCGAGCGCGTTAAACATTTCTTGGGCAAGCTGCCCCTCAACCATCACCGATAATTTCGTGTCGGTCGGCTTTGCTGGTCCTTTCTCGCCGAGGTCGCCCGAATACAGCATGTAGCTGGCCTTGAGTGGAGCGTACGTTCCATCCCATACGATGGTCTTACTGGCATAGGCCGGTGACAAAAGGGAAATTGAAGCCAACAGCAGCAGGATTTTTTTCATGGGATGGCGCTTTCTGTTACCTGAACTGAACGTGGAAGTGGTTGTCATGAGTTGCCAGCGGACGAACCCCAGGGATGCGATTATCGTTGAAGAAAATGGTTAGCTGGCCGGGGAAGCATCGACGCCAGATTTCAATGAGTTTCTCGGTGGCCGCTCGGTCATACTGAGGATACGTATAGAAACATACGTCCTCTCTAGCATCTGTCCGAAGGGGCCTAACATCAACTTGCAGCCCGTTTTTGTGTGAATCATGCCCAAAGGGTACGCCCTCTGCTTGACAGATGTTTCCTATACCAAATCTACGCCGGTCAGTCGCCTGCCATTCCCTTTCAACAGCGAAGATCAGGGACATCATGCGGGCGTCTGCATACTGAGCACGGCCATGGTCTGGCGTTCCGTACACGTAGTAGCCTGCGTCCTGCGGGGATTGGGGCAGCATGAACATTCCACGCGAGTCTTTTGGTTGAACCTCAAGCATGACGGCTCCTACGCTATGCGGTTACTAGCGAGGCACCAGCCGCCGGTGGTGTTGCCACTACACCCCCCAGCAATCTTTTGCTGAGTGTATTTCCACTTCACTTTGGAAAACCGTAAGCCAATGGAATCATGGATGCCACTACCTTCGTGGACAACCTGATCCATGTGGCTGATGAGGACGTTTTCTAATTCTATGACGTAGTACTTTACGGGGCAGCCGTTGCCATCGGCACGCATGAATTCCAAAGTGGCTTTTCGGAGCGTCTTCCCCGACGAACAATGCTGCATCAGGACCGGCGAACATAGGTCAGCGAGCTTGCTAATTGCTAGAGTCTTGTGTTCGCACCGTTCCGCCGTGTGACCACCGCCCGTTGATGCGGTAGCGCTCTTTGGTTGCGTTACACCCCATTGAGCGGACGTGAGTTCAATCCATCCCGGGTGATCGTTATCTGCGGATTCTCCCTTGATTCCTTCGATTTGCAGATAGACATCGATAGCCATTCTTGCCTCCGATTGATTGCATTTGGGAAATAATTATTGCTTTTAGCTAGATCCGTCGCCTTGGCTAAGCTCAATTGGATAGCTCTGCATTCCTGGTGGACGACGATCCCTGTCAAAGGCGAGTTCCCAAGAAAAATATCAAAAACAGATTTCTAGGAGAATGATTTGCCCAGTTGAGGCCGTGAGAAATGTCGAAAAACCTTACACTTCAGTCTTAAAAGGAACACCGAGTTTGATTAAGGTCTTGATTTGCATAAAGCGGCATTTCCGTGGCACACCATTTGCTTAAGATGGAGTATTTACTTCACTCCGATGAGAGAGCGCCATGTCCGTCAAATCGTTTGCCGCCATTACCGCATTGCTGCTGAGTGCAATGTCGCCCAGCTCGCAGGCAACCGTCCTGAATAACACCACGGGCCTGACCGGAATCTTCACGACTGAAACCTTCACTGGCAACGTCGGCAATCAATCATTTGCCGGGAATCAGTTTGCCGGAATAAACTTCAGCGCGGGCATGCGCGTTACCGACGACGACAACGGCGTCGGCGCCATCACCGGCAGTGGTATCTCCAACTTTTTCCCGTGCTGCGAGGCGCAGAGCACGATCAGCTTTTCCAGCGCCCTTACCGACATTGCTTTCGGTTTCATTTCCAATCCGGGGACGTCGACCTTCGAGGCCTACCTGGGCACCATGCTGGTTGAAACCGCTACCGTGGGCACGTCGACAAACAGCCAGTTCGTCGGATTTACCGGCAGCCTGTTCGATTCGATCCACATCAACGCCGGCGGCGGCAATCAGGCCTTCGTCCTGGATAATCTGCAAAGCCGCAGTGCTGGCGCGGTGCCTGAGCCGGCATCGGTGGCGCTGCTGGGCATGGCGCTGGCCGGCATAGTTGTCAGCCGCCTGCGCCGCCAAAGCGCGACGCAATCTCGCGGAACTTCTCCTCAATAACGAGCATCGCGTCCACCACGTCGGGGTCGAAATGCTCGCCCCTGCCCTGGCGGATCAGCTCGACGGCGGTTTCATGGGTGAAGGCCGGACGATAAGGGCGGGCCGAAATCAGCGCGTCGTACACGTCGGCCACCGCCATCAGCCGCGCCGACAAGGGAATCGCATGGCCCGACAGGCCTAGCGGATATCCCGAACCATCCCATTTTTCCTGGTGTGAATAGGCAATTTCGCCGGCGTAGCGGGTGAACTGATTGCTATGGCCGAGCGTCTTTTCCACATCGGCAATGGCATCGCGCCCGTACACCGTGTGCCTCTTCATGAGTTCGAATTCCTCGTGCGTCAGCTTGCCGGGCTTGAGCAGGATGGCATCGGGAACGGCGGCCTTGCCGATGTCGTGCAGCGGGGCCGCCTTGTACAGCCAGGCGATATTCTCATCGGTCAGCTCGGCGGTGTAGCGGGAGTGAAAGCGCAGTTCGCGCGCCAGCGCCGCCACGTAGTGCTGGGTGCGGCGCAGGTGATTGCCCACAGCCGGATCGCGCGATTCGGCCAGCGAGGCCATGGCCATCACGGTGGCATCCTGCATGTGCGCCACCATGCGGGTGCGCTCGGCCACCAGGTGCTCGAAATGGCTGTGCTGGTCCTTGAGCATGGCGTGCGCCCGGCTGAGCTGAAGCTGGGTGTCGATGCGGCGCTCGACCAGCTCGGCGGCGAACGGCTTGCCGATCACGTCGGCGCCGCCTTCGCGCACGGCGCGGCGCTGGTCCTCGCGGGCATCCTCGCCCACCAGGAAGATGACGGGAATGTCGGTTGTCAGGAAATTGCTTTTCAATTCACGGATGACGGTGAAGTCATCGCCTTGCGGCAAATGCGCGTCCAGCAGGATCAGGTCGGGACGCGGGGCCTGGCCGGCGATGCGCAGCGCGTCGCCGCCATTGCGCGCCACCTTGACGTGATGCCGCTCCTGCAGCAGGCTTTCCAGCAGGACCAGATGGTCCGACGAGCCGTCGGCAATCAAGATGGTTGCCTTGAAGTCAGTGCTCATGCTTTTCCTTACCAAATATTCCTACCGGCAACAATTTTACCCTTGGCCCGGTGGCATGTCTCCTAAACATTTCGCCCAACTTTGATCCAGGGCTAGCTCCACCGGGAAATGCGAAAGGTGCTACGCTATCGCAATGACAACATACGCTCCACCTTTCACCGATCTGGCGCACATTGTCGAGGCCATGCGCGGCGTCGGCTATGCCCTGGTCAGGCCGTCCGACGTGGCCGCCTTGTGCGGCTGCAGCCTGGACGAACTGAACGCCCTTGTTCCAAGCTGGGACCGGCTGGCGCCCGATAATTATCTGAAAGATGGCGGCAAATACCGGCACCGGCGCCATTCCTGCTTCGTGCAGACCCCCGCCGCACTGACCCAGACGGCCCACCGTGCGCACTGGCAACCGATCGAATACAACGCTTTGCACGGCGGCATGCACCGCCTGTTCGAGCCAGTCGACCCGGCCACCGTGGCGCAGCCGTGCTGGCAGCATCTGCTGGGCGCGCTGGGGCAATTGTGCACCCAGGTGCGCGCCGCGCCGGCCTGGTACGTGGAAGCCCATCAGTTCCGCATCGATACGCTGGAGGGCATCGGCCGCCCCACGCCGGAAGGCGCGCACCGCGACGGCGTCGATTTCGTGGCCGTGCTGCTGGTCGGGCGCGCGCACATCAAGGGGGGCGAGACGCGGGTGTTTCAGGCCGACGGCCCCGCCGGCCAGCGCTTTACCATGACCGAACCGTGGACCATGCTGCTGCTCGACGATGCCAGGGTGATTCACGAATCGACGCCGATCCAGCCCGATGGCGACAGCGGCCACCGCGACACGCTGGTGCTGACCTGGCGCGCGGAGGGATTTCAGGGCGATGGCGGCGCAACGGCGTCCCTCATGCACTCTTGAAAGCGCCTTTTTGCGTGGCAAATCCGATATAGTGATGCCGACCGCGGCCGTGGATCGGCGCGCAACCAAGGAGCACGTCATCGAACAGAGCAGCAAGGAGACGCGTGTGGACGCCAGCTACGAGATACAGCCAGCCGATTTTGAAGTCCTGATCGTCGAGGATAGTCCCACCCAGGCCGAGCGTCTGCGCCGTCTGATGCAGTCGCGGGCCTACCGGGTCCGTGTGGCGGCCAACGGCAAGCTGGCGCTGGCCGCGATCCGCGATCAGCGCCCTCAACTGGTGCTGTCGGACATTATCATGCCGGAAATGAACGGCTACGAGCTGTGCCGCGCGATCAAGGCCGATGCCGCGCTGGCGGACATTCCCGTGATCCTGGTGACGGCCCTCAACGACGCCAAGGACATCATCCGCGGCATCGAGTGCGGCGCCGATAATTTCATCCGCAAACCGTACTCGGAAGACTATCTGCTCAGCCGCATCAGCCACATGCTGGTCAATCAGCGCCTGCGCCAGAACGACGACAACGGCGAAGGCATTTCACTCTACTTGGGCGAACAGAAACATTTCATCAATGCCGGCCGCCAGCAGATCCTCGATCTGCTGATCTCGACCTACGAGCAGGCGGTGCAGGTCAACAGCGAGCTGCAGGCGCGCGAGCGCCAGGTGATCGAACTGAATATGCGGCTGGCGCACCACGCCGCCGAGCTGGAAAACAACAACGCCGAGATTGCGCGCAAAAATGACGAGCTGGCCGAGTCCAGCCGGATGAAGTCGGCGTTTATTGCCAACATGTCGCATGAGCTGCGCACACCGCTCAACGCCATCATCGGCTTTACCGGCGCCCTGCTGATGAAGCTGCCCGGCCCGCTCACGCCGGATCAGGACAAGCAACTGACCACGATCCGCTCCAGCGCGCGCCATTTGCTGTCGCTGATTAATGACATTCTGGATGTGGCCAAGATTGAAGCGGGCAAGGTCACGCTGGCGCTGGAACGGGTGCAGTGCCAGGACCTGCTGGTGCAGACCGCCGACACCTTGCGCACGCTGGCCGTGCAAAAAGGCCTGGCGCTGACGCTCGACCTGCCGCCCGAGCCGATCGTGATCGACTCGGACCGGCGCGCCCTGACCCAGATCATCATCAACCTGGTCAACAATGCCATCAAGTTCACCGAACAGGGCACCGTGCGGGTGGCGCTGGCGCAACGCATCGAAGACGGCCAGTTGATGACGGAATTTAGCGTGACCGACAGCGGCGCCGGGATCCGGGTCGAGGATCAGACCAAGCTGTTCCAGGCGTTCTCCCAGCTCGATTCGACCTCCACCCGCCACGTCGAAGGTGCCGGCCTGGGCTTGTATCTGTGCCAGAACCTGGCCACCCTGCTGGGCGGCCAGCTGTCGCTGCAGAGCGATCTCGGCAAGGGAAGCACGTTTACCCTCTCCCTGCCCGAACGCAGCTAAGGTCGTCCTCGCGAACGGCGGGACGACGGCAAATTTGCTGCATGGCCAAACAGGCAAAAAAAAACGCCCGCGACCATGCGGTGCGGGCGGCAATCCAATCTTCGGAGAAGAATTGGAGGAGACAGTTCCTAATATACCTGCATTTATGTTGCACTGCAATAGAGTAGAACTACTATATTTATAGCATAGAGGAATCGTTGCTTCTACACACGCAATAGTTGGAAACTGGCGGAACGTTTGGGCATGGCCGGGAACAGCCGGGCCAGGGCGCGGTCCGGCAGGCGCAAATGGCGCTCGGCCACCTGCGCCAGCACGGCGCGGAAATCGGTCGTCACGGGCAGATCGCGCCCTTCGTTGAGCGCGGCATCGCCTACCCCCTGCCAGTCGCCGTAGACCTTGCCCCCGGCCACCTGCCCGCCCAGCAGCCACATGGCGTTGCCGTGGCCGTGGTCGGTGCCGCCGTTGCCGTTCTCGCGCGCGGTGCGGCCGAATTCCGACATGACGATGACGGTGGTGTCGTCGAACATCGGCCCCAGGCGCTGGGCCAGGGTGGCCAGGCCCAGGCCCAGCGGCGCCAGCCGGTTGGCCAGCTGGCCACTGCCGGCGCCCTGGTTGGCGTGGGTGTCCCAGCCGCCCAGCGCGACGAAGGCGACCTGGATGTTCTGGTTGTTGCGCATCAATTGGGCCAGCCGCGCCGCGTCGTCCGGGAACCCGTTCGGCAGCGGCGCGCCGTTGTCGGCCGCCTGCATTTCCCCCATCGCATTGTTCATCGACGCCGCCATGACTTCCTTGTGGGCGCTGCGCCCGTCCTGGTAGGTGCGCCCGAAGCGCTCGTGATTGGCGTACAGCTGGTCGAAAGCGGCGCCGATGGCCGGCCGGTCGAGCAGGTCGGCGCGGGTGGCCGCGGCGCCGTTGGGCAGGTTCATCGCTGCCGCGGTGCCGGACAGGATGCGCGGCATGACCGGCCCGATGCTCAGCGCGCGGCTGGGCGAGCCGGCGCCGGGCAAGGCGCCCACCAGACGGTTAAGCCAGCCGTCCGGCGTGTTTTTCACGCCCGGCGTGGCCGATTCCATGTAGTCCTGGGCGTCGAAGTGCGAGCGGGTCGGATCGGGCGAGCCGCTGGCATGCACGAAGGCCAGCTTCTTCTGTTGCCACAACGGCATCAGCGGGGCCAGCGCGGGATGCAGGGCGAAATAGCCGTCGAGGCCGAGCGCCCCGCCTTCGCTACCCGGCGCCGACAGACCGATGGTGGGCCGCAGCAACAGGTAGTTGGCGTCGCCCACCGGCGCCACCACGTTCATGCCGTCGACGGCGCCGCGCAGCATGATCACGATCAGCTTCTGGCGGGTGGGACTGTCGGCGGTGGCGGCCCAGGCGCCAGGCCCGATCGGCAGCAGCAGGCTGGCGCTGGCCAGGAATTCGCGGCGGTGCATGATGCTCTCCTCAGCGTTGCATGAAGTCGGGACTGCCCAGCAGCATTGCCGCGCGCAAGGGTTCGGGTTGGGCGGCCACCAGCGCCAGGGTGCGCGGCGACAGCGCGCTTCCCAAAGTCGCGCTCAGTTGCCGCGCATCGAGCGCGGGTGGCTTCTGCGGCATGGCATTGGCGGCAATCGGCAGACGTCCGCCGGCCAGACTGGTGGCGAAGGTGATGCGCCGGCTCAGCGCGTCCGGGTTGAGCCAGGCGTCCTGGGTATTCTTGTAGCCGTCCGGCGTCTGGCAGCCGTACAGCGGCATGCCAAGCTGGTTCATCGCGCCCAGCAGCGGCGCGATGTTGGACACCGGGGCGGCACTGGCGCGCGCGGCCGAAATGACGAACTGGTACGGGGTCTTGAACTTGGCACCCAGCGCGGCCGGCGCCATGAATTCCTCACTGGCAAACAGGGTACGCAGGACCGGCCGGATCTCGCCACCGCTGTCGAGCCAGACGCGCGCCATGCGCTGCACCAGCGCCGCCGGTGGCGCGTCCTGGACAAAGTACTGGGCCAGCTTGTAGCTGATGTAGCGCGCGGTCGAGGGGTGCACGGCCAGCACGTCGAGCGCCATCTCGCCCTCCAGCTGGCCCTGGTCGGCAACGGTCCTGCCCAGCCACAGCTTGCCGCCGTGATCGTGCCTGCGCGGATCGAAGCGGAAGGTCTGGTTCTGCCCGATCAGCGCTTTCTGATCGAACGTCCAGCCGGTCAGCATGCGCGCCAGTTCGGTAACGTCCTTCTGGGTGTAGCCACCGTCGACGCCGAGCGTGTGCAGTTCCATCAGCTCGCGCGCGTAGTTTTCGTTCAGGCCGCGCCGTTTCTGCCTGGGCCCTTGCGAGCCGGGTGCGCTCGACACCACGTTGTCGAGGTAATACAGCATGGCGGGATGCTTGGCAGTGGCGCCCAGCAGGGTACGGAAGTTGCCGAACACGTTGGGACGGATGGCGTCGCGCTCATAGCTGGCCACCAGCGCGCGCGTGTGGCCTTTGCCGGAAAAGACATTGAAGTGATTGAACCAGAAGTCGACCATGACTTCTTCCAGCTGGCGCGGACTGTCGATGGCGCGCAGCAGGCGGGCTTCGGCGATTTCGCGCGTGGCTTTGGCCTGCAGTGCGCGGCTGCGCTGGCGTCCCGCCTCGTCTTCGCCGCGCTTTTCCTTGCGCAGTTCAAGGAACGCGGCCATGGCTTCGCCGGCGCTGCGGTGCGGGGCATCGAGCTGGAGCAGGCGTTCGGCCAGCGCGGGCGGATAGTCGATCGCGGCCGGGTTGAGCTGGGCGTCGATGTAGCGCTGCACGCCCATCTGCACCACGCGTTCGATGTCGCCCGGCTTGGGGCCGTACGCGAGACGGCTCAGCACATGGGTGGCTTGCTGCTCGGCATTGAGAGGCGCGGCCGTGGCGGACTGCATCAGCAACACCAGTGACCAGGTAAATAGTAAGCGGATGTTCATCGTGGGCTCCGTTAATATTTACTCTTTATCACCGATTCATATTGCTTGTCTATGTCTGCCCACGATGGCTGAGTAACAAAATGTGTATCGATCGTGCGGTTGATTGCTCATATAGAAGCGCCGATCTATTCATGTCGGCGGTCTTGGCCTGAAAAAAACGTCCTGCGGCGTTGCAAATCTCATGGCCGCTCCGGCTCAATAAGGGGGAGTGCAAGGTTGGCACCGGCGGGCAGCCCGACAGCTCCGTCCACGGCAGAGTTAAATCAGCCGATTTAGTTATATCAATCGTTTGAATATTATGATTAAATTGCGTCATGACCAAACTGACTCCCCCAACCGGCGACGACGGACGCCGCACCCGTTCCGACGGCGCCCAGTCGCGCGAGCGGCTGCTGCTCACGGCCATGCGCCTGTTCGCCGAGCAAGGCTTCGCCAAGACCTCCACCCGCGAAATCGCGCTCGCGGCCGGCACCAACATTGCCTCGATCAGCTACTACTTCGGCGACAAGGCCGGCCTGTACCGGGCCGCCTTCACCGAAGCGCCCCATCACCGCGACCGGCAAGCCTTCTTCAGCGATCCCGATGCGCCGCTGCGTCAATCGCTGGCCGAGTTCTACGCCTCGCTGCTCGACCCGCTCAAATGCGGCGATATCGCGCGCCTGTCCTTGCGCCTGTGGTACCGGGAAATGCTGGAACCCACGGGCGTGTGGCACGAGGAGATTGACACCGGCATCCGCCCGGCGCACGCGGCCCTGAGCGCAATGCTGGCCCATCGCATGGGGCTGGCCGAACCCGATCTGGCCATCGAGCGGCTGGCGTTCTGCGTGGTCGGCCAGGCCATCCAGGTGATGGTCATGCGCGACGTCGTCGACAAGGTCAGCCCCGCTCTGCTGAGCAGCGACGAAGCCATCGACACCTGGATGGAGCGCATGGTCGACTACGCCGAAGCAATGATCAACGCCGAACAGGCACGCATGACTGCCACCCCTCCCAGCAAACCCCAGCTCCGAAAGAAAAAAGCATGACGATACCCCGCACGATCGCGGCGCCTGCCCTTGCCCTTGCCCTGGCGCTGGCGCTGGCGCTGACCGGCTGCGTAAGCACGCCGCCCACGCAGGTGGCCGCCCCCCTGCCCGCCGCCTGGCAAGCCCCGCTGCCGCACAACGGCAGCCTGACCGACTTGAGCCAGTGGTGGCGCCAGCAGGGCGATCCGCTGCTGGTGCAGCTGGTCGAAGCGGCCCAGGCGGCCAGTCCTACCGTCGCGGCGGCCCAGTCGCGCCTGGCCCAGTCGCGTGCCGAGCGCGTGGCCGCCGGCGCGGCCCTGTTGCCCAGCCTCGATGGCGCGGCCAGCGTCACGCGCGCCAGCCAGCAGAGCGTACAGCCGGGCGGCACCACTTCGCAGGCGGGCTTTCAGAGCGCCTGGGAGATCGACCTGTTCGGCGGCGGCCGCGCGAGCCGCAACGCGGCCCAGGAACGCCTGGTTGGCGCCCAAGCCAACTGGCACGACGCCCGCGTGGCCATCGCCGCCGAAGTGGCCGACCAGTACTACAGCCTGCGCGCCTGCGAGCAGTTGCTGGCGGTGGCCCGGCAGGATGCGGCCTCGCGCGCCGACACCGCGCGCCTGACCCAGCTGGCGGCCGATGCCGGATTCCAGGCGCCGGCCACGGCGGCCCTGGCGCGCGCCTCGGCCGCCGAAGGCAACAGCCGCCTGACGGCGCAGCGCGCCCAGTGCGATCTGGATGTGAAAAGCCTGGTCGAACTGAGCGCGCTCGACGAAGCCGACCTGCGCGCCCGCCTGGGCGCGGCCAAGCCGGTGCCGGCGCCGGCGCTCGCCATCGCCGCGCTGCCGGCCCAGGTGCTGGCCCAGCGCCCCGACGTGTTCAGCGCCGAGCGCGACGTGGCCGCGGCCAGCTACGATGTCGGCAGCGCCAAGGCGCAGCGCTTCCCGCGTCTGGGCCTGTCCGGCCAGATCGGCGTAGCCAACTTCCGCAGCGGCGGCGAAAACACCCAGCTCGACGCCTGGACCATCGGCCCGCTGTCGCTGACGGTACCGGTCTTCGACGCCGGCCGCCGCCGCGCCAATGTCGACGCCGCCGAAGCCCGCTACGACAGTGCGGTGGCCACCTACCGCGCCAAGGCGCGCCAGGCGGTGCGCGAAGTCGAGCAAGCCCTGGTCAACCTGGACAGCAGCGCCGCCCGCGCCACCGACGCCCAGACCGCGCTTGACGGTTACCGCGCCTCCTTCCACGCCGCCGAAGACCGTTACAAGAACGGTTTCGGCAGCCTGCTCGAGCTGGAAGACGCGCGCCGCACCCAGCTGGCCGCGGAAAACGCCGTCGTCACCCTGCAGCGCGAACGCAGCAGCGCCTGGGTATCGCTGTACCGCGCCGCCGGCGGCGGCTGGACCGCCAGCGCCCAATGACCGCCTCCGAACCGAACCTCCACCAGACCATCATGAAAAAATTTCAATTGAAGACCGTTCCCGCGCTGGTCATCGGCGCTCTCGCCATCGGTTCGGCGGCCCTGCTCGCGCTTGCGCCGCACTCGAACGCCGCCGACGACAAGCAGGACAAGGCGGCGCCGGTCAAGCCGGCGCTGACCGTCACCACCACCAAGCCTGCGGCGGCCAGCCTGCCGATCAAGCTGGCCGCGAACGGCAACGTGGCCGCCTGGCAGGAAGCCGTGATCGGCAGCGAACTGGCCGGCCTGCGCCTGACCGAGGTGCGGGTCAATGTCGGCGACCTCGTCCAGAAAGGCGATGTGCTGGCCGTGTTCTCGCCCGACACCATCAATGCCGACGTGGCCCAGGCCGAAGCGGCGCTGGCCGAAGCGCAGGCCAATGCCGGCGAAGCCAGCGCCAACGCCCAGCGCGCGCGCGCCCTGCAAAGCTCGGGCGCGCTGTCGGCCCAGCAGATCAGCCAGTACATGACGGCCGAAAGCACCGCCAAGGCGCGCATCGCCTCGGCCAAGGCGGCGCTGGCCTCGCAAAAGCTGCGCCTGAAGTACACCCGCGTGGTGGCGCCCGACAGCGGCGTGATCTCGGCGCGCAGCGCCACGGTCGGCTCGGTGGTCGGCTCGGGCACGGAACTGTTCCGCATGATCCGCCAGGGCCGCCTGGAATGGCGCGCCGAAGTCACCGCCAGCGAACTGGCGCGCATCCAGCGCGGCACCCTGGCCACGGTCACCGCCGCCAACGGCAGCGAACTGACCGGCAAGGTGCGCATGATCGCCCCGACCATCGATCCGCAAACCCGCTCGGCGCTGGTGTATGTGGACCTGCCGCCCAGCACCTCGGTCAACGCGCCCTTCAAGCAGGGCATGTTCGCCAGCGGCCAGTTCCAGCTCGGCACCTCGGCCGCGATGACGGTGCCGCAGCAGGCCATCGTCGTGCGCGACGGCTTCAGTTACGTGTTCCGCCTCAACCCCGATCAGCGCGTCAGCCAGCTGAAAGTGCAGGCCGGGCGCCGCCTCGCCGACCGTATCGAAGTGCTGAACGGCGTCACGCCGGACACCCAGGTGGTGGTCAGCGGCGCCGGCTTCCTGAACGACGGCGACCTGGTGCGCGCGGTCGCGGCAGCGCCGGCAAAAGTGGCCAGCGCCAAATAAGGAATCGCCATGAACTTTTCATCTCTCTCGATCAAGAACCCGATCCCGGCGATCATGCTGTTCGCGCTGCTGTCGCTGGCGGGCATGCTGGCCTACAAGGCCAACAAGGTGCAAGACTTCCCCGACATCGAACTGCCGATCGTGACCATCACCGCAGTGCTGGACGGCGCCGCTCCGGCGCAGCTGGAAACCGAAGTGGCGCGCAAGATCGAGGATTCGGCCGCCTCGCTGCAAGGCGTCAAGAACATCTACACCAGGGTACTCGACGGCGTGGCCACCATCACCGTCGAATTCATCCTCGAAAAAGACATCGCCGAAGCCGTCAACGACGTGCGCGACGCGGTTGCCCGCGTCAAGGCCGACCTGCCGGCCGAAATGCGCGACCCGACCGTCACCAAGGCCTCCACCGCCGGCCGGGTGATCATGACCTTTATCGCGGCCCCCGCGCCCAACCGCCCCGGCAATCCGATGGACGACCAGGAACTGAGCTGGTTCGTCGACAACGCCGTGTCCAAGCGCCTGCTGTCGGTGCCCGGCCTGGGCGCGGTCAAGCGCGTCGGCGGCGTGTACCGCGAAGTCCGGGTCGAACTCGACGACGCCCGCATGGCGGCCCTGAAGGCCACCGCGGCCGACGTTTCGCGCCAGCTGCGCAACGTGCAGAAGGAAGCGCCGGGCGGACGCGGCGACATCTCCGGCGCCGAGCAGTCGGTGCGCACCATCGCCACCGTGCACACGGCGCAGGACCTGGCCGCCATGGACATTCCGCTGCTCGACGGGCGCCGCGTGCGCCTCGACCAGATCGCCACCGTCACCGATACCGTGGCCGAGCCGCGCGCGATCGCCGAGCAGAATGGCAAGAAGGTGGTCGGCTTCGAAGTGTTCCGTACCAAGGGCGCCAGCGAGCTGGACGTAGCCGAAGGCGCGCGCGCCGCCATCGCCGAGCTGCAGAAAGAGCATCCAAACGTGGTGCTGCGCGAAGTGATCGACAACGCGGAGCCGGTCAAGGAAAACTTCGACGGTTCGATGGAACTGCTGTACGAAGGCGCGATTCTGGCGGTGCTGGTGGTGTGGTGGTTCCTGCGCGACTGGCGCGCCACCATCGTGGCCGCCGCCGCCCTGCCGCTGTCGGTAATTCCGGCCTTCCTCGGCCAGTACTGGTTCGGCTACACGCTCAACACCGTGACCCTGCTGTCGCTGGCGCTGGTGGTCGGCGTGCTGGTCGACGACGCGATCGTCGAGATCGAAAACATTTCGCGCCACCTGCGCATGGGGAAAACCCCGATGCAGGCGGCGCTCGAAGCGGCCGACGAAATCGGCATGGCCGTCATTGCCACGACGTTCGCGCTGGTGGCGGTGTTCCTGCCGACCGCCTTCATGGGCGGCATCCCCGGCAAATTCTTCAAGCAGTTCGGCTGGACCGCCGTGCTGGCGATCCTCGCTTCCCTGCTGGTGGCGCGTCTGCTCACGCCGATGATGGCGGCCTACATCCTCAAGCCGCTGCCGCATGGTCCGGAGAAGGACGGCTGGATCATGACACGCTACATGCGGGCCATGAAATGGTGCCTGAACCACCGCCTCGCCACGGCGATCGGCTCGGGCCTGTTCTTCATCGGCTCGATCATGCTGGTGCCGCTGCTGCCGACCGGCTTCGTGCCGCCGTCCGACCGCAACCAGACCATGATCAACCTGGAACTGCCGCCCGGCTCGACCTTGAGCGAAACGCGCGAGGTGGCCGAGCGGGCGCGCCTGGCAGCCATGCAGGTGCCGGGCATTACCGGCATCTTCAGCTCCATCGGCGGCGGTTCGAGCGGCGATGCCTTCGCTCCCGGCGCGGCGGCCGAAGCGCGCCGCGCCGTGCTGACCCTGACCACGGTGCACCGCACCAAGCGCAACGAGTCGATGGACCAGCTCGAGCGCCAGATCCGCGCCAGGCTCGACCAGATTCCCGGGGCGCGCTTCAATGTCGGACCGCAGGATACCGGCGTCAAGATGCAGCTGGTGCTGCGCAGCGAAGATCCGGCCGCGCTGCAGATCGCGGCGCAGGCGGCCGAGCGCGATCTGCGCACCCTGAAGGGCATCGGCAATGTCAGTTCCAGCGCTTCGCTGGTGCGCCCTGAAATCATCGTGCGGCCCGATTTCGCGCGTGCCGCCGACATGGGCGTGACGGCCGCGTCGATCGGTGAAACGGTGCGCGTTGCCACCGCCGGCGACTACGACGTGGCGCTGACCAAGATGAACCTGACCGAGCGCCAGGTACCGATCCGCGTCAAGCTGCCGGACGCGGTGCGTGCCGACCTCGACGCGATCGGACGGCTGACCGTGCCGGGCAAGAACGGGCCGGTCATGCTGGCCAACGTGGCCAGCATCACGATGGAAAGCGGCCCGGCCCAGATCGACCGCCTGAACCGCAGCCGCAACGTGACCCTGGAGGTGGAGCTGTCGGGCCGTTCGCTGGGTGAAGTCAACGAGGAAGCGCGCGCCCTGCCGGCGATCAAGAACCTGCCGCCGTCGGTGAAGATCGCCGAACTGGGCGACGCGCAGGAGATGCAATCGCTGTTCGCCAGCTTCGGCATCGCCATGCTGATCGGCGTGCTGTGCATCTACGGCGTGCTGGTGCTGCTGTTCGGCGACTTCATGCAGCCGGTGACGATCCTGGCGGCGCTGCCGCTGTCGATCGGCGGCGCCTTCGTGGCCCTCTTGATCACCGGGCGGGCGCTGTCGATGCCGTCGATGATCGGCCTGATCATGCTGATGGGGATCGTGACCAAGAACTCGATCCTGCTGGTCGACTACGCCATCCTGGCGCGCAAGGATGGCATGAGCCGCTTCGACGCCCTGGTCGACGCCTGCCACAAGCGCAGCCGGCCGATCATCATGACCACCATCGCCATGGGCGCCGGCATGATGCCGCTGGCGCTGGGCTGGGGCGCCGATCCGAGCTTCCGCTCGCCGATGGCCATCGCCGTAATCGGCGGCCTGATCACCTCCACCCTGCTGTCGCTGCTGGTGGTGCCGGCCGTGTTCACCTACATCGACGACCTGGAGCACCTGATCAAGCGCGGCGTGGCCAGGATGCGCAAGCATCCGCCGGTGGTCAAGCACGTGACGGAACCGTCGATGTAACCCGGTCGTCCTCGCGCAAGCGGGGACGACTTATACCAATGGCGGATCGGTCTCGCGGGCGAACGAACGGTGGTTCGCCAGCGCGGCCTTGAACGCATCGAGCGCGGCGGCCAGGCCGGCCGCCTGCGTCACGACCAGCGCAGGATCGTTCGACCCATCGGGCAGCGTATCGGGCACGCTCGACACCCAGAGCAGATCCGAGCCCGCCCCCACCACCATGATCGGCTTGCAGTGCCGGTACTGATCGCGCATGAAGTTCTGCGCGTGCGCGTCGCGGCTCAAGGATGCCGCACCGTCGGGCACGATCACCGCGTCGTACAGCACCGAGGGCCCGGCCTCCAGCGTGATCTCGACATCGATGAAGGAGCCGTCGGCCGCCTTCACCCTGCCCAGCTGTGTGGACACCAGACGCGGCACGGCGCCATCTTCCAGCAGCGACGTGTAGATCCGCCTGACGCTGTCGCCATCGGTGCCATTGTCCACCAGCACCGCCACGCGCCGCGTGCGGATGCCGGTCTGGCCCGGACGGGCCAGCAGCGACAGCGGCGGCGACGCTTCATACTCGGGCAGCGCCAGCGTGCTCGCCAGCGGCAGCGCTTCCGGCACGTCCATGCCCAGCCCTTCCGCCACCCGCGCGGCCAGGCTGGCATCGACATTGGCCAGGGTAGCGAGCACACGCTGGCGCACCGCCGGCACCTGCACGCGCGTGAGCTCGAAGCGGAAGGCATTGGCGATGTGGACCCGCTCGATCGGGCTTTGGCTCTTGAAGAACAGACGCGCCTGCGAGTAGTGGTCGGCAAACAGCGCGGGATTGCCGCGCACCTTGCTTTCGGCCACCGGCTCCGGATAGCTGGTGAAGCCGCGCACACCGGCCTGCGCCGGACTGCCGCCGGCCAGGGAATTGGGCTCATAGCTGACCCGGCCACGGTGGATGGCCTGGCGATGCAAACCGTCGCGCTGGTTGTTGTGGATCGCGGCAATCGGCGTGTTGATCGGGATCTCGTGGAAATTCGGCCCGCCCAGACGGGTCAGCTGGGTATCCACGTACGAGTGGATGCGGCCCTGCAGCAGCGGATCGTTACTGAAGTCGATGCCGGGGATGATGTGCGCGGTGCAAAAGGCGACCTGCTCGGTCTCGGCAAAAAAATTGTCCGGATTGCGGTTCAGGACCATCTTGCCGAGTGGGGTCAGCGGCACCAGTTCTTCGGGCACGACCTTGGTGGGGTCGAGCACGTCGAACTCGAAGCTGGCGGCCTGTTCTTCCGTGAACACCTGGACCGCCAGTTCCCATTCGGGGAAGTTGCCCGCCTCGATGGCTTCCCACAGGTCGCGCCGGTGGAAATCCGGATCGGCGCCGGCGACCTTGACGGCCTCGTCCCACACCAGCGAATGCGTGCCCTGCAGCGGGTTCCAGTGGAACTTGCAAAAACGCGTTTCGCCGGCGGCATTGACCAGGCGGAAGGTATGCACGCCGAAACCTTGCATGGTGCGGTAACTGCGCGGAATGGCGCGGTCCGACATGACCCACATGAGCATGTGGGTCGATTCCGGCGTCAGCGAAACGAAGTCCCAGAAAGTGTCGTGCGCGCTGGATGCCTGCGGCATCGCGTGGTGCGGCTCGGGTTTGAGCGCGTGCACGAGGTCGGGGAATTTCATCGCGTCCTGGATGAAGAAGACCGGCATGTTGTTGCCGACCAGATCCCAGTTGCCCTCGTCGGAATAAAACTTGACGGCGAAGCCGCGCACATCGCGCACGGTATCGGCCGATCCGCGCTCGCCGGCCACGGTCGAGAAGCGCACAAACACCGGGGTGCGCTTGCCGGGCTGGGCAAACACGCCGGCGCGCGTCAGAGCGCTGTGGTCGCCGCAGGATTCGAAATAGCCGTGGGCGGCGGAACCGCGCGCATGCACCACGCGCTCGGGAATGCGCTCATGGTCGAAATGGGTGATTTTCTCGCGCAGGATGAAGTCTTCCAGCGCGGTCGGACCGCGCAGCCCGATCTTGAGCGAGTGCTGGTTGTCGGCCACCGGCACGCCCTGGCTGGTGGTCAGGGTCTGTCCGCTGCTGTCGACACGTACCCGGCTCAGCGGCGCGACGGTGGCGTTGTCGCCGGCCGGGGGCACCCCGCTGCCGGTCTTGGGCGAGGCCAGGGTCTCGGTACTGGTACTGCCGCCCACGGCATCCGACGGCGGCGTGGCGGTGGCGCCTTCCTGCGGGGTGCGCGACGCTTCGCCGTATTCGCCCGGCTTGTTGGGGTTGAACGGCATGCCGGCGGCCACTTCCATGGTGCCGCTCATCTTGTCGAGCAGGCGCTCGGCGGTCGGGCTCTTGCTGCCGAGCGTGGCCGGCGGCGGGGCGGTGGACGGGCCGGAGACGGTGCTGAGAATCGAGCCGGCGCCTTCGTCGGACTTGCCGGGCTTTTTACGTGAAACCATTGGACACCTCGGGAAACAAAATGGGGAACAGCATTGCCGCAAAGGAAATTTTAGGGCGCAACGACGCACCAGCGGCCGGAAGCGAATCCGGTCACTGGCGGTGTGGGTGAGGGGTGCTTAGTAGCGGCGGCTGCGGCTGAGCAGTTTGGCCAGCGTGAAGCCGGCGGCCGCGGCCACCAGCAGCGAGGTGCCCGGGCTGGCGCGGACGTATTCGCGGCCCGAATTGGTCAGGTTGGTGTAGGCGTCGGTCAGCTGACGGGTTTTTTCGTCGAGGCTGCCGCTGGCGCCTTGCAGCAGGCCGGTGACCTTGTCCACGCCGGCGTGGGCCGAGCTGGCCAGGCGGTCGACGACGGGCTGGGCGGCATCGGCGGCCTTATCGATGGATTTGTGGACATCGGATGCGCTTTTCACGGCGTCGTTGGCCATTTCCTTGGCTTTGTTGCTCATGGTCTCGGCGGCACCGCCGCTGGCACCACCTGCGCGGCCGCTGCCCAGATCCTTACCCATGCTGCTACCGGAGCCTTCGGTTCCGAGATTACGTGCACTGCCGTCATTCGGTTTTTGATTGTCCATGATTCATCCTCTAAAAGTTTTATATCAGCGCTGGGCGATCGCACCAGTCAAGGTGCACCGGATACAAAAAATATAACGAACGGAGGGTGATCACTGTGCGGTGTCTAACAGAGCCGCGGCAGGGGATGGGGATGAGGTAAAACAGGGTTGATGGCTGGAATTGTTATGTCGTCCCCGCGGAAAGCGGGGACCATGCCGAGCTAGCTGAGTCCAGTCCCACGCATCAGAACTGTTCCCATTCATCCGCGCCGGCGGCCACGCGGCCGTTGGCGACCTTGACGACTGCGCCGATCCGTGGCGCGGGCTGGCGCACCGGCGCCGATGCGACCAGCTTCAAGCCAACCGCGCCGGCGCGCGCAGCGCCGTCGACCTTGAACACGCTGACCACCTGCGCCAGCCCATCGGCCTGGTCGTTCAGCGAACCGGCCGCGGCTGCGGCTTCCTCCACCAGCGCCGCATTTTGCTGCGTCACGGTATCCATCTCGGACATGGCGCGGTTGATCTGGTCGATGCCGGCTTCCTGCTCGTGGCTGGCCACGGTGATTTCGCTCATGATGTTGGTCACGCGCTTGACGCTCGCGACGATCTCATCCATCGTGCTGCCGGCCTGCTGCACCAGGCGGCTGCCGTTCTCAACCTTTTCGACCGAGTCGCCGATCAGGATCTTGATCTCTTTCGCCGCACCCGCCGAGCGCTGCGCCAGGCTGCGCACTTCAGAAGCGACCACGGCGAAACCCCTGCCCTGTTCGCCCGCGCGGGCCGCTTCCACGGCCGCGTTCAGCGCAAGAATATTCGTCTGAAAGGCGATGCCGTCGATCACGCCGATGATGTCGACAATCTTGCGGGCCGACTCGTTGATCGATCCCATCGTCTCGACCACTTCGGAGACCACCGAACCGCCTTTGAGGGCCACGTCCGAGGCGGCCGCGGCCAGTTGCGAGGCCTGGCGCGCGTGTTCGCCGTTCTGTTTGACGGTCGAGGTCAGCTGTTCCAGCGAAGAAGCGGTCTCTTCCAGTGAACCGGCTTGCTGCTCGGTGCGCGCCGACAGGTCGAGGTTGCCGCTGGCAATCTGGCTGGAGGCCGTCGAAATCGTTTCGGTGCCTAAGCGCACCTCGGCCACGATCCCCTGCAAGTTGTCGTTCATGGTGCGCAAGGCGCGCAGCAGGTCGCCGGTCTCATCCGAACCGGCGTCCGCAATCTGGCTGGTCAGGTCGCCGGCAGCCACGGTTTCGGCAATGCCGACCGCGCGCTTGAGCGGCGCGGTGATCGAGCGGCTGATCAGGCGCGCAAACATGATCCCGGCGACGAGGGCTGCCGCGCCAAGGCCCAACAATACCTTGCGCGCCAGCGCGATGTCGCGTTTCACGTCGGCGGCGGCGCGGTCGGCCATGGCCTTGTGCTGCGCCAGCAGGCCTTTGACGGTATCGATCAGGGCGTCGAGCAGGGGCAGCGTCTCGGCGAGCATCATTTTGTTCGCCGCGTCGCGCTCGTTGCCATCGACCAGTTTGCCCACCTTGTCGAACGAGGCGACAAAGGCGCTGCGCTTGTCCTTCATGGCCGCGAGCATGGCGTTTTCCGACGGCGACGCGGCAAGCGAGGCCAGCGTATTGATGGCGTCGGCAATCGTCCCCTTGTTCCCGTCGATTTGCTGGCGCACCTTGGCGACGTAGGCGGCGTCCGGCGCGACCAGCGTTTCCATGGTCAGGCGGGCATTGGCGCGCGTGGTGGCGTTGATCACGTGGGCGGCTTCGGATTTGACCCAGTCGCGCTCGATCAGGCGGCGGCTGGCGCTCTCGATATTCGACAGCCGCGTCAACGCGGTCAGGATCACGACCGCCAGGAGAACCAGGACCACGCCGAAGCCCATGCCCAGCCGGTAGCCAATTCTTAAGTTGGAAAAATCCATGTTTGCCCCTTTTCAACAGTTCATCGCCAAACTACGTACGATCATACTTGCCCAACCAAAACGTATCGTACCGGAAGGGCCGAGTTTCAGTTTCTTGCGAGAAAAATCAAGAATAACGCAGTTTGTGTGGTGGAAATGTCGTGAAACAGGGGCTAAAAACAAAAAAACCCGCGCTCCTGGAGGAGGCGGGTTGCTTTGCACTACTGTTTTGGTGCCGCTTGCCGGAATCGAACTGGCGACCTTTTCATTACGAATGAACTGCTCTACCGACTGAGCTAAAGCGGCGAAGACGCGTATTCTAGCAAAGATTGCGCCAAACTTGCTAGTCCGAATCGGCGGGAATTGCCAACCGGGCCATTTTTATTCCGATTTTGATTCATTGTGGTAGGCCGTCACCTGCTCGACTTCGGCCTTGGAACCAAGGAAAACCGGTACGCGCTGATGCAGCTTTTGCGGCGCGATATCGAGGATGCGGGTGCGTCCGTCGGTAGCCGCCCCGCCCGCCTGTTCGACGATCATTGCCATCGGATTGGCTTCGTACATCAGGCGCAGCTTGCCCGGCATGGAAGTGTCGCGCAGGTCGGCCGGGTACATGAAGATGCCGCCACGGTTGAGGATGCGGTGCACGTCGGCCACCATCGAGGCGATCCAGCGCATATTGAAATCCTTGCCGCGCGGCCCGGTGGAACCGGCCAGCAATTCGTCGACGTAGCGCTTCACCGGCGCGTGCCAGTGCCGCGCATTCGACATATTGATGGCAAATTCCCGGGTGGTGGCCGGGATCGTCATGTTGCGCTGCGTGAGTACCCACGAACCCATTTCGCGGTCCAGGGTGAAGCAGTTGACGCCATTGCCGGTGGTGAGCACCAGCATGGTTTGCGGGCCGTACACGGCGTAGCCGGCCGCCACCTGCATCGAGCCCGCCTGCATGAAATCGGCCTCGGTCGGCGTGCCCATGCCTTCGGGCGCCTTGAGCACGGAGAAGATCGTGCCGATCGACACGTTCACGTCGATGTTCGACGAACCGTCCAGCGGATCGAACAGCAGCATGTATTCGCCCTTGGGGTAGCGGTTCGGGATCGGGTGGATCGATTCCATCTCTTCCGACGCCATGGCCGCCAGATGGCCGCCCCACTCGTTGGCTTCCAGCAGGATCTCGTTGGAGATCACGTCCAGCTTTTTCTGCACCTCGCCCTGGATGTTTTCCGTGTCGGCGCTGCCCAGGATATCGCCCAGGGCGCCCTTGCCGACCGAGTGGCTGATGGTCTTGCAGGCGCGCGCGACCACTTCGATCAGCAGACGCAGTTCGGCGGGGATGGAATTATGCAGTCGCTGTTCTTCGACCAGATATTGGGTGAGGCTGACGCGTTTCATTTACTTCCTTATATGAAGTCGTCCTCGCGTGCGAGGGCCTGCCCTCGCGAATGCGGGGGACGACGGTTAGGCTAATGCTTTGCTGATGACTTCGCGCACGTCGTTCGACAATTTGCCGACGTTGGCCACTTTCTGGAGCGCGTCTTTCATGTGCACCTGCAAGGCCGGCGCGTAACGGCGCCAGCGGTCCATCGAGCGCGCCAGGCGTGCCGCCACTTGCGGATTGAGCTTGTCGAGCGCGATGGCCTGCTCGGCCCAGAACGCATAGCCGCTGCCATCGGTGGCATGAAATTGCGAGGGATTGGCGTTGCAGAAACTGAAGATCAGGCTGCGCGCGCGGTTCGGATTCCTGATGTTGAAGGCCGGATGCGCCATCAGCGCGCGCACGCTGTCCACGCTGGCGGCCGGGCTGGAGGCCTGCATCGCGAACCATTTGTCGATCACCAGCGCTTCGTGCTCGAAGTCCTTGTAAAAGCGCTCCAGCGCCGCGTCCACGCTGTCGGCGCCCGCATGAATCAGCGCCACCAGGGCCGAGGAGCGGTCGGTCATGTTGTCGGCCTGGTCGTACTGGCGCTGCGCCAGCGCGAGCGCGTCGGCATCGGGGGCGGAGCACAGATAGGCCAGCGCCAGGTTCTTGAGGCCACGCTTGCCGGCCGAGCTGGCATCCGGGCTGTACGGGCCGGGCGTCTGGTTGGCCTCGTACTGCGCCATCAGCTCGGCACGCAGACGCTCGCCGATGCTGCGCCGTACGAACTGGCGCGCCAGGTGGATCGCCTGCGGATTGACCACGTCCATCTGCTCGGCCATCATGGTTTCAGACGGCAGCAGCAAGGCTTGCTCGCGGAAGGCCGCATCGAGCGTGTCGTCGGTCAGCACGCGGCGCATGGCGTCGATGAAGGTGGCATCGAGTTCCAGCGGACTGCCGTGCGCCACCGCCCCGGTCAGCTTGAGCAGGCGTTCCATGGCCAGGCGCTGGCCGGCTTCCCAGCGGTTGACCGGGTCGCTGTCGTGATTGAACAGGTGCAGCAGTTGCTCGTCGGTATAGGGGTATTCGAGGATCACGGGCGCGGAAAAATCGCGCAGCAGCGAGGGCGTCGGCTCTTCGCCGACACCGGTGAAGCGGAAACTCTGCCAGCTTTCAGTCAATTCCAGCACTGCCGTGTTGCCGCGCTCCTGCCCGTCCAGCGTCAACGGCAGATCGCGCCCGTCCGCACCCAGCAGGCCCACCGCCACCGGGATATGGAAGGGCAGCTTGCCGCTCTGGCCGGGCGTGGCCGGACAGCTTTGCAGCAGGGTGATGTCATAGGTCTGCGCCACGGCGTCGTAGCTGGCCTCGGCCTTGACGACCGGGGTGCCGGCCTGGCTGTACCAGCGCTCGAACTGGGCCAGGTCGCGCCCGTTCGCGTCCGCCATGGCGCGGCGGAAATCGTCGCACTCGACCGCCTGCCCGTCATGCCGTTCGAAGTACAGGTCCATGCCCTTGCGAAAGCCTGCGCGGCCCAGCAGGGTCTGAACCATGCGCACCACTTCCGCGCCCTTTTCGTAGATCGTGACGGTGTAGAAGTTGTTGATTTCAACGAAGGAGTCAGGCCGCACCGCGTGCGCCATCGGTCCGGCGTCTTCGGGGAACTGGGCCTGGCGCAAGGTGCGCACCTGGTCGATGCGGGTCACGGCGCGGCCGCTGTCGGTGCCGATCATGTCGGCCGAGAATTCCTGGTCGCGGAACACCGTCAAGCCTTCCTTCAGCGACAACTGGAACCAGTCGCGGCAGGTGACCCGGTTACCGGTCCAGTTGTGGAAGTACTCGTGGCCGACCACCGCCTCGATGCCGGCGAAATCGACATCGGTGGCCACGCGCGGATTGGCCAGCACATACTTGGTGTTGAAAATGTTCAGGCCCTTGTTTTCCATCGCGCCCATGTTGAAGTCGCTCACGGCGACGATCATGAAGCGGTCCAGGTCCAGTTCCAGGCCGAAGCGTTCCTCGTCCCAGCGGATGCTGTTCTTGAGCGACTGCATGGCGTAATCGGTCTTGTCGAGATTGCCCTCCTCCACCCACACCTGCAGCAGGGCGTCGCGGCCATCCTTCAGGCGGAAGGTCTCTTCCTGGCACACCAGGCGGGCGGCGACCAGCGCGAACAGGTAGGACGGCTTCTTGAACGGATCTTCCCACTTGGCGTAGTGGCGGCCGTCACCCAGCTCGCCTTCTTCGATCAGGTTACCGTTCGACAGCAGCACCGGATAGCGCGCCTTGTCGGCGCGCAGCATGACGGTGTAGCGCGCCATCACATCGGGCCGGTCCGGGAAAAAGGTGATGTTGCGGAAGCCCTCGGCTTCGCACTGGGTGAAGAAATTGCCGTTGGAGACATACAGGCCGCTCAAACTGGTGTTCCTGACCGGCGCGCACAAGGTTTCGATTTCCAGCGTGACCTCGTCCGGCGCGTCCCGGATGGTCAACAGGTTGCCCGACAGGTCGTAATCGCGGGCGCGCAAGACGCTGCCGTTCATGCGCAGCGCCACCAGTTCGATGTTTTCGCCGTACAGCTCGATCTGGCGCTGGGCGCTGTCGGGATTGCGCCGCATGACCAGGCGGTTGGCGACGATGGTGCGGTCCGGGTCGAGGTCGAAGCCCAGCTCGACGGTGTCAACCAGGTAGCTCGGTGGCGTGTAGTCTTTCCGGTAAATGGTCTGAGCGGTGTCTGTGCGCATGAGTGGTCCGAAAATGGGCGGGAATCAGGCTTCTATTTTACCAACTGCCCCCGCACCACGCCGCGCCCATGATTGTATTGACGAACATGTATCGCTATGTTCCTGCGGTAACAGTCTGTAATATATGTTCAAAATTGAACATGCCGGCATAAGTTTACAGTCGGTGAGATCCCGTTTCTACTCAGGAGATAGCAATGAAACGCCTTTTGTTAGCCGCTGGTGCAGCCGTGACGCTGCTGCTGGGCGGCTGCGCGACCACGATCCGCAGCGATGTGACGACCTTCCATCAGTGGCCGGCCGACCTGGCCGAAAAATCCTATGTCTTCGAGGCGCCGCCGGCGCAGGACGATACCCTGGAATTGCGCAGCTACCAGAACCTGGTGCGCGGCGAGCTGGCCAAGCTGGGTTTCCGCGATGCCGGACCGAGCGAGAAGCCGGCCCTGAAAGTGACGATGAGTTTCACCACCACCGACGTGCCGCTGCGCTTGCTCGTGCCGAGCTATATGAGCCCGTTTGCCATGAGTCCGCGCTACACCCTGATGTCGCCGTACGCTTACTACCGTCCTTACTGGCGTGCGCGCCGTTACTGGGCCGGCAGTTTCTACAGCCCCTTCTACGACCCGTTCTGGGATGACGTGCCGGCCTATCGGGAAGTCATCCGCCATGTCTACAAGCGCGAAGTGCGCGTGGCGATCAAATCGGCTGCCGACGGCAAGCCACTGTTCGACGTGACCGTGCACAACGACAGCGCCATACGCTCCACCCCGGAGCTGATGCCGGCGCTGGTGCAAAGTGCCTTCCAGGGCTTTCCGGGCGTGAGCGGCGTGGCGCGCCGGGTCGAACTCAAGCGCGAAGGCTGAGCCCGCCATCCGGCCTGCTCACGGCAGGATCACCGTCGACCCGGTGGTCTTGCGCGCTTCCAGATCGCGGTGCGCCTGGGCGATATCGGCCAGCTGGTAACGCTGGTTGACCGCGATCTTGACCTTCCCGCTTTCCACCATCGCAAACAGATCGGCCGCCATGGCCAGCAGGTTCTCGCGCGTGTCCGCATAGCTTTGCAGGGTCGGCCGGGTGATGAACAGCGAGCCGCGGCTGGCCAGTTCGCCCAGCGCCAGCGGCGGCACCGGACCGGACGCGTTGCCGAAACTGACCATCAGGCCGCGCGGACGCAGGCAGTCGAGCGAGCCGGTAAACGTATCCTTGCCAACCGAGTCGAACACCGCCGACACTTTCTTGCCGCCGGTGATCTCGGCCACCCGCTCGACGAAATTCTCGGTGTTGTAGT
Organism: uncultured Oxalobacteraceae bacterium; assembly: GCA_946480015.1. The sequence goes on along the minus strand of CAMLIL010000037.1, from coordinate 2,081 downwards.
TGATCACGTGCGCGCAGCCTTGCGCGCGCGCCAGCGCCGCCTTCTCTTCCGAGCCGGCCGTGCCGATCATGTTCACCCCGATCGCCCGCGCCCACTGCGCCGCAATCTGGCCCACGCCGCCGGCGGCGGCATGGAACAGGATGGTGTCGCCGGCCTTGAGCTTGCCGCAGCCATTGAACAGGTATTGCACCGTCAAGCCCTGCAGCATCATGGCCGCGCCGGTGTCGAATGGAACTGCGTCCGGCAACTTGACCAGGATGGCCGCCGGCATATTGCGCAGCTCGGCATAGGCGCCGTTGGGGCGCGCCGCGTACGCCACCCGGTCGCCCACGGCCACCGCGCTCACGCCCTCCCCGACCGCTTCCACCACGCCGGCGCCTTCCATGCCCAGGCCGGCGGGCAGCGGCTGCGGATACAGCCCGGTACGGAAATACACGTCGATGAAATTGAGGCCGATGGCATGGTTGCGTACGGTCACCTCGCCCGCACCGGGCGGGCCGACTTCCACATCGACATACTGCATCACTTCCGGGCCGCCGGTGCGGTCCATGCGGATTGCTTTAACCATGCCGTTCTCCAGTTTAGCCGGCGCGCGCCTGCAGCTGGGCCAGCACCAGGTGCGCGCTCGACAGATTGGTGGCGCATGCCACGTTGTGGACGTCGCAGGCACGCACCAGGGCATTGATGTCCGGTTCGTGCGGCTGCGGCGTCATGGGGTCACGCAGGAAAATCACCGCGTCGATGCGGCCATCGACCAGCTCCGAGCCGATCTGCAGGTCGCCGCCGAATGGACCGGACTGCTTGCGCTCGACTTCCAGGCCCAGCTCGTTGGCCAGGCGTCCGCCGGTGGTGCCGGTGGCAACCAGCACACAGCCGCGCAGGAAATCCTGATATTCCGCCGCCAGGGTAATCATGTCGTCTTTTTTCTTGTCGTGCGCGATCAGCGCGATGCGCGTCCTGGTCTGTTGCGTCATATCCTTGGCTTTCATTATTTATTTGCGCGGTTATTTTTTCGTCGACAGCACATAGATCCCCGCGATCACCAGCACCATCCCCGCCAATTGTACGACGGTGACCGGTTCGCTCAAAATCAAGGCGCCCAGGAGCAGGGTCGAGACCGGGCCGATCATGCCGGCCTGCGAGACGGCCGGCGCGCCGATGCGCTGCACCGCCGCCATGGTCATGTAGACCGGCAGGATGGTGCAGAAGACCCCGTTGGCAAGCGAGAGCCAGTAGACCGGCGCCGGCTGGATCAGCAGCGCGGCCGGGCGCAGCGCGAAGAACTGCGCGATGCAGGCCGCGCTCGAGACGCACATGGCGTAGGCCACCAGGCGCAGCGACCCGAGCCGCTTGACCATTTCGCCCGAGCCCAGCAGGTAGAGCGCGTACGACAGGGCCGAGCCCAGCACCAGCACCGCCCCGATGGCCACACTGCTGCCGTTGCCGCGCAGGTCGTGCGCGAACACCAGCACGATGCCGCAGTAGGACGTGACCATGGCCAGCCACTCGGTCTTGCTGATATGGCGCTTGAACACCACCGAGGTGATCAGCAGCACGAAAGTTGGCGTCAGGAATAGAATCAGCCGCTCCAGCCCCACCGTAATAAACTGCAGGCCGAGAAAATCCAGAAAGCTCGACAGGTAATAGCCGACCAGGCCCAGGCCGAGCAGACGCCAGCGGTCGCGCGGCGACAGCGGCGCCTCGGTGCGCATTTTCCACACGGCTACGGCGGCAAACACCGGCAGCGAAAACAGCATGCGGAAGGCCAGCACGGTGACCGCGTCGAGCTGATAGCGGTACAGCAGCTTGGCCACGATGGCCTTGGTCGAGAACAGGATGGCGCCGGCGCCGGCGATCGCCAGCCCGGTCACCAGGGCCGGGCGCGGGATGGCCAGCGCAGCGGCGGACGTTGTGTTTTTTGTCATACCCGGATTGTAAAGCGAATCGGCCGGGCTGGCTGGCGGAGGCGGTTTTCGGTATGGACGCTATGCTAAAATGTCGGCCTCTCTTGAACACCGCAACACCCCGTCTAAGGAAGATTCGACATGGCTGGACACAGCAAATGGGCCAACATCAAGCAC
>CAMLIL010000036.1 GCA_946480015.1 uncultured Oxalobacteraceae bacterium | reverse complement strand
GCGCCTACTTCATGGTCGACATGGCCCACTACGCCGGCCTGATCGCCGCCGGCGAGTACCCGAACCCGGTGCCGCACGCCGACTTCGTCACCTCGACCACCCACAAATCCCTGCGCGGCCCGCGCGGCGGCATCATCCTGATGAAGGCCGAGCACGAGAAAGCCATCAATTCGGCCATCTTCCCCGGCATCCAGGGCGGCCCGCTGATGCACGTGATCGCCGGCAAGGCCGTCGCGTTCAAGGAAGCGCTGACCCCGCAATTCAAGGCTTACCAGCAGCAGGTCGTGAAGAACGCCGACGCGCTGGCCAAGGCCCTGATCGCACGCGGCCTGCGCATCGTTTCGGGCGGCACCGAGTCGCACGTGATGCTGGTCGATCTGCGCGCCAAGAACCTGACCGGCAAGGAAGCCGAAGCCCTGCTGGGCGCGGCGCACATGACGTGCAATAAGAACGGCATCCCGAACGACCCGCAAAAGCCGTTCGTGACCTCCGGTATCCGCCTGGGCAGCCCGGCCTTCACCACCCGCGGTTTCAAGGAAGAAGACGCGACCATCGTGGGCAACCTGATCGCCGACATCCTCGACAACCCGAACGACGCGGCCGTGCTCGAGCGCGTCAAGGCGGAAGTCAAGAAGCTGACCGACAAGTATCCGGTCTACGCAGCTTGATGTAGCAGCACAGCCAGCGGCGCCGCCATGAAATGTCCTTTCTGCCAGCATGAAGATACCCAGGTGCTCGACACCCGGGTGTCGGAGGACGACTCGATCCGGCGGCGGCGCCGCTGCGCCAAATGCGACAAACGCTTTACCACCTATGAGCGGATCGAATTGTCGATGCCGATCATCGTCAAGAAGAACGGCAGCCGCACCGAGTTCGCCTCCTCCAAACTGCGCGGCAGCCTGATGCTGGCACTGCGCAAACGGCCGGTCTCGGCCGCCGCGATCGACACCGCCGTGGCCTCGATCGAAGAAAAACTGCTCACCAGCGGCCAGCGCGAGGTCGACACCGGCCACGTCGGCGAACTGGTCATGCAGGAGCTCAAGCGGCTCGACAAAATCGCCTACATCCGCTTCGCGTCCGTCTATAAAAACTTCGAAGACCTGGCCGAGTTCCAGGAAGCTATTGCCGAAGTCGGCCACGAACGCAAACCCCGCAATTAAGTTCCCGTATCCGCTTGAGACAGGCCAGCGGCCGCGCTGAGCCGCCCTGATAACGTCATGTCTCGGCGCTGCAGATCACCGGCTTTCAAAGCACGGCACTGCGCGCGTTCAACCTGCGGGGACGCTGATGCGACTGTGGCACGCTCATGGCTTTACGCTGATCGAAGTCCTGGTGGCGCTGTTGGTGCTGGCCGTCGGCGTTGCCGGTGCGGCGGCGGCGCAAGTGGCGGCGACGCGCACGCGTCATGACAGCAGCCGCATGTCCAGGGCGGTGCAGCTGGCGGCCGGTCTGGCCGAACGCATGCGTGCCAATTCCGCGGCCATGGACGCGGGCGACGCGGCCAACCCTTACGCCCGGTTCCAGTACCAAGCCGCAGGCGATGGTCCGCCCGCGCCCGCGCCATCCTGCGATGGCCGCTGCGACAGCGCGCAGATGGCGCAGGCCGATCTTGGCGAAGTGCGCACTGCATTGCATGCCGGCTTTCCCGGCGGGCGCGCCCTGGTTTGCCGCGACGCGCGCGTCTGGGATGCTGCGCGCAATGCCTTCACGTGGGACTGCGCCTCAACGCCTGATGCGCCGCTGGTCATCAAGGTCGGCTGGCGCATGCGCCGCGCCGACGGCGGCGCCATCGACGACGCGCCCGCCGTCGCCATGGTGGTGGGAGGCGTGGCGCCATGATGCTTGAACGCCAGACGGGGATGACCCTTGCCGAACTGATGGTCGCGCTGGTACTCGGGCTGCTGGCGGTGCTGGCCGCAGGCAGCATGCTGGTCGCGGCCAACCGCAGCTTCGGTTCCAGCGCCGACGGCGCCGCCCTGGAAGAGGGCGGGCGCTTCGCCATGGAACTGATCGCGCGCGCCGCGCGCCAGACCGGTTACGTCAATCTCGACCGCGCCGATGCGGGCGAACTGACCGCCAGCCTGCCCGCGCGCATCAGCGGACTCGATGCCCATTCGCTGGCGCGCGAAAGCGCCGGCCTGGACGATCTGCGCCCCGATGTCGCCAACGGCAGCGACGTGCTGGCGCTGCGCTTTGCCGGGTCGGGGCCGGCGCCGGACGGCGACGGCAGTGTGCTCAGCTGCGCGGGGTTTCCGGTTCACGCCGACGACGATGGCTGGAGCATCTTCTTCGTCGCCCGCAGCGCAGCGGGTACGCCGGAACTGCGCTGCAAATACCATGGCAACGGCCGATGGAGCGCCGATGCGCTGGTGTCCGGCGTGGACAGTTTCCAGGTCCTGTACGGCATCGACACCGACGCCGACGGTCTGGCCAATGGCTACCTCAGCGCCAGCGCCGTCAACTCGCTCGATGGCGCCATCGTGCCGGCCGGCGCCACGCAGGCGGCGCGTGCGCAGGATTTCAACCGGCGCAGCCACTGGAAGCGCGTGGTGAGCATCAAGGTCGCTTTGCTGCTGCATGGCGCCGAGGAGCAGGGCGGCCCGCCCGCGTCGACCGAATACCGCTTGTTCGGACCGGCCTACAGTGGCGCGGACGACCCCGGCACCACGGTGCGCGAAGCCGACATGGACAGAGCGTTGCGCCAGCGCGAGCGCCGTCTGTTCGCCGCCACCATCCTGTTGCGCAATGTACCGCAGTGAGGGCGTCATGGACCATCGACCATCCGGTTTCCAGCATGGCGCAGCCTTGATCAGTGCCTTGTTCATCCTGGTCGCGCTGCTGCTCATCGGTGCGTCGGCGGCGCATACCGCGCTCGACGCCGAACTGGCCACGCGCGCCGAGCGTGACCGGCAACTGGCCTTCCAGGCCGCCGAGGCCGCGCTGGCCGACGCGGAGCGCGACATTGAAGGCGGCAGCGATCCGGCGTCCGCGCGCGCCGCGCTGTTCGAGAGCGGCAACGTGCAGGGATTCACCGACGGGTGCGGGCGTAGCATGGACGTCAACGCCGGCCTGTGCGCGCTTGGTGGCGCACCGGCGTGGCAGGCCAACGATCTGGCGGCCGACGGTGAGCCCGCGCGCGCCGCGGCGTATGGCCGCTTTACCGGCGCCACGATGCCGGTGGGACAGGGCGCCTTGCCGGCGCGGCTGCCGCGCTACCTGATCGAAGCGGTGCCGGATGCGCGCGCAGGGCAGGACGCCGACCGCCGCCGCGACAATCTATACCGTATCACCGCCATTGGGTTTGGCGTCAACGACAAGACGCGGACGGTGTTGCAGGCGTTCTACCGCAGGGTGCCGCGGGACGGAGAGGCGCCATGAACGCCCTGCGCACGCTCATCGCCCTGGGGCTGATGCTGGCGCTGGCATGCACGCTGGCGGCGCCGCTGCGCATTCCGGACGAGCCGCCCGGCTTTTGCACCGCGAGCGCTGCGCCGGGCCAGGCCGTAGCGGGCGCGAACGCCGATGGGCGTTACCTGATCGACACCACCTACGATCTCACCCAGGGCACCGGCGCGCTACGGCGGCGCCCGCTGCGGGTCGGCGCCGACGGCAGTGTCTCCATCGCCAGCGAGGTGCAGTGGGATGCCGGCCTGCTGCTGGCCGGTAGGCGTGTACCGCGCCACATCTTCACGGCCACCTCCGTCTTTGCCACGGTGCCGTTTGAATGGGCCCGCCTGCCGGCCGCCGAGCGCGCCCTGTTCGATACCCAGCCGCCCGACGGGCTGGGCGAGCTGCGCGTGGCATGGCTGCGCGGCGAGCGTCAGGCCGAAGACGGGCGGCTGCGCCGGCGCACAGGCATTCTGGGCGACATCGTGCGCAGCACGCCGCTGCTGGTAGGCCCGCCATCGGCGGCCGGGCAGGGCGACGGTTACGCCGCCTTCCGTACCCGGTATGCAGGCAGGCGAACGGCCGTGATGGTCGGCGCCAACGACGGCATGCTGCACGCCTTCGATGCCCTCGACGGTAGCGAACTGTTCGCCTACATCCCACGCGCATTGCTGCCGGCGCTCAGTGCGCTGAGCAGCCCCGGCTATCGCCATCGCCCCTATGTCGACGGCAGTCCCGGGCAGGGCGAGGCCGTCATCGATGGCCAGTGGCGCACGGTGCTGGCCAGCGGCATGGGTATGGGGGCGCGTGGCGTGTTCGCACTCGACGTCACCGACCCGGCCGCGTTCGCCGAAGGGCGTGGCGCACTGTGGGAGTTCACCGAACGCGACGATCCCGCCATCGGCCATGTGCACGCGCCGCCCCTGATCGCCCGCATGCGGACGGGCGGGCGGGCAGGCGTGCCGCAGTATCGCTACGTCGTCGTCGTGGCCAGTGGCATCAATCCGGCCGGGGCCGACGGCGCCCTGTTCTTGCTGGCGCTGGACAAGCCGCCCGGCGAAGCTTGGACGCTGGGGAGCAATTACATCAGGATTGCCGCGCCGGCCAGCGATGCGGGCAGGGCAAACGCCTTGTCGCCGCCGGTGCTGGCCACGGCGGCGGACGGCAGCGCGCGCTATGCGTATGCCGGTGACCTGCAAGGCACGCTGTGGCGCTTTACGCTCGGGTGGGGTGGCGGCTCGGCCACGCCGGTATTCATCGCGCGCGACGCCGCCGGCAATCGGCAGCCGATCGCCCACGCGCCCAGGCTGGCGTTTGCGCCGGGCGGCGGTTACCTGGTGCTGTTCGGCACCGGAAAATTCCTCGAAGCGGACGATGCCCGGCCTGCCAGCTTCGTCCCCCAATCGTTCTACGCGGTGCGCGACCGGCTCGGCGGCCCGCTCGGCGGGCGCGCCACCCTGGCCGAACGACGCCTGGCCGGAAGCGGGCCATACACTGTCAGCGGACGTCCCATCAGCTACAGCGGCGAGGACGCCGACGACGGCTGGTACCTGGACTTCCCGCATGCGCGCAGCGACGGCGAGCGCGTTGCGGGCTCGCCGGTCCTGCTCAATGGCGCCGTCACCTTCGACAGCCTGTTGCCCACTGGAGACCCATGCGGCGCGCCGCGCACGCGCAGCTATCTGCTCGACGCGCTGACCGGCATGGCCCTCGATGGCAACGGCGTAGCGCAGGAGGGCGCCATGACCGGGGCGGCCGCGCCGGCGCCGGCAAGCTACTTCGCCGGCACACCGCTTCTGCTGAGCGCCGGTGTCGCGAGCGCGGCGCCCAATCCGGCAGGGCGCGTCGCCACCGCGCGAACGGTGGCGATCGTACGCCTGCGCAGCGGCGCCGATGGGACCATCAGCGCCACGTCGAGCGTGCGCAAAGTGACCGTGAAAGCGGGGCGCCTGAGCTGGCGCGAAGTGGCCAACTGGCAGGAGCTGCACGATGCGACCCGCCGTTAGCCCAGGTGCGCACATGGCGCGCCATGCGGGTTTCAGCCTGATCGAAACGATGGCCGTGCTCGCCTGTATCGCGATCATCGCCGCGCTGGCCTACCCCGGCTATGCGCACTACGTCATCAAGGCGCGCCGCGCCGAGGCCCAGACTGCCCTGCTGGAACTCCTGCAGCAGCAGGAGCAATACTTCACCCTGCACAACCGCTACCTTCCCTTTTCGGCCGAGTCGAGCGGACCCGAGGCGGGCCATTGGCGCTGGTGGAGCGGCGTGCGCCCCGCGTCCAGCGGCTACGAGCTGCGCGCCGATCCGTGCCCGGAGCACAGCATCGGCGAGTGCGTCGTGCTGACGGCACGGCCCGGCACCGACCGGGTAGACCGCCATTTCCGCGACCCGGAATGCCAAACGCTGTCCTTGCGCAGCACCGGCGTGCGCGCCGCGTCCGGACCGGCCGAACGGTGCTGGCCATGACCCTGGCGCGCGGCACGACGCTGGTCGAGCTGATGGTGGCGCTGGCCGTCGCCGCCATCCTGCTGACGGTCGCCACGCCCGCCTGGCGCCGCATGGTGGGCCAGCATGAGCTGCGCAGCGTCGTCAACGACCTGTATCACGACATCGAACTGGCGCGCGCCCAGGCCATTGCGCGCGGTACCCGGGTGATGCTGGTGCCGGCCGAGGCCGAAGGCTGGCGTCAAGGCTGGGTCGTCATGCTCGACCATGACGGCGACCGTCGTCCCGGGAGCGCCGACGAGGTGCTGTCGCGTCATCAAGCCATCCCCCGGGGTATCGACATCGCCTCGGTATTTACCAGCCAGCGCGCGCCGTTCTACATCGCCTTCAACAGCGCCGGGCGCGGCTGCAGCGACACCAGCAGCCTGGCCGCGCGCTGGGGCAGCCTGTCGATCAGCGGCGACGCCGGGCTGGTCAGACGCATCCGCATCAGCATGCTGGGGCGCGCCCGCATCTGCGATCCGGCGCGCGAACCGGCCACCTGCGCCGTGGCCGACTGAATGCCTGCTTAGGTGGCCGGCGCGGCCACGGCGCTTGGCGTAAAATCACGGGCAATAGCTTTCCGTGGAACTTCCTGTGCAGTTACTCAACGATTCCGACGCCATGGCGCTGGCCCTGGGCTGGGCGGCAAAAGGCTTGTTTACGACCTCGCCCAATCCGCGCGTCGGCTGTGTCATCGTGCGCGATGGCGCGGTGATCGGTGCCGGCTTCACCCAGCCCGCCGGCCAGGCCCATGCCGAGATACAAGCCCTGCGCGACGCCGAAGCGCGCGGCAACGATGTGCGCGGCGCCACCGTGTATGTCACGCTCGAACCGTGCAACCATCACGGCCGCACGCCGCCCTGTTCGGACGCGCTGGTGCGCGCCGGCGTCGGCCGGGTGGTCGCCGCGCTGGTCGACCCGAACCCGCTGGTGGCGGGGCAGGGCATGGCAAAGTTGGCCGCGGCCGGCATCGCGGTCAGCGCGGGACTGATGCAGGAGCAGGCGCGCGAACTCAATATCGGCTTTTTCTCGCGCATGCAGCGGGCCCGCCCATGGGTGCGCCTGAAGACCGCCGCCAGCCTGGATGGCATGACGGCGCTGCACAATGGCCAGAGTCAATGGATCACAGGGGAACCGGCGCGTGCCGACGGACACGCCTGGCGCGCGCGCGCCTGCGCCATCCTGACCGGCATCGGCACCGTCAAGGCCGACGATCCGCAACTGACGGTGCGCGCCATCGATACGCCGCGCCAGCCGCGCCGCGTGATTGTCGACAGCCGGCTGGAAATTGCACTGGAGGCCAGGGTGCTGGCCGGCGCGTCCAGCTGGATCGCCGCCGCTGTTGCCGACCCGGACAAGGAAGCGGCCCTGCGTGCGGCAGGCCACGAGGTCATCATGCTGCCGAATGCCTCCGGCAAGGTCGACCTTGCCGCCCTGATGCTGGAACTGGGCCGACGCGACATCAACGAGCTGCATGTCGAAGCCGGCAACAAGCTCAATGGCTCGCTGATTCGCGCAGGCTGCGTCGACGAGCTGCTGATGTATTTTGCGCCGTCGCTGATCGGCGATGCACAGGGCATGTTTGCGCTGCCCGCGCTGACCGGCCTCGACCAGCGCCAGCGCCTGCGTTTTCACGAAGTCACTCCCATCGGCGAGGATCTGCGCATCCTGGCCCGATTCAACTCCTCAGAGGAATAAGCGTCCCATGTTTACAGGAATAGTCGCCGCTGTCGGCACCATCACCACCGCCACACCGCTGGAAGCGGGGGCCGACGCCGGCCTGCGTCTGGACATCGATGCCGGCGGCCTGCCGCTGGCCGATGTCGCACTGGGCGACTCGATCGCCATCAACGGCGCCTGCATGACCGTGGTCGCCAAGACCGCCAGCGGCTTCAGCGTCGACGTGTCGCGCGAAAGCCTGAACTGCACGGTCGGTCTGGACGCGCCCGGCGAAGTCAATCTGGAAAAGGCGCTGACCCTGGCCGAGCGGCTGGGCGGCCATCTGGTGTCCGGCCACGTCGATGGTTTGGGCCAGGTCCACCGCTTCGAAGCGGTGGGCGAATCGTGGGAACTGGTGATCGACGCCCCGCCGGCGCTGGGGAAATTCCTGGCCTTCAAAGGTTCGGTGGTCGTCAACGGCGTCTCGCTGACCGTCAACCGGGTCGAGGATACGCCGGCGGCATGCCGCTTTTCCATCAACCTGATTCCGCACACCATCGCGGTGACGACGCTCAAGCACTTGCGCGCGGGCAGCCAGGTCAATCTGGAAATCGACCTGATCGCCCGTTATGTCGAACGCATGCTCTCGGCCGGAAAGGCCTGACGCCTACTGCTTGTTTTCCGGGTACAGCACCATCTGCACGTAGTTGCCGGTGTTGAAGTAGCGCTGGGCCGCGGCCTTCAGATCGTCCGGGGTGATCTGATCCACCATCTTTTCGTAGGCCAGGATGTTGGCCGGGTCGGTCCCTTCCAGCACCGCGTTTTGCAGGCGGCTGAGCCAGTAGTCATTTTCGCGCATCGACTTCTCGTACAGCTGCTTCCAGTTCTGCTTGACCTTGTTCAAGTCGCCGACCTCCGGCCCCTGCGTTTTCATGCGCTCGATTTCGGCGAAGGTGGTGGCGATGACCTTGTCCACGCTGGCCGGGGCGGTCGGCAGATTGGCGCTAATGCTGTAGTTGCCATATGGGATGCGCGACAGTCCGCCATGCATGCCGCCGCCGTAGATCAAGCCCATCTTTTCGCGCAGGATATCGATGATGCGGATGTTCATCACTTCCAGCAAAGCCTTGAAGCGTAACTGGTCCTCTTCCGTATAAGTGGCCGAGGCCGGGCCGGTAAAGTTCAGTGAGATCAGGCTCTTCTGTTCAGAACCGCTGTGCACCTCCTTTTTCACCACGCCGGTCACCGGGCGGATGCCGAGGTCTTTGTACGTGGTCGGAATGTCCGGCGTCGGCAGGCTGGCCAGGTAGGTCGCTATCAGGGGCTTGATGGTGGCCACGTCGAAACTGCCCACCAGGATAAAGGTCAAGCCGCGCGCGCTGGAAAAGCGTGCGCGGTAGATTTCCAGCGCGCGGTCCAGGTCGATCCTGCTCAGATCGGCAGTGCGCGTGGTGCGCGCCACGCGCGGGTGCTTGTTGTACAGGGTGGCGGTGACTTCGTCGCGGAAGATCGCTTCCGGCTGGGTCAAGGCATTGCGCGCCGCTTCCTGCTGGCGGCTCATGAATGACTTGTACAGGCCCTCGTCGCGGCGCGCCCCGGTCAGGCGCAGGTAGGCGAATTGCAGCATGGTTTCGATGTCGTTGCTGCCGGCCCTGCCGTTGACCACTTCATAGTAGTCGCCCATGCCGATCCCGAGCGAGGCGGTCTTGCCGGCCAATACCTTTTGCATGTCGATCGGCGAGTACGCACCCACGCCCATGGCGCCCGCCACCGCGCTCGCATAGCGTGCATTGAAGGTGTCGGCGTCGCCGAACAGCGACTGGCCGCCATAGCGCACCCCGCTCATGAGCACCTGGTCGTTCTTGAAGTCGGTCTGCTTGAGGATGACATTGATGCCGTTGGACAGCGTCAGCCGGGTCAGGCCCAGGACCTTGTCGTGCGTTTCCGCCACGATCGTGCCCGGCGCGGGTGGCTTGTCCATCAGGTTTTGCGCCACCGCCTTGTCGTCCAGCGGCTTGACTTCCACTTTCTCGGCCGCGGCCACGCTGGCCAGCAGCTGGGCGCCGGTCGGGGCGGGCGCGTCCGCGCTGTTGGTCCCCATGTAGACCACCAGCTTGCCCGACTCGGCCGGAACGGTGACGCGGGCGTAGTGGTTCAGTTCTTCCAGTGTGATCGCCGGCAACAGCTCGCGCACGTAGTTGTACTCGTTCTCGATGCCCGGAATGCTTTCCTTTTCCAGGAAGTTGCGCACGTATTCACCCACGTAGCTGGACGAATCGGTCTTGTCGCGCTCCTTGTAGGCGCGCTCGTAGTTGCGCATCATGTTTTTGCGCGCGCGCTCGAGTTCGGCCGCACTGAAGCCAAACTGACGTACCCGCGCATTTTCCTGCACCAGTGTGTCGATGGCCGGGGTGGCGCCACCTTTGCCCAGGCCGGCCGACGACATGAAGGACTTGTAGCGCGGCGTCAGGCGGTTGATGCCGCTGCCGGCGCCCACGTAGGGCGGCTCGGGCTGCTGGCCGATCTCGGCCAGGCGCTGGTTGAGCATCGCGCTGAACAGCGATTCGATCAGCTTGTCGCGGTAGTCGGCGAAGTTGGCCTTTTCCTTCCTGTCGGTCAGCGGATAACGAATCAGCACGGCATTGCCGCCGGCTTCCTTGTCGGTCACCACCACCGCCTCGGTATCGGTGCGGGTGGGAATGCTTGCGTAGACGCGCTCGCGTTCGCGTGGCGGGTTCTTCAATTTGCCGAAATGGGCCTTGACCAGCTTTTCCGCCTCGGCCGGTTCGATGTCGCCAACCACCACCACGGCCATCAGATCGGGCCGGTACCAATCCTTGTAGAACCGCCGCACGGTCTCGTAGCTGGCGTTCTTGATGATTTCTTCCTTGCCGATGGGCAGCCGCTCGGCGTAGCGCGAGCCGTTGAATATCTTCGGCAGCAATACCTTGTTCATCCGGTCCTGCGCGCCTTTGCCCAGGCGCAACTCTTCCAGCACGATGCTGCGCTCGGCGTCGATGGCGGCGGCGTCCAGGGTCAGGCCGCCGGCCCAGTCCTGCAATACCAGGAAGCCCTTGTCGATGTTTTCCTTGTTGTTCGTTGGAATCGGAAGAATATAGACGGTTTCATCGAAGCTGGTGTAGGCATTCAGGTCGGCGCCGAACTTGACTCCGATCGATTGCAGGTAGGACACCAGTTCATGCTTCTTGAAGTGGGTCGAGCCGTTGAAGGCCAGGTGTTCGGTGAAGTGGGCCAGGCCGCGCTGGTCCTCGTCCTCCAGGATCGAACCGGCCTTGACCACCAGGCGCAGCTCCAGCTTTTTTTCCGGCTTGCCGTTCTTCTGGATGTAATAGGTCAGCCCGTTGGCCAGTTTGCCAACCTTGACCTGGGGCCCCACAGGGATCGGATCGCTCAGCTTGATGGCACCCTGGCTGGACGCCATCAAGGCGAACAGGACTGCGGCAGCGCAAACGCGGCGAACTATTTGCTTGGTCATTGTCAAAATTATATTTAAATTAAGGTAGGGAATTTTACCCCGTAGCTTGCCGCGAGGTCAGCCTATTTTCTGCCGTTTAGTAAGCGTATCCATTAAAATAGCGGATTGCGTATTGGCAGTTTTTGAATAAGGGAAACCGATGTCTATCTCGAGCACACAGGAAATCGTTGCAGAATTGCGCGCCGGGCGCATGGTCATTCTGGTCGACGAGGAAGATCGCGAGAACGAAGGCGACCTGGTGCTGGGCGCCGACTTCGTCACGCCCGAAGCGATCAATTTCATGGTCAAGCACGCGCGCGGCCTGGTCTGCCTGACCCTGACCGAGGAGCGCTGCAAGCAGCTGAACCTGCCGATGATGACGACCAGTAACGGCACCTCCTTCGGCACCAATTTCACCGTCTCGATCGAGGCGGCCGAGGGCGTGACCACCGGCATTTCGGCGGCCGACCGGGCGCGCACCATCCAAGTCGCGGTGGCCAGGAACGCCACCCCGGCCGACATCGTCCAGCCCGGCCACATTTTCCCGCTCAAGGCCCAGCGCGGCGGCGTGCTCATGCGCGCCGGCCACACCGAAGCCGGCTGCGACCTCACCGACATGGCCGGCCTGACGCCGGCTTCGGTGATCTGCGAGATCCTCAAGGACGACGGCACCATGGCGCGCCTGCCGGACCTGCTGGAATTCGCCAAGGAACATAATCTGAAGATCGGCACCATTGCCGACCTGATCCACTACCGCGGCCAGAACGAGTGTCTGGTCGAACGCATCGCCGAGCGCCCGATGAGCACCGAGTTCGGCGACTTCCGCCTGATCGCGTTCCGCGACAAGCCCAGCGGCGCGGCCCATCTGGCCATGGTGCACGGCGACATCGCGCCGGACCGCGAATGCCTGGTGCGCGTGCATCAGCCGGTATCGATCCTGGACCTGCTGGAAAGCCGTGCCACCACGCACTCGTGGACCATGACCTCGGCCATGAAGGCGATCAAGGCGTCCGAGCGCGGCGTGATGGTGCTGCTCAACTGCGGCGAGACGGCCGAGCAGCTGTTCGCCCAGTTCGCCGCCCTGGACCGCACCGACACCCGTCCGCAAGCGCGCGCGGCCAGCATGGACCTGCGCACCTACGGCATTGGCGCCCAGATTCTCAAGGACCTGGGCGTCGGCAAGATGCAGCTGCTGGCCAGCCCGCGCAAGATGCCATCGATGACCGGCTTCGATCTCGAAGTCACCGGCTATCTGGCGAAGCCCGAGGCGTGATCGCGGTATGATTGAAGATCCATTAATGAAACATCGAAGAGGGCAGCCATGACCGTAGGAACTTATGAAAGCAACTTGACCGGCTCCGGTCTGCGCATCGGCATCGTCCAGGCGCGATTCAATGCCGACGTCGGGCACGGGCTGCTGTCGTCCTGCCTGGCTGAGCTCAAGCACCTGGGCGTGGCCGACGAAGACGTCCTGCACGTGACCGTGCCGGGCGCCCTGGAAATTCCGCTGGCGCTGCAAAAAATGGCCGAGACCCAGCAGTTCGACGCGCTGATCGCGCTCGGCGCCGTCATCCGCGGCGAGACGTACCACTTCGAACTGGTGTCGAACGAGTCCGGTTCCGGCATCACCCGGGTCGCGCTGGACTATGGCATGGCCATCGCCAACGCCGTACTGACCACCGAGAACGACGAGCAGGCCGAAGCGCGCATGGCCGAGAAGGGCACCGAGGCTGCACGCGTGGCGGTCGAGATGGCCAACCTGCTGATCGCGCTCGATGAACTGCAAGCGGACGAAGAATAAGCTTCGCCGCCATCTAATATTAGCAATGTAGGTAACCGAATGACTGACAAGACCACGCACGCCAATCCCAGCAAGAACCGTACGCCGCGTCACCGCGCGCGCGAGTTCGCCCTGCAGGGGCTGTACCAATGGCTGCTGAACAACGAGACGGCCAGCACGGTCGTCAACAATATCCGCGCCGCGCACGGCTTCGACAAGGCCGATGCCGACTATTTCGGCGCGCTGCTGTACGGCGCCATCAAGGAATCGGTGACCCTGCGCGAAAGCTTTGCCCCGCTGATCGACCGCAATGTCGCCGAGCTGTCGCCGGTCGAGCACGGCGTGCTGCTGCTGGGCGCGTTCGAACTCAAGAACAACCTGGACATTCCTTACCGCGTCGTGATCAACGAAGCGGTCGAGCTGACCAAGTCGTTTGGCGGTATCGACGGGCACAAATACGTCAATGGCGTGCTGGACAAGCTGGCCGCGCGCCTGCGTCCGGACGAGGTTGCCGCAGACAATCGCCGCTAAGGGCTCAACCGCCCGGTTAACGCAAAACGGCCCGATCGATGATCGGGCCGTTTCGCATTCGTGGCTTGTTGTTACAGGCCGGCGATCGGATCGCTGGCGCTGGCTTCGGTGCCTTGCGGTTCGGCTTTCGTGGCGGCTTTCTGGGCCACCAGCGTTGGCGTTGATGGCGCGGTCGTGGTCGGCACTTTCTTGCCTGCGGCGACCTGCTTGAGGCGGTGGAATTCGGCCATGACGCGCGCGCCGTAGCCGGAATCGCTTTCGAACGCCGACGCGCCCACATAGGTCTTCAGGCCCGCTTCCACGGAGCCGCCACGGCTGACGTATTCCTTGAGGATTTGCGCGCCGACACGGATGTTGGCGACCGGGTTGAGCGCCGCCTTGGCGCCGCCCATGTCCTGGAATTTTTCGTGGTGCACCTTCGACATCACCTGCATCAAGCCTTGCGCGCCGACGGGGCTTTCGGCAAACGGGTTCAGGCCCGATTCGATGGCCATCACGGCCAGAATCAGCAGCGGGTCGATCTTGATTTCGCGCGCCGTGAGGTAGGCGGTCGAGACCAGCATATTGGCGGCATCGCCGGCCACGCGGTAGCGCTTGGACAGCCAGGAGGTGACGAACTGTTGCTGCTTGCTGGTGCCCAGCATGGCTTTTTCATCGGCCGTCAGCGGCGCTGGCGGCGCTTCCACCGCGCGCTCGGCCACGGCCGGCTTTTCCATCAGGGCCGACAGGGCGGGGGCGGCGACAGGCGCCGGCGCGGCCGCCGGCGGCGCGATCGTGTGCAATACCTGCTGCGCCAGGTCGGGGCGGGCGTACAGGATGACGGCTACTGCTACTGCGGAGAGACCGAATCCGGTCAGGGTATGCTGTGCGGTCGTCAAAACGCCGCGTGCCGTTTTGCTCACGGAAGTCCACGTGATCGGCTGGCGGGCCGAGGTCTGGGCGGTCTTTGCGGCCGCACCGTTAACACGATTTGTCATCGAATTCCCCTTTGTCGCGGAAAAAGCTGTCCCGGCGCCGCGTCGTACGCAGCGGGTCTGGCTAATGCCGTGCATCAGAAATATCGTCTATCGCCGCGCGTTGCGGTCGATTAACGCCGTCATTGCTTCGCTTCAGCTGGCCGTTCCCGTGTGGTATTGGGCGCAGTGGCTAACAACTTTGTTCGGGGGAGCGGGCAGACGCCCAATGAAAACACTCCTTAAAATGTCGTTGGGGCCCCGACCCCGTGAATGTATGAGACAGGCTAGAATTGCGCCTTTGGCGATATCAAACAAACAGCTGTCTCATCAAGATGGAGCAAATTGTAGAAGCTCGCATATATCAAGTCAATACTAACACAACGATCTATTATTACTTTTGGATCTAGCTTTTCTTGACGCAGCGCACCAAAGTGTAGTGAAATCAAGGACTTGGCGTGGTAATTTGAACAACCCTCTTGACAACAAAAAAACGGCATTTAATCGATGAAATATTCTGATCTCCGCGATTTTCTTTCTCAATTGCAAGAAAACGGCGAATTAAAGCGTGTCAGTACGCCGGTTTCCCCCCATTTGGAGATGACGGAGATCTGCGACCGGGTGCTGCGGGCCGAAGGGCCGGCGCTGCTGTTCGAGCAGCCCACCGGCCACACCATGCCGGTGCTGGGCAATCTGTTTGGCACCCCGCGCCGGGTCGCGCTGGGGATGGGCGCCGATAGCGTGAGTGAGCTGCGCAAGATCGGCCACGTGCTGGCGCGCCTGAAGGAGCCGGAGCCGCCCAAGGGCTTCAAGGACATGCTGGACATGGGCTCCCTGGTCAAGGCGGTGTGGGACATGTCGCCGAAAGAAGTGCGCGGCGCGCCCTGTCAGGAGATCGTGTGGGAGGGCGCCGATGTCGACCTGGCGCGCCTGCCGATCCAGCACTGCTGGCCCGGCGACGTGGCGCCGCTGATCACCTGGGGGCTGGTGATCACCAAGGGGCCCAACAAGAAGCGCCAGAACCTGGGCATCTACCGCCAGCAGGTGCTGGGGCCGAACAAGGTCATCATGCGCTGGCTCGCGCACCGCGGCGGCGCGCTCGACTTCCGCGAACACTGCATCGCCAACCCCGGCAAGCCGTATCCGGTGGCGGTGGCGCTGGGCGCCGACCCGGCCACGATCCTGGGCGCGGTGACGCCGGTGCCCGACAGCCTGTCCGAATACCAGTTCGCCGGCCTGCTGCGCGGCAGCCGCACGGTGCTGACGAAGGCCATCGGCAGCGAGTTAAGGGTTCCGGCGTCGAGCGAGATCGTGCTGGAAGGGCATATCTACCCCGATCCGAATCATCCGAGCGGCTACGAGCACGCGCTCGAAGGCCCGTATGGCGACCATACCGGCTATTACAATGAGCAGGACAGCTTCCCGGTGTTTACCATCGACCGCATCACCATGCGGCGCGATCCCATCTATCACTCCACCTATACAGGCAAGCCGCCCGACGAGCCGGCCGTCCTCGGCGTGGCGCTTAATGAAGTGTTCATCCCGCTGCTGCAAAAGCAGTTCAGCGAGATCACCGATTTCTATCTGCCGCCGGAAGGCTGCAGTTACCGCATGGCCGTGGTGCAGATGAAGAAGCAGTACGCCGGCCACGCCAAGCGCGTGATGTTCGGCGTGTGGAGTTTCCTGCGCCAGTTCATGTATACCAAGTTCATCGTGGTGGTCGACGAGGACGTCAATATCCGCGACTGGAAGGAAGTGATCTGGGCCATCACCACGCGCGTCGATCCGACCCGCGACACCACGCTGGTCGACAACACCCCGATCGACTACCTGGACTTCGCGTCGCCGGTCAGTGGCCTGGGCAGCAAGATGGGGATCGATGCCACCAACAAGTGGCCGGGCGAAACCAGCCGCGAGTGGGGCACCACGATTGCAATGACGCCGGAAGTGAAGGCGCGGGTGGATGCGATCTGGAGCGCTCTGGGGATTTAATTGGTGGGCGGTGCAAACCTACGCTATAATGAGCGCTGGCGGGCCCCTGCGCATTGTGGCATGGCTAACCTGGTCAGGTCGGGAACGAAGCAGCCACGGCCGTTCACCGCAAGTGCCGCAGATCAGGCTCGCCTCTTTCGATCTTCCTCGCAGTAACTCCCTCAGCCGTCCATCCTTCGCAGCATCCGTTTCGCGTTCGCGCGGGGTCTTGCTACAATTGCCTTTTGGTGGCCGGTGAAAGCCCGCCGGGTTCGCTCTTCTACGGTAAAATCCAGCATGTCCTATCAAGTCCTCGCCCGCAAATACCGTCCCAAGAACTTCGACACCCTGGTCGGCCAGGAACACGTGGTGCGCGCGCTCACGCACGCACTCGGCACCGGCCGCCTGCACCACGCTTATCTGTTTACCGGCACGCGCGGCGTCGGCAAGACCACGCTGTCGCGCATCCTGGCCAAGTCGCTCAATTGCATCGGCCCGGACGGCAACGGCGGCGTGACCGCCACCCCCTGCGGCGCGTGCGAAGCCTGCAGCGCCATCGACGCCGGCCGCTTCGTCGACTACATCGAAATGGACGCGGCCTCGAACCGTGGCGTGGACGAGATGGCCCAGCTGCTCGAACAGGCCGTGTACGCGCCGTCGAACGCGCGCTTCAAGGTCTATATGATCGACGAAGTCCACATGCTGACCAACCACGCCTTCAACGCCATGCTGAAGACGCTGGAAGAGCCGCCCGCGCACGTCAAGTTCATCCTGGCCACCACCGACCCGCAAAAGATTCCGGTCACGGTGCTGTCGCGCTGCCTGCAGTTCAATCTCAAGCAGATGCCGCCGGGGCACATCGTCAGCCACCTCGATAACATTCTCGGGCAGGAAGGCATCAGCTTCGAACAGCCGGCCCTGCGCCTGCTGGCGCAAGGCGCGCACGGCTCGATGCGCGATGCGCTCTCGCTGACCGACCAGGCCATCGCCTACGCGGCCGGCCAGGTCACGCTCGAAGCGGTGCAGGGCATGCTGGGCGCGCTCGACCAGTCCTATCTGGTGCGCCTGCTCGACGCCCTGCTCAAGCAGGACGGCGCCGATCTGATGGCGGTCGCCGACGAAATGGCCAGCCGCAGCCTGTCCTACAACGGCGCCCTGCAGGACCTGGGCACCTTGCTGCACCGGATCGCGCTGGCGCAAAGCGTGCCGTCGGCCTTGCCCGAAGACCTGCCCGAGCTGGCCGACATCGTGCGCCTCGCGGCCGCGTTCGACGCGCAGGAAGTGCAGCTGTTTTACCAGATCGCCGTCCATGGCCGCAACGAGATCGGCCTCGCGCCGGACGAATACGCCGGCTTCACCATGACGCTGCTGCGCATGCTCGCTTTCCGTCCGGGTAATGGCGGCGCCGAAGGCGTGGCGCCGGCAGGTCCGGCCAGCGCGCGTCCGGTGGCGCCCGCGCCGCGCCCGATCCCGTCCGCGCCTGCTCCGGCGCCGGTGCGCGCAGCAGCGCCGGTTGCGCCGCAAGCGTCGGCGCCGGCGCCGGCCGCACCTTCCGCTCCCGCACCGGCCATGAGTTCTGCGCGCGCGGCCATCAATGCCGCGCTCGAAGCGGCGCGTGCGGCCAGCCGCAGTCCCGGCTCGACCCCGCGCCGTCCGGCCGCCGAAGCGGCGCCCGCACCGGCGCCGGTTCCGGCCGCCGCGCCGCCAGCGCCACCGGCGCCTGCCGCACCGGCGGCGCCACCGCCGTGGGAGCAGCCCACGCCGCAAGCGGCGCAGCCCCAGCCGCGCATGCAGCAGGACGATGACGACGAAGGTCCGCCATCGTGGGTCACCGAATTTTCCGACGACACCGCCGTCGCCCAGGAAGCGCCGGCCGCCGCCGGCGCGCCCGCAGTGGCGCGCGCGCCGGCAGCCGAGCGTCCGCCATATGTGATCACGCCGGTCCCCGAGATCGGCTGGGACGGCAACTGGCCCGCCCTGGCCGCCACTTTGCCCTTGCGCGGCGTGGCCCAGCAGCTGGCCTTCCAGACCCAGCTCGTGTCGTGCGGCGTGGACGGCAAGGTCACCACCTTCCGACTGCGCGTACCGATCGATACGCTGCGCGCCAGCGGCAATACCGAAAAACTGTGCGCCGCGCTGCAGGAACGCTTCGCCGCGACCAAGGTGCATGTCGAGATCGACATCGGCCAGGTCTGGTACACCGCCAGCGCCGAAGCGCAGGCCTACCGCGAAGAGTGCCAGCGCCAGGCCGACGACACCGTCGCCAACGATCCCTTTGTGCAGGAACTGGCCAGCGCCTTCGGCGCCTTCGTGGTGCCCGGCTCGATCCGTCCACCGGTCGCCAGCGCCGCCCAGGCATAATCAAATCATCCACTTATCCATTTGTCGGAGAACCTACCATGATGAAGAACCAGCTCGCAGGCTTGATGAAACAGGCGCAAGCCATGCAGGACAATATGAAGAAGGCGCAGGATCAGCTGGCACTGATCGAAGTCGAAGGCCAGTCCGGCGCCGGCCTGGTGAAGGTCGTCATGACCTGCAAGAACGACGTCAAGCGCGTCTCGATCGATCCGTCGCTGCTGGCCGACGACAAGGACATGCTCGAAGACCTGGTGGCCGCAGCCTTCAACGATGCGGTGCGCAAGGCCGAAGCCACCTCCGCCGAGAAGATGGGCGGCCTGACCTCCGGCATGCAGCTGCCGCCCGGCTTCAAGATGCCGTTCTAAGCATGTCCAGGTCGCTCGACTTCCTGACCGAGGCGCTGCGGCGTCTGCCTGGCGTCGGTCCGAAGTCGGCGCAGCGCATGGCCTTCCATCTGCTGCAGCACGACCGCGAAGGCGCCGAAATGCTGTCGCGCGCGCTGTACCAGGCGGTCGACACGGTGCACCACTGCGCGCTGTGTAACACCTTCGCCGAAACCGAAGTGTGCGACGTCTGCCTCGACGAGGCGCGCGACCGCAGCCTGCTGTGCGTCGTCGAGACCCCGGCCGACCAGCTGATGATCGAGCAGACCCTGACCTACAAGGGCCTGTATTTCGTGCTGATGGGGCGCCTGTCGCCGCTCGACGGCATCGGCCCCAAGGACATCCATCTCGATAAACTGATCGGGCGCGCGGCCGACGGCGTGGTCGGCGAAGTGGTCCTGGCGACCAATTTCACCAACGAAGGCGAGGCCACCGCGCACTACATCAGCGAGATGCTCAAGGCACGCGGCCTGAAGGTCAGCCGGCTGGCGCGCGGCGTACCGGTCGGCGGCGAACTCGAATACGTCGATGCCGGCACCATCGCGCGCGCCATGCTCGACCGCCGTTCCACCTGACTTTTCCACTCTACCGATGACTACTTCAAAAGGTGCACTCGCCGGCGTCAAGGTGCTCGAACTGGGCACGCTGATCGCCGGACCTTTCTGCGCCCGCGTGCTGGGCGAATTCGGCGCGGACGTGATCAAGATCGAGTCGCCCGATGGCGGCGACCCGATCCGCCACTGGCGCATTCTCAAGGACGGCACCTCGCTGTGGTGGTCGGTCCAGTCGCGCAACAAGAAGAGCCTGACGCTCAACATGAAGCATGAGCGCGGCCGGGCGATCGCCAGGAAGCTGGCGCTGGAAGCGGACATCATCGTCGAGAACTACCGCCCCGGCGTGCTGGAGAAGTGGGGGATCGGCTATGAAGAGCTCAAGCGCGAGAACCCGCGCGTGATCATGGTGCGCCTGTCCGGCTTCGGCCAGAGCGGGCCGATGAAGGATCAGCCGGGCTTTGGCGCCATCGGCGAATCGATGGGCGGCCTGCGCTACGTATCCGGGCATCCGGACCGCCCGCCGCTGCGGGTGGGCGTATCGATCGGCGACTCCGTGGCGGCGCTGCACGGCGTGATCGGCGCGCTGGCGGCGCTGCGTCACCGCGACCAGACCGGCGAGGGCCAGATGATCGACGTGGCCCTGTACGAAGCGGTGTTCAACATGATGGAATCGCTGGTGCCGGAATACGATCATGCCGGCGTGGTGCGCGAGCGTACCGGCGGCGCGCTGCCAGGCATCGTGCCATCGAATACCTACACCACCAGCGATGGCCAGAACATCGTCATCGCCGGCAATGGCGACGCGATCTTCAAGCGCCTGATGCTGGCCATGGGCCGCATCGATCTGGCCGGCGATCCGCAACTGGCGCGCAACGACGGCCGGGTGCCGCGCGCGGCCGAGATCGACGCCGCGATCCAGGCCTGGTGCGACACCCAGAGCATCGATTCCGCGCTGGCCACTTTGCAGGCGGCCGATGTCCCGGCCGGCAAGATCTACTCGGTGCGCGACATGATGAGCGACCCGCAATTCCTTGCGCGCGGGATGTTCGAGCAGCACCAGTTTGCCGATGGCACGCCGGTCAAGATGCCGGCAATCACGCCGAAACTGTCGGCCACGCCAGGGCAAACGCGCTGGCTGGGGCCGGCCCTGGGTCAGCACAACGAGGAAATACTGCAACAGCTCGGTTACACCAACGACGATATTGCCGCTTTGAGAAAAGACGGCGTACTGTAAGGTGGCCCGGCGCACCTTGCGTGCGCTCAAACGGCGCAGGCCGGGCCTTTGCTATCGTGAGTTCACACAATACGGACTCACAGCATGCACCTCGTCGATATCACCATGTTCTATGCCGCGCAGGGTGGCGGCGTCAGCACCTACATCAACGCCAAGGCGCGCTGGCTGGCCCAGCGCAGCCGGGTGCGCCACACCATCGCCAGTCCCAATGTGTGCACCAGTACGCATCCGCCGGCCACGCTGCGCGTGCCCAGCGTGCCGGTTCCGGGCCTGCACGGATACCGCTGGCCGTATTCGGTCGGCGCGGTCGCGCGCCTGGTGCAGGCGCTGCAGCCCGACCTGGTCGAGGCGGGCGACGCCGGGCCCTGCGCCTGGGCGGCCCTGCGCACCAAGCGGCGCCTGGGTATTCCGGCCGTGGCGTTCTATCACTCCGATCTGCCGCACCTGATCCGCCGCCGCTTCGGCAACACCGCCATGCACGGCGCGCGCCATTACCTGGCGCAGCTGTACGGCCAGTTCGACATGGTGTTCGCGCCCAGCCGCCTGATGGTGCAGGAACTGGCCAGCATGGGCATCCGCGGCGCCGTGCACCAGCCGCTCGGTATCGACGCGCAGGTGTTCAATCCGCAGCGCCGCGTGGCCACCTTGCGCCAGCACCTGCGGCTGGCGCCGGGCACCCGGCTGCTGGTGTATGCGGGCCGCTTCACTCCCGAAAAAAAACTGCATCACCTGATCGAGGCGGTGCGCACGCTGGGGCGGCCCTACCACCTGCTGCTGATCGGCGCCGGTACGGCGTTGCCGCGCTACCCGCAGATCAGTTTCATGCCGTTCAAGCGCGACCAGCGCTCGCTGGCGCGCCTGCTGGCCAGCTGCGACGTGCTGGTCCACCCGGGCGATTGCGAAACCTTCGGCCTGATCGTGCTCGAAGCCATGGCCTGCGGCTTGCCGGTGGTGGGCGCGCGCGGCGGCGGGGTGGCCGAACTGGTCGACGAGCGCTGCGGCATCCTGGTCGAACCCAATAGCGCGGCCAGCCTGTGCGCCGGCATCGACGCCATCTACAGCCAGGGGCTGGAGGCACGCGCGCTGGCGGCGCGGCGCAAGGCCAGCGAACAGTACGACTGGAATCACATCATGCCCCAGCTGATGCGCCGCTACGCCGGCCTGCTGGCCTCGCGCGAACGTGCGGACCTCGAAACGGAGCCGGTCTGTGTTCCCGAGTGAGGCGGGCAGCGGGCGCGCGCCGCTGTGCGTGGCCATCCACGACGTGGCGCCGGCCACCTGGCCTGCCTGCCTGCGCCTGCTGCACGCGGTGCGCGAAGTGGCCGACATTCCACTGACCTGGCTGGTGGTGCCGCGCTATCACGACAATGCGCGGCGCGACCTGGCCTGCGAAGCCATGCTCGGCGCCCTGGCCGCACAGGGACACGAGCTGGCGCTGCACGGCTACACGCACCTGGATCAGGCCGCTCCACCGAGCACATGGCGCCAACAGTTGCGGCGGCGGGTGTACACGCAAGGGGAGGGAGAGTTCGCCGCCATCGGCGCGGACGAAGCCCGCCGCCGCATCGAACTGGGGCTGGGCTGGTTTCGCCAGCGCGGCTGGCGTCCGGCCGGCTTCGTGGCGCCGGCCTGGCTGCTGGGCACACCGGCCTGGGCGGCGCTGCGCGAATATTCCTTCGCCTACACCACCAGCTACGGCCGCTTTTACATTTTGCCCGGGCGGCGTTCGGTGTGGTCGCCGGCGCTGGTGTACGCGGCGCGCAACTGCGCCGGCCGGCTGGCCTCGCCACCGGCTGTCAGCATGCTGGCCGCGGCGCTGCGCCACGCGCCGCTGGTGCGCCTTGCGCTGCACCCGCGCGACGCCATGCATCCCCGCTTGCTGCGCCATGCACAGCACCTGCTGCTGCACCTGCTCGACAGCCGCGAGCCCATGACCAAGGCGGCCGCGGCGGCGCGCTTCGGGGCGCGGCTTACCAGTACGGCCCCCAGTATCCGCCCAGCGCCCAATGACGCCGTCCGAAGCCTGCGTAATACGACGGACCGTAACGCTGAGCATCATCCTTGGCGCTGAGCTGCAGCACGCAGTTGCGCCACTGATCCGAGTTTTCCTGGTAGCCGAGCCGGCGGCAGGCCGGACCATACTGCTGCATCATCTGTTCGACATCCGCCTGCGCCCGGGCGGCTCGTTCCTGCGGCGTGGCGCAGCCGGACAACACTGCTGCCGCGCCCATCGCAATCAACAAGGTTCGCATCGCTATCTCCCTGAAAATCACATTGCAGAGCCTGGGCATGGCTTTGCAGCGGCATGCGCCAGGTGATGGGGTAAAAATTCATCATACACCGCTATTTACTGACGCCTGGTCCGGTTGCCGGTACCGTAATTTGTTTGCGCGCGGCCCGATTTCTCTGGCAATATGCGCAGCTATTCAAAGCGGGGAGATGTGGGCATGGCCAAGCGTGGAATCAAGGTCTGGACAAAGCGGGTAGCGTTGTCTCTGCTGGCATTACTGGTGCTCGCCGCGCTGGCGATCTGGATGTTTCTCAGGGGCAGCCTTGCCACCCTTGATGGCGACATCCACGCGCCCGGCCTGTCGGCACCGGTGACGGTGGCGCGCGACGCCCGGGGCGTGCCCTTGATCAGCGGCGCCGACCGCAATGACCTCGCCTACGCCACTGGCTATGTGCATGCGCAGGAGCGCTTCTTCCAAATGGATCTGCTGCGCCGCGTGGGGGCGGGCGAACTGGCTGAGCTGTTTGGACCGAAGGCCTTGCCGGTCGACCGCACGCACCGCCTGCACCGCTTCCGGGCGCGCGCCGAACGCGCGCTGCAAGCCATGAATCCGGACGAGCGCCGCCTGCTCGAGCGCTATGTCGCCGGCGTCAACGACGGCTTGAACGCGCTGGCGGCCAGACCCTTCGAATATGCGCTGATCGGCCAGCCCCCGCGTGCCTGGAATGCCGCCGATTCGCTGCTGGTGGTGTGCGCCATGTACTTCGACCTGCAAGACAATCAGGCGCCGCGCGAACTGGCGCGCGGCTGGCTGCAGGAGCATGCGAGCGCCGAACAGCGCGCCTTTTTGATGCCCGAATCGAGCGTGTGGGACGCGCCGCTTGATGCGGCCAAAGTGGACGGCACCCCGGCGCCGATACCGCCCACCGCACCGGCATGGTGGGGCCGGCCGCGCACCGGCACGGCGGCCCAGGTGGCCTCGGCCGACTTCACCGATTCGGTCGGCAGCAACAACTGGGCGGTGGCGGGCAGCCGCAGCAGCACCGGCGCGGCCATCGTGGCCGACGACATGCACCTGAACCTGCGTCTGCCGAATATCTGGTACCGGCTGGCGCTGCAGTTCCCCGACGCGGCCGGCCAGCCGCGCCGCACGGTCGGCGTCACCTTGCCGGGCGCGCTACCGGTGGTGGTGGTGGGCAGCAACGGCCATGTCGCCTGGGGCTACACCAACAGTTACGGCGACTATCTCGACCTGATCAAGATCGGGACCGATCCGGCCCGCCCTGGCCAGGTACGCACGCCGGGCGGCTGGGAGACGCCCACCGCGCACACCGAAACCATCCAGGTCAAAGGCCTCCCGGCCGAGCAGATGGTGGTGCGCGACAGCGCCTACGGTCCGCTGCACGAGGTGGCGGGCAAGACCTACGCGCTGCACTGGGTGGCGCACCGGGCCGAGGCGCTCAATCTGAATCCACGCCGCCTCGAAACGGTCGACAGCGTGGAGGAAGCCCTGAAGGTCGCCACTTCGCTGGGCATCCCGGCGCAGAATTTCATCGCCGGCGACGCCAAGGGGAATATCGGCTGGACCATCGCCGGCATGCTGCCGCGCCGCGCGCAGCATGGGCAGGCGGCGACCTATCCGATCGATGCCGACGGCAGCACCTTTGATGGGCTGTTGCGGGAGGATGAATATCCGCGCCTGCTCAATCCGGCCGGTGGCCAGCTGTCGAGCGCCAACAGCCGCCAGCTGAACGGCCCCGAGGCGCAGCTGATCGGCGACGGCGGCTTCGACATCGGCGCGCGTCACCGGCAGGTGCGCGAGGACTTGAGCGCACTGGGCGCCAAGGCCGACATCGGCGGGGTGTACCGCGTATCGCTGGACGACCGCGCACTATTTATCGCGCCGTGGCGCGAGCGCGCCCTGAAGGTGCTCGATACGGACGCACTGCAGGGCAAGCCGCAGCGGGCCGAATTTTTGCGCCTGCTGAAGGAAAGCTGGGATGGCCATGCCAGCGTGGACTCGGCCGGCTACCGCCTGTCGCGCAACTTCATGTGGGCCATGCACGACCTGCTGTACGACGGCGCCGACGGCGAACTGGCGGCGCTGGGGGACAAGGTGACGATGGTGCTGGCCAGTTCGCGCTGGCCGGTGGTGGTGGCGCGCCTGGTCGACGAGCGCAATGCGGCCTGGCTCCCGCCCGGTTATGCCGACTGGCGTGCGGTGCAGCTGGCGGCGATCGACAAGGTGATCGGGGAGCTGACGCAGGACGGCGCCAGGCTGGCGGACGCGAGCTGGGGCGCGCGCAACACCGTGGCGATCGCCCATCCGATCGCGGCGGCCGTGCCGATGCTCAGGCGCTGGCTGAGCGTGCCGGCCGATCGCCTGCCGGGAGACGCCAACATGCCGCGCGTGGCCGGTCCGAGCTTCGGCCAGTCCGAGCGCATGACGGTGTCGCCGGGGCACGAGGAGCAGGGGGTATTCAATATGCCGGGCGGGCAGAGCGGGCATCCGCTGTCGCCGTATTTCGGCGATGGACAGGCCGACTGGGTGAAGGGCACGCCGACCCCGATGCTGCCCGGGCCGGCGGTGCACACGCTGCGCTTCGTGAAGTAAAACCCGCCCTCAGCGAATCGCCAGCGCCAGCGCGCTGGCTTTGTTGAGCATGAGGGTGATCGATTCCTGCGGCGACGGGTGGCCCAGGTAAAAGCCCTGCACCAGATCGCAGCCGTATTCCTCCAGCAGGACCAGCTGTTCGTCGGTCTCCACCCCCTCGGCCACGACCACCATCTTCAAACCATGCGCCATGGCGATGATGGCGCGGGTGATGGCGGCGTTTTCCGAATCCTGCGGCAGCCCGCAGATGAAGCTCTTGTCGATCTTCAGCGCGCGCACGTCGAAGCGTTTCAGATAATTCATCGACGAGTATCCGGTGCCGAAATCGTCGATCGACAGGTACACGCCGATTGCGCGCAGCTGCTCCAGGGTTGACATGGTGGCGCGCGCATTGTCCATCAGGGTGCCCTCGGTCAGCTCCAGCTCCAGCAGCTTGGGATCGAGCCCGGTGTCGTGCAGCGCCGACATCACCATCTGCGCCAGGTTCTCATCCTTGAACTGCTTGGCCGACAGGTTGACCGCGATGCGCACCGCCCGTCCGGTCTGGCGCTGCCAGGCCTTGGCCTGATGGCAGGCGGTGCGCATGACCCATTCGCCGATCGGCACGATCAGGCCGGTCTCCTCGGCCAGCGGGATGAATTCGTTCGGCGACACGATGCCGCGCTCCGGGTGGCGCCAGCGCACCAGCGCCTCGACCCCGACAATCTCGGCCGAGCGCACGTCGATCTGCGGCTGGTAGAGCAGATACAGTTCCTCGTTCTTGAGCGCCTTGCGCAGGCCGACTTCGAGCTTGACGTGACTCATGATCTGCATGGTCAGCGACGAGCTGTATAGCTTGGCGTTGTTCTTGCCGCAGTTCTTGGCGTGGTACATGGCGGTGTCGGCGTACTTGAGCAGCGAATCGCAGTCGTCGCCGTCTTCCGGGAACAGCGAGATGCCGATGCTGGCGGTGACGAAGATTTCGTGACCGTCGATCAGGAAGGGGCGGCGCATCGCATCCTTGACCCGGTGCGCCACGTTGAGCGCGTTTTCGACCCGGTCCAGGTCGGGAATCAGGATGGTGAACTCGTCGCCCCCGAGGCGCGCCAGGTTGTGCGCCTGATCGCCGCGCGAGACCAGGTCGCTCGGGCGGATGGTTTCGCGCAGCCGTTCCGAGACGATCTTGAGCAGGTTGTCGCCCACGTTGTGGCCGAGCGTGTCGTTGATGCGCTTGAAGCCGTCCAGGTCCATGAACAGCACCGCGAACTTCTTGTTGCTGATCTTGGAGCGGTGCAGTTCGCGCTCCAGCGTTTCGAGGAAGGCCTGGCGGTTGGGGATGCCGGTCAGGCTGTCGCAGTATGCCAGGCGGCGGATCTGTTCTTCGCTGCGTTTGCGCTCGCTGATGTCGCGCACCAGCCCGAGCACGGCGCCCACGCCGGTGGCCACCAGGCGCGCTTCGAAATGGTGGACCACGCCGTTGCGCATCAGTTCATAGTCGACCGAGCGGATCTGCTCCGTGTCGAGCACCACCTGCATCTGTTCGAGCAGGCGGTCGGCGATGTCGCGCGGGAGCACGTCGGCGATGTGCTTGCCCAGGCAGTGGTCGTGCGGGATGGCGGCCCCGGCATCGTGGCCTTCTTCGTAATCGAGGTAGTAACCGTCTTTGCTGAGCCGGAAAAAGGTGTCGGGGATGGCTGCCAGCACCGCGCGGTTGTGGGCATCGGCCAGGCGCAGGCGCACGATGGCGTCGGAGGCGCGCAGCACGTACAGCACGCGGTGGCCGAGGATCGGCCAGTTGATCGGTTTGGAGACAAAGTCGGTGGCGCCCACTTCGTACGCGTGGGTGACCGCTTCGATATCGTCGCCGCCGGTGACCATGATGATCGGCACCGGCGCGCCGGTCTCGAGCTGGCGAATCTCGCGGCAGGCCGAGAAGCCGTCCATGTTCGGCATATCGACGTCGAGCAGGATCAGGTCCGGCGCCACACTCTGGAACATGGCCACGGCCTGCAGGCCGTCCTCGGCTTCGATGGCGTCCAGCCCGACCTGGCCGAGCATTTCCAGCATCAGCAGACGCATGACCGGATCGTCATCGGCGACCAGGACCACGCCGCGTTTGTTGGCAGTTGTTGGCATGTTAGATTTCCCTCTCTAGGATGGCACTGAGCGAATGCCGGACTGCCTGAAACTCGTGTTCCATGTCGGTGAGGATGGTGGCCGCGCCTTCGGTGGTTTCGGTGCGCCCGAGCGTCTCCATGTCCTTGCACATCTGTGCCAAGGTCTCGGCGCCGACGTTGGCGCTGCTCGACTTGAGGCTGTGGGCGATCTTGCGCAAATTGCCGCTGTCGAGGCCATCAATGGCGCGGCGCAGGGTGCGCAGGTGCTGCGGGGTGTCGTCCACGTAGGCGGCCACCACCTTGTGCACCAGCGCTTCGCCGCGGTCCTTGCTGAGCGCGCGGATGTTGTCGAGGGCATGCCGGTTGATGACGTCGCGCTGCGGCACCACCGGTTCGGGCTTGGGCGCCGGCGCCACATAGTCGTCGTGGTGCACCGGGGCTGCCAGCGGCAGGTACACCCAGCGGCCGATCACGGCGGCCAGCTGCTGCTGGGTAAACGGTTTGCTCAGGTAGTCGTCCATGCCGGCCGCCAGGCAGGCTTCGCGGTCGCCCTGCAGCGCGTTGGCGGTGATGGCGACGATCGGCAGCTTGTGGCCGCGGCCGTTCATCTGCTGCTGCTCGTGGCGGCGGATCTCGGCGGTGGCGGCAAAGCCGTCCATCACCGGCATCTGGCAATCCATCAGCACGATGTCGTAGCCGCCGGCGCGCACTTCCTGCAGCGCTTCGTCGCCGTTGCGGGCGCAGTAGACCGACAGGCCCAGGCTGTCGAGCATGGCGGTGGCCACTTCCACATTGACCGGATTATCCTCGGCCAGCAGCACGCGCCGCAGCTTGGCCGCCTTGGCGGCCGGCGTGCCGGACTGCGCGGGCGCATCCAGGGCATGTTGCGCGGGCGCCGCAGCCATCTGAATCCCCTTGCCGCGCGGGCGCATGATGCATTCGAACAGGTCGCCGCTGCGGGCCGGCTTGATCAGCTGGTACGCCACGCCGGCGCTGCGCCGCTGCACCGGGTCGGCCGCCATGCGCTGATCGCTCACCAGCAGCAGGCGGGTTTTGGCGATGGCCGTTGTGGACTTGATGTCGGCCGCCAGCGACAGTCCGCTGGTGCGCTGCAGGTCCATGTCGAGAATGGCCATGTCGTACGGCGTGCCGGCCTGCGCGGCGGCCTGCAGGCGCTCGATCGCATCGAGCGGGTTGTCGGTGCTGTCGGTGCCGACCTTCCACAAGGCCAGCTGCTGCTCCAGCACTTCGCGGCTGTCGGGATGTTCGTCGACAATCAGCACGCGCAGGCCTTCGACGCTTTGCAGGATCGCGCCGGGTTCGTCGGGATCGACGCGGCGCTTGTCGAAACTGACCGTGAACCAGAAAATCGATCCCTGCGTCAGCGCATTCTCGACCCCGATTTTGCCATCCATCAACTCGACCAGCTGGCGCGAGATCGCCAGGCCCAGCCCGGTGCCGCCGTATTTGCGGGTGGTCGAGCTGTCGGCCTGCGAGAAGGCTTCGAAAATCCGCCCGCGCGCCTCGCGGGAAACACCGATGCCGGTGTCGTGCACCTCGAAGCGCAGCTGGACGGTGGCGCTATCTTCGCTGGCCACCGCGACCTTGGCCAGGATGCGGCCGCGGTCGGTGAACTTGATGGCGTTGCCCAGCAGATTGGCCATGATCTGGCGCAGGCGGTTGGGGTCGCCGCAGATGGCCACCGGGATATCGTTGGCGATGTCGAAATCGAGCGCGATGGCCTTGCTGTGCGCCTGGGGGGTGTAAATGGTGTTGATGTCGTCGAGCAAGTCCCACAGATTGAAGTTGATGTATTCGATGGACAGCTTGCCGGCCTCGATCTTGGAAAAGTCGAGGATGTCATTAATGATCACCAGCAAATGCTCGCCGGATCGCTTGACCAGCTTGGTAAAGTTGCGCTGGGCTTCGGTCAGCGGGGTGCCGAGCAGCATTTCGGTCATGCCCAGCACGCCGTTCATGGGCGTGCGGATTTCATGGCTCATGGTGGCCAGGAAGGCACTCTTGGCGCGGCTGGCCGCTTCGGCGGCATTCTTGGCCTTTTCCAATTGTTCGGTGCGCACGCTGACCTGGCGTTCCAGCTCGTCGCGGTGGTGGGTGAGGGCGGCGCCGCGCCCTTCGATCTGGGACAGCATGTCGTTGAAGCTGTCGATCAGGGTTCCCAGCTCGTCATTGCGCTCGTGGGTGATGCGCAGGTTGTAGTTCTGGCTGGCCGAGACTTTCTGGGCCGCATTGATCAGCTTGGTGACCGGATCGGCGATGCTTTTCTTGAAGCGGCTGGCCATCAGCAGGGCCACCAGCAGCGAGCCGCCCATGGCCGCGGCGATCACGCCGAGCGACTTGACCACGTCCAGCCACATGGTGGTCAGGTCCGCTTCGATCATCACCACGCCGACCTGGTAATTATTGGCCGTCACCGGGCGGTACAGCCGCATGCTGGTCGACCACACGCTGGCGCCCTGGCGATTGGCCTCGGCAAGGGCCGCTTCGTCCAGATTGAGTTCGGCCGGCACCGCTTCGGCGGCGTCGGCGCGGCTGTCCGGGACGTAGCTGGCGAACAACTTGCCCTGGCGGTCGAACAGGGCGGCGCCGGCGATTTCATCCTTGGCCTTGAGGGCCGACAAGGTGTGCTGGGCTTGAATGCGGTCGTTGAACAGCAGGGCATCGACGCTGTTGGCGCCGATCACGCCGGCGAAGGACGATAGTTGCATTCCTTCATCTTTGCGGTGGTTCAGCACCGAGGTGACGGTGAAGGCGATGAACACGAACAGCAAGGCCGTCCCGGTCGACAGAAACGAAATAATCGTCAACTTTTTGTTCAGGCTTGAGCGCTCGAAGTTCAACATGGCATCGCGAACCTGCGGTACGTTAATCGATTAGACAGTTCCAGCAGGAAAAATATACGGGGAAAGATTCTGCTGAGCTTTGATCAGGCGCAAAGTTGCCGGACAGCTTAATGAAGAAACAACGTTGACTTTACTGTGGGAAAAACTGTTTTCCCCAATGCCCGCCTGGCTTACTTTCACGCGGGCAAAAAAAAGAGCGTGGCCAAAGCCACGCTCGAAGGGAGGAAAGTCAGGAAGCAATCAGCAGCAGCCGCCCCGTTTGCCGGCGCCGCCGTAGCGCGCTTCCTGGCGCTCGCGGAAGAAGTCTTCGTAGCTCATCGGCGCCTGGTCCGGATGAGTCGCTTCCATGTGCGCAAGGTAGGTGTCGTAATCGGGCAGGCCGACCATCAGGCGCATGCTTTGCCCGAGATAGCGGCCGGCCTGCGCAAAAGAGTCGAACATGCTCATGATCAGGCCTGTGCCATTGGCGCCGGAACGAACGGCGATTCCTCGGTACTCGGCTTGCTGGTGGCACGCGCCGCGAGCACGGTGCGTATGCCGAACAGCAACACCGCCAGCACCACGACGATGAAGAAAGCCGCCAATCCCGCATCGATATAGTCGTTGAACACGATCCGATGCATCTGGTCCATATTCTTGGCCGGTGCCAGCACGGCGCCCTGGTCGATGGCGGTCTGGAACTTGCGGGCATGGGCCAGGAAGCCGACGCGCACGTTCTCGTGGAAAATCTTTTGCCAGCCGGCGGTCAGGGTGCAGATCAGCAGCCAGACGGTCGGCACGACCGTCACCCAGGCGTAGCGGGCCCGCTTCATCTTGAACAGCACGCAGGTGGCGAGGATCAGTGCGATACCTGCCAGCATTTGATTGGCGATGCCGAACAATGGCCACAAGGTATTGATGCCGCCCAGAGGATCGACCACGCCCTGGTACAGGAAGTAGCCCCAGGCCGCCACGCACAGCGACGTGGCGATCAGGTTGGCGGGCAGCGAATCGGTGCGCTTGAGCGAAGGGGCGAAGGCGCCCAGCAGGTCCTGCAGCATGAAGCGCCCGGCGCGGGTGCCGGCATCGACGGCGGTGAGGATGAACAGCGCCTCGAACAGGATGGCGAAGTGGTACCAGAACGCCATCATGAGCTTGCCGCCCATGACATTGGACAGGATGTGCGCCATGCCGACCGCCAGGGTCGGGGCGCCGCCGGCGCGCGAGATGATCGAATGCTCGCCCACATCCCTGGCCGTCTGCGCCAGGATCTCCGGCGTGACCACGAAGCCCCACTGCGAGACGGCGGCGGCGGCCGATTCGGCGCTGGTGCCGATCAGGGCGGCCGGGCTGTTCATGGCAAAGTAGATGCCCGGATCGATGGTGGAGGCGGCCACCAGTGCCATGATGGCCACGAACGATTCCATCAGCATGGCGCCGTAACCGATCAGGCGGGCGTGGCTTTCGTTTTCGATCATCTTCGGCGTGGTACCCGAAGAAATGAGCGCGTGGAAACCCGACACCGCGCCGCAGGCGATGGTGATGAACAGGAAGGGGAACAGGTTGCCCGACCAGACCGGACCGCTGCCGTCGATGAACTTCGTCACGGCCGGCATTTGCAGGCTGGGCGCCACGATCAGGATGCCGATCGCCAGGCCGACGATGGTGCCGATCTTCAGGAAGGTCGACAGGTAGTCGCGCGGCGCCAGCAGCAGCCACACGGGAATCACGGAAGCGATGAAGCCGTAGCCGATCAGCATCCAGGTCAGCTGGGTGCCGGTGAAATCGAACATCGGGCCCAGGACCGGCGAGGCCTGCACGTGCTGGCCGCCGACGATGGCCAGCATCAGCAGCACGAAGCCGATGATCGATACTTCACCGATGCGGCCCACGCGGATATAGCGCGAGTACACCCCCATGAACAGCGCGATGGGAATGGTGGCCATGACGGTGAAGCTGCCCCACGGCGAGGCGGTCAGGGCTTTCACCACGATCAGCGCCAGCACGGCCAGGATGATCACCATGATCATGAAGGTGCCGAGCAGGGCGATCAGGCCTGGCACCTCGCCCAGTTCGGATTTGATCAGGTCGCCGAGCGAGCGGCCGTCGCGGCGCATCGACAGGAACAGCACGATGAAATCCTGCACGGCGCCGGCCAGGACCACGCCGGCCAGGATCCACATCATGCCGGGCAGGTAACCCATCTGGGCCGCCAGTACCGGGCCCACCAGCGGCCCGGCGCCGGCGATGGCGGCGAAGTGGTGGCCGAACAGTACGTAGCGGTTGGTCGGCACGTAGTCGAGCCCATCGTTGAACTTGTAGGCCGGCGTCTGGCGCGCCGGGTCCAGGCCGAGCACGCGGTTGGCGATGAACAGGCTGTAGAAGCGGTACGCGATCAGGTAGACGCACACGGCCGCCATGACGACCCAGATGGCGTTGATCGTTTCACCGCGTTTCAGGGCAATGAAGCCGAGCGCGCCGGCGCCGGCCAGCGACAGCGCGGCCCAGCCGAGCTTGGGTAAGGTATTACCTTGCATTTGACTCCTCCGATTATTGTTGTGAGCAGGACGTTAGACCAGGAATCCCGCCAAGGATTCCCTTCAGCTTGTGCAGTATTCAAGATCGAGATAAGGCCAACAAGCGGAGCACTACGCAGGCCGCTACGTGCTACTACGTAGTCAAGAAGGCTCGAAGCGACGTAAAATCCGCCCATGACAATGATTTCAACCACTTTATGAAGCTGCGGCAAAAGGTCATCCTCTTCGCCGTCACCCCGCTGATCCTGTCGCTGTGCGCGCTGGCGCTGTTCGTGCGCCATCAGGCCAACAGCCTGGCGCACCAGCAGCGCGCCACCATCCAGCAGGCCTATCTGGCCAGCAAGGAAGCCGAGCTCAAAGCCTACGTGGCGCTGGCCTCGCACTCGGTGGCGCACCTGTACGATTCCGGCCGCAGCGACCCGGACACGCTGGAGGAAGCCAAGCGCATCCTGTCGACCCTCAGCTACGGCGACGACGGCTACTTCTTCATTTACGATTTCCAGGGCAAGAACCTGATGCACCCGCGCCAGCCCGAACTGGTCGGACGCAATCTGTGGAACCTGCGCGACGCCAACGGCTCGCTCACGGTGCAGCGCCTGATCGCCCGCGCCAAGAATGGCGGCGGCTTCGAGCGCTACGTCTGGGCCAAGCCGTCCTCCAACAAGGCCGCCCCCAAGCTGGGCTACGTGATCGCCATGGACCGCTGGGGCTGGATGCTGGGTACCGGTATTTACCTGGACGATGTCGAAACCGCGCTGGCCAAGATCGACGCCCAGCAGTCCTACAATATCCAGAGCACCATGCTGTGGATCGGCGCGCTGGCCCTGCTCAGCGCGCTGGTGGTGGCCGGCTCCGGCCTGGCCATGAACATCAGCGAGCTGCGCGTGGCCGACGCCAAGCTCAAGGCGCTGGCCCAGCGCGTGGTGGAATCGCAGGAGCAGGAGCGGGCGCGGCTGTCGCGCGACCTGCACGACGGCATCAGCCAGTGGCTGGTGTCGATCAAGCTGCAGATCGAAGCCGGCCTGATCCGCCTGGGCGGCAACGCCGACCAGCAGCAACAGGCGCGCGCCGGGTTCGAACACACGGCCGCCCAGCTGACCGACGTGCTGGGCGAAGTGCGGCGCATTTCCCACGACCTGCGCCCGGCGCTGCTGGACGACCTGGGCCTGGCCGCCGCGCTCGACCACCTCGCCCACGAATTCAGCCAGACCAGCGCCGCCCCGGCCCATTTTGTCCATGACGGTAATACCGACGACCTGCCGCAGGTGGTCAAGACGGTGCTGTTTCGCATCGCCCAGGAAGCGCTCACCAATATCGAACGGCATGCCGAAGCGCGCCGCATCGACATCGCGCTCGCGCGCCGCGGCGATACCGTGACCTTGCGGGTGGCCGACGACGGCATCGGCTTCGACGCCGTCGGCATCGCCGTGCACCCCAAGCACGGCATTGGCCTGCGCAACATGCTCGAACGCATGGATGCCATCGGCGGCCACCTGGACATTAGCTCGTCGACCGCCGGCACGGAGGTGCGCGCCTCGGTCAAGCTCGCCTGAATTCCTGATGCCAGCCGACCATTGCCCCATTCACATCATGCTGGTCGACGACCACCCGCTGGTGCGCGACGGCCTGCGCGCGCGCCTGGAAGCCTTGCCCCACCTGCGCGTGGTGGCCGAGGCCGGCGCGGCCGACGACGCGCTGGAGCAGGCGCGCCAGCACCGCATCGACCTGGTGCTGATGGACATCAATATGCGCGGCGTCAGCGGCATCGACGCCACCGCCCAGTTCCGCCAGCAATATCCGCACATCGCCGTGCTGATCCTGTCGATGCACGACAAGCTCGAATACGTGACCCAGGCCATGCAGGCCGGCGCACGCGGCTACGTGCTCAAGGACGCGCCCGGCAAAGACATCGTGCTGGCCATCGACACCGTCATGTCCGGCGGCATTTACTACAGCGCCGCGCTGGCGCGCCAGCTGGCCCGCCCGCTGGTGCAGGACAACCAGCTTACCCTGCGCGAACAGCAGGTGCTGCGCCACCTGGCCGAAGGGGAATCGAACAAGCAGATCGCGCGCGCGCTCGACCTGTCCGTGCGCACCGTGGAAACCCATCGCCTGAACATCAAGCGCAAGCTGGGCATCGAAGGCCAGGCCGAACTGATCAAATTTGCGGTCCAGTACACCAGATTCGATCCGACTTGATCTAAGCGTGGCCACGCGGCAACTATTTTAGTTGCTTTGGGTAAATATCTAAACTACTATTAGGCGACTACCTCTCTCTCGAGACGCCAATGGCCGAGTTCGAATCTCCGTCGTTTCCGCTGGTGACGCTGCGCGCGGCCGCCGGCGTGCAGCACGACTGGATGGCCATCACCGTGCGTGCCGACACCCCGGGCGCGCTGGCGCAGATCTTCGCCACGCCCGACTTGCTGGCCGCACTGGCCCCGCTCGACTGCATCGTCTTGCTCGCCCAATCCATCCTCGACACCACCTTGCTGAACACCATGCCGGCCGCGCGCGTGCTGTTCGCCTTGAACGACCCGGCAAAGGCCCAGGCCCTGCAAGCGGCAGGCTACCGGATTTTGATCGACGGTCCGGCGCTGCCGGGCAGGGCGGTCATCGCCGATTGCCGCGCCGGCATTCCCATCCCGGCCTGCCTGTCGCCGGACAGCGGCCCCCACCTGGCCTGCCATGTCGACAGTGCCGAGCGTCTGCAAGAGGCGGTCCAGGCCGGATTTACCTGGTTCAGCGGCGATTACGCCCTGGAGCGGCGCGGCGGCAGCAATCCGGACGACGTCACCAGCCGCAAACGCCTGCTGGCGCTGCTCGGCCTGCTGGCGCGCGATGCCGATTCGCGCGAACTCGAAGCTTTGCTGAAGCAAGACCCCGCCTTGTCGTATCATCTACTCAAACTGGTCAATTCGGCAGCATTCGCGGCCAGCACGCCGATTTACAGCTTCAACCAGGCCATCAACGTACTTGGACGGCGTCAGTTGCAGCGCTGGCTGCAACTGCTGCTGTACGCGCGGCCCCAGCAAAGCGGTCCGGCCAATCCCTTGCTGGCGATCGCTGCGCTGCGCGCCGCCCACCTCGAAGTGCTGTGCAAACTGGCCGGCGGGGAGCGCGATGCGCAAGACCTGGCCTTCATGACCGGTGTGTTTTCCTTGCTAGATGTCTTGTTGGGGATGCCGATGGACGAGATTGTCGCCACTTTGAGCCTGCCGCACGCGGCCGCCGAGGCGCTGTTGACGCGCGCGGGCGAGCTCGGCCGCCTGCTGGTGCTGGTCGAAGACGAGGCCGATGGCGCCATGCTCGCCAGCGCCGGGATCGGCCGGCAAGTGTACTGGCAAAGCCAGCTGCACGCCTACCACTGGGCCATCCAGGTCGGCCGGAATCTATAGGATGCTCATGCCGCCAGCCAGCGACTTCATGGACAGCAGCGCCGCCGTGTGCGTAGCCGTGATGCGTTTGCGTGGCACCGCGCTGGCCGATGAACTGGGGCGCATCGCCGGCAACCTGCTGGGTAGTCCGATCGGTCTGTTCGTTCCCGCCGATGACGTGCGCGAGCGCGACGCGGCCGATTTATTTCCCTACAGCCTCGATAACGTGGTGCAGGCGTGCGCCTGCGACGGCCACCTCTACGGGCGCTACGAGGTCTCCGGACGGCCCGCCTACAGCGAGCACGATCGACAAAAACTGGCCAGCCTGGCCGCGTTGACCGCCTCGCTGCTGCAAGTGCACTCGCTGGCACAGCGCTCCACCCATGCCTTCGTCCAGATCGAAGCGCAACTGGCGCACCAGGCCCAGATCCTCGACCAGATCAACGAATCGGTGCTCACCCTCGACCCCACCGGCTATATCACCAGCTGGAACAAGGGCGCCGAACGGCTGTTCGGCTACACCGCGCTCGAAGCCATCGGGCGCAACATCCTGTTCCTGTACGCCGACGAGGAAGCCGGCTTTCACGACGCCTTCGTGGAGCAGGGCGGCCCCATGATGGAAGTGCGGCGCCGCAAGAAAAGCGGTGAAGTATTCTGGGCCAGCATGTCGCTTGCGCCGCTGCACAGCCCGGACGAACAGCCCATCGGCCTGATTGCCTACCTGACCGACATCACCGAACGCAAACTGGCCGAAGAGCGGCTGCACCATCTGGCCTACTACGACGCGCTCACCGGCCTGCCCAACCGCACCTTGCTGGCCAAACTGGTCGACCAGGCCCTGGCCGTGGCCAGCCGCAAGGAGGCGGCCGGCTGCGTGCTGTTCATCGACCTGAACCGCTTCAAGCCCATCAACGACACCCTTGGCCGGGCCATTGGCGACGCCTTGCTGCGCCAGGTCGGCCAGCGCTTCCGTGGAGCGCTGCGCGAACAGGATGTCGTCGCGCGCCTGTCGGGCGACGAGTTCGCCGTCGGCCTGTTCGACATCCGCGAACACTTCGAAGCGACCACCGTGGCGCGCAAGCTGCAGGCCGCGCTGGCCGAGCCGTTTCTGGTCGAAGGCAACGACCTGCGCGTGGGCGCCAGCATCGGCATCAGCGTGTTTCCGCAGGACGGGTCCGATGCCGAATCGCTGCTGCGCCTGGCCGACATCGCCATGGAGCGCGCCAAGCAGGGGCAGGAGGGCGACGAGCGCAGCATCGCCTTCTTCAGCAGCGAAATGAACCAGGGCATGCACGACCGCATGCGGCTCGAATCGGGCTTGCGCCAGGCACTGCGCAATGGAGAGTTGCTGCTGCACTACCAGCCCAAGTTTGACATCGGGCGCGACCGCATCGTCGGCGCCGAGGCCCTGGTGCGCTGGATGCATCCGGAGCGCGGCATGGTGCCGCCGGTGCAATTCATTCCGCTGGCCGAGGCGACTGGACTGATCGTGCCGCTGGGCGAATGGGTGCTGGAAGCGGCCTGTGCGCAGGCGGCGCTGTGGCAGATGGCCGGATTTCCGCCGTTTCGCGTGGCGGTGAACGTGTCCGCGCGCGAATTTACGGCGGCACTGCCGGCGCGCGTGCAGGATTTGCTGAGTCGCCATGCGCTCGGCCCGGCGTGGCTGGAGCTGGAAATCACCGAAAGTACGCTAATGAGCGATATCGATCGGGTGATTGATATCATGGATCAGATCACGGCACTGGGCGTGAGCCTGTCGCTGGACGATTTTGGAACCGGGTATTCGAGTCTGTCGTACCTGAAACGCTTCCCGATCGATACCTTGAAGATCGACCGCTCGTTCACCATGGGTTTGCCGCGCGACAGCAATGACTGCGCGATTGCCAGCACCATCATCAGCATCGCCCAGAAACTGCACCTTGGGGTGATCGCCGAAGGGGTCGAGACCTCGGAGCAGCTGGCGTTTCTGCGCAGCGCGGGCTGCGATGAAGTGCAGGGGTATCTGTATTCCAAGCCCTTGACGGCCAGCGCGTTTGAGAACCTGCTGCGCGAGCGCTGGCTGCCCTTCAGCGAGTGAGGGCTTACGCTGCCCGGGGTGGGGTGTTTTCTGTATAATGCTGGTCTGCAGGAAGCGTGGCCGAGCGGTTGAAGGCACCAGTCTTGAAAACTGGCGACGGGGGAACCTGTTCGTGAGTTCGAATCTCACCGCTTCCGCCAGGAAACAAATAACCGCCCATGAGGCGGTTTTTTGTTTCCTGGCGGAAGCGATTGGCCCCTCGCGCGTACTCGCGCGTGGCTCTCCGAATCGGCCGATTGCTGCCCGCGCCGTGGTACCTCTGATCGGGGTTTACCAATTTTTCACACGACAACATTTCCCATGAGCAGATATCTCAAGCAGGTTCGAGCTCTCTAGCGATCAGATCTAATGCAGCACGGGACAATAGGCCACTTCTCGTCTCATGACGAGAGCTGGCATAAGCGTCGATCTTTTGAAGAACGAATCTGGGAAGTGAGATATTGATGCGCTCAGGCTTAGTATCTAGCTTTGATGCATCAACGTCCACGAGTGCCCAGATTGCTCCAACAAATTCTTCACTTCCAATCAAATCTTCGATCTGTGAAGGTCCAATTTCTAAACTTTCACCTGTTTCGGCCAACGCTTCAAAGTGGCCATAAATTGCGTCCTTAACATTGTGGAGTGCTTCAGCGATGGTGTCGCCCCAAGAGAAGCACCCTGGCACGTCAGGGACGGTTACTCCATAGACACTTCCTACATCTTTGTGGATTGCGACAGGCAGTTCCATAGATGTTCCTCCAAGGTAATGCGGACTACGTGGATGGTGTTGCAAGGCATGGCGAATTAAATTCTATTATTGAAATATTTGCATTTGTAAAACTTAAGCCGGAAAAAACAGGCTATTTCAGCCCGGCTTGTTTCAAGATGCTATTAACGGTTCCGATCGGCAGATCCTTCTTTGGGTGCGGGACCGTAACAAGGCCCGGCCGGTCAAGATGTTTGAAATGGTGATGGCTCCCAGTCACTCGAACTTCCTTCCATCCGTCTTCCACCAGCATCCGAATCAGCTCTCTTGAATTCATCGAAGGCCTCTCGGTTGTTGATGTGTGTAATCATACACATCAATTTGCGTTGTGTGTAGTTTTGTGTAGAGGTGTGGTGGAATCTGTTGTGCTGGCCAGGATTCGAATTAGTTGGTGCGGATGTTGGTACTGATGAGTATAAAAATCGAAAATATTATGTGAAATCAATAGGTTGCAAACTCACGGCGGTGATTCAAGCGGCGGTTGCGGAAGTGAAGCGCAAGAAAGCACTTCCCGCAGTAAACGCGCTTAAGCTGCAGAACTTCACCGAAGGACTGTGTGCCCAGATATTTCACGTCGGCCCATTTAGTGAGGAAGGCCCGACCATCCAGCGAGTCCACGATTTTATCGGCGCACGCTCTGGTCTAGCTGGAAAGCACCACGAAGTGTATCTGAGCGACATACGTCGTGCCGATCCGGCCAAATGGAAAACCATCATTCGCCAACCTATGGAATGAAGGCCAACTCGTTCGCGCCGACGCCTGTTGGTGCGTGGATCTGCCCATACTTCAGACCGCATGTTGCACGTCAGGTTAATTTTATGTATGATGACCATCATGCGAAAAGAAACCAGCAAAACACGAACCGCGGCAAAAGAAGCCTCCCACGAGCGCATCGTCAATGCCGCCTCACGCGCCATCCGGCGGAGCGGCTACGACGGCACGGGTGTGGCCGACATCATGAAGGAGGCCGGCCTGACTCACGGTGCCTTTTACGCCCATTTCCCGTCGCGCGAGGCCATGCTGGCGGAAGCGGCGAGTCGGGCGTGCGCGGAGTCGGCCACCCTGGCGGCGAACGTTGTCGCCGGCGTGCCCCCCGAGCAGGCCCTGGCATGCATGCTTCGCACCTACCTCTCGCGCGAGCATTTGGAGCAGGTGGAGCAGGGATGTCCGCTGGCCGCGCTAGGCTCGGAGACGCAGCGCCAGGCCCCCGAAGTTCGCCGTGTGACCACCCGCCACATCAAGGAAATGATCGATCTGGTCGCCCGCCAGTCGCCCGACTGGGGCCAGCCTGTTAGCCACGAACGCGCCCTTGTGACCATCTCCACCATGGTGGGCACATTGCTGTTGGCGCGTGCGGTCGACGATCCCGCGCTGGCGGACAGCCTGTGCGCGGCCGCATTGAAGCATCTGGCCCCCACCTGATTTAACCGATATCCACCGACTTCTCGCTCGCCTAAATATATGATGATCATCATGCGAAATAATCGTGCTGCCAGCCAAGCGAACCCATCTGTTTCGCAGTGCCCCCCGTTTGCCAACCTATCCCGCATCCCCCTTGCTGAAGGAGAAATGTCATGAACATGAAAAACAAAGTTGCCCTCGTTACCGGGGCCTCCTCGGGCATTGGCGAAGCGACCGCCCAGCTGCTGTCGTCGGCCGGCTACAAGGTGTACGGCACCAGCAGGCGCGGCGGGCAGGCCGGTCAACAATCCTTCGAGATGTTGCCCCTTGACGTGACCAAGGACGAGTCGGTCGAAGCGGCCGTCCAGAAGCTGATCGAAACGGAAGGCCGCATCGACCTCCTCGTCAACAACGCCGGTTTCGGGGTCGCTCCATCCGGTGCGGAAGAGAGTTCGATCGAGCAGGCCCAGTCGGTCTTCAATACGAACTTCTTCGGGATGGTGCGGATGACCCGGGCCGTCGTGCCGCACATGCGCGGCCAGGGAGGCGGGCGCATCATCAACATCGGGTCGGTGCTCGGCTTCCTGCCCATGCCTTACATGGCGCTGTACTCCGCCGCCAAGCATGCGGTCGCGGGCTATTCGGAAGCGCTCGACCATGAACTGCGCACGCTGGGCATTCGCGTCTCGGTGGTCGAGCCGGCCTACATCAATACGCCGTTCGATGCGAACCTGATGAAACCGGATGCGCCCCTTGAGGTGTATCGCGAGGCACGCGCGGGCGTGGAACGGCGGGTCAAGGAAGTGCTGGTGGGCGCGGACGGGCCGGATGTGGTGGCCGACATCGTGCTCAAGGCAGCCACGGCTGCTCATCCAAAGATCCGCTACGCCCCTGGCCTTGCCAGCCGCATGCGCCTGCTGCGCCGGTTCGCGCCCGCCAGCGTGCTCGACGCAGGAGTTCGGAAAGACCTTCGGCTCGCAGCGTAGACGCTGCTAACCAACAAGCTCAGCGTGCGCGGCTACATCGGTGTGCCGATGCTGAGCCGTTCGCAAACCTGGCGCACGCCAGGAATAACAAGGAAAAATATGAAAGCATTTATTCTCGAGAGATATGGAAAAAAGCGCACCTTGCAGCTGGCAGACATGCCGACGCCGGAACTGCGCGACGACGAGGTGTTGGTCCAGGTCCATGCCGCCGGCGTCAATCTGCTGGACTCCAAGATCCGGGACGGCGAGTTCAAGCTGATCCTTCCCTATCGCCTGCCCCTCATCCTGGGCCACGACGTCGCCGGGGTGATTGTCAAGGTCGGCCCGGGCGTACGCCAGTTCAAGCCGGGTGACGAAGTCTATGCGCGGCCGGATGATTTTCGGATCGGTACGTTCGCCGAATTCGTCCCAGTCAAAGAGGCTTCCCTGGCGCTCAAGCCCAAGGGACTGACGATGGAGGAAGCAGCTTCCATTCCCCTGGTGGCGCTTACCGCATGGCAGGCACTGGTCGAGAAGGCTGGATTAAAGAAAGGGCAGAAAGTGTTCATTCAGGCCGGCTCCGGCGGCGTGGGCACGTTTGCCATCCAGCTGGCCAAGCATCTTGGCGCGACCGTTGC
This sequence comes from uncultured Oxalobacteraceae bacterium, assembly GCA_946480015.1. The sequence goes on along the minus strand of CAMLIL010000036.1, from coordinate 9,439 downwards.
CACGACGACGAGCGCGGCCAATGTCGCGCTGGTAAAGAGTCTGGGCGCTGACATCGTCGTCGACTACAAGACCCAGAACTTTGAGGATGTCTTGCACGATTACGACGTGGTCCTGAACAGCCAGGATGGCAAGACGCTCGAAAAATCCCTCGGCGTGCTCAAGCCCGGCGGAAAACTCATCTCCATTTCCGGGCCACCTGATCCCGAATTCGGCAAGGAAATCGGGGCGCCCGGGTTGGTGAAGCTGGTCCTGCGGCTGCTCAGTTCAGGCATCCGGCGCAAGGCAAAGCGCCGCGGGGTCAGCTTTTCGTTCCTCTTCATGAAGGCGAACGGGAGCCAACTGCGCGAGATCACCCGTCTGTTCGATGCGGGGGTCATACGCCCGGTGGTGGACCGGGTCTTTCCGTTCGAATCAACCAACGCGGCCATGGCCTACGTCGAAGCGGGCCGTGCAAAGGGCAAAGTTGTCGTCACCGTGAAATAGAAGCAAATCTTGCAAAATCCGTTCGTCCCTCACCTTGGAGATTCCCATGAAAATTGAAAATGCCGTCGTCCTCGTCACTGGTGCCAACCGCGGAATCGGCCTGGCGTTTGCGCGCGAATTGCTCGCTCGTGGCGCCCGCAAGATTTACGCTGCCGCGCGAAATCCAGCCACGGTCACCTTGCCAGGTGTTCAAGCCTTGCAGCTTGACGTGACCAAGCCCGAGGAGGTCCATGCCGCCGCCCAACAGGCTGCGGACGTCTCCCTGGTGATCAATAACGCTGGCGTTGCCCAACCCGGCGGGTTTCTTGCGCAGGACAGCGAAGCGCTTGCGCGTCGCCTTTTCGAGACCAATTTCTTTGGCATGCTAAACATGAGCAAGGCCTTCGCGCCCGTGCTCAAGGCCAACGGCGGAGGTGCGCTGCTCAATGTGTTGTCGGTCGCGTCATGGGTCAACGGCGGAGAGCTGGCCGCCTATTCGGCGAGCAAGTCGGCCGCGTGGTCGCTGACCAACGCGCTGCGCCATGAGCTGGCCGGGCAGAAGACGCAGGTGCTGGGCTTGCACATGGCCTACGTCGACACCGATCTTACGCGCGGCTTCGACGTGCAAAAGAGCAGCGCCGAGGAGATTGTCCTGCACGCGCTCGACGGGCTTGAGGCGGGCGCCGATGAAGTGCTGGCCGATGCGCTGACCCAGCAGGTCAGGCAAGGCTTGACGGCGTCGCGCCCAGTCTACCTTCCCCAGAGTACCTGAGTTCGGAACGGCTAAGCTGCTGGCTGAGCGCCATGTAAGGCCGGCAGATAGCAACCGTTCATGCGCAGCCGTGATTGCAGGGCCTCACAGCTTCGAGCGCAGCAGCAGCTCGTTACGCTTCTTATTAAAGTCTTCCTTCGCCTTCTGCACCACCTCAGTCTCGGTGGCGCTCAACAGCTCTTCCATCACGTGGGTCAAATGCGCCTGCATGGCCGCGCGGGCGGCAGGCGCATCACGGTCACGCAGCGCGTCCACGATGGCGCGATGATCGTCCACGAACGCCGGGATGCCGACCCGGCGCGCGCGGCGGAATATCTCGCGCGTCAGCGGCGCCTTGTAGCGCAGGTCCCACAAGGTCTCGACCACCAGGCTCATGGCCGCGTTGCGGGTGGCGCGTGCAATCTTGAAGTGGAATTCGCGGTCGGCCGAATCGTCCATCACGTTCTTGTCGAACGCGCGCTTCATGTCGTCGAGCAGGCCATACAGGGCCGCCACTTCCTCGTCGGTGATGCACTTGGCGGCCAGCGCTGCGGATTCGCCTTCGATCAGCTTGCGCGCTTCGGTCAGTTCGAACGCGCCGATGTCCAGATCCGGCTCGGGCGCGGGAGGAGGGGCCACGTCGGCCACGTACACGCCGGCATTGTGGCGCGGCTCGACGATGCCGCGGATCGATAGCGCGATCATCGCTTCGCGGATGGTGGCGCGGCTGACGTCGTAAGTCTCAGTCAATTCGCGCTCCGATGGCAGTTTCTGCCCGGGGGCATAGCGTCCCGCAGCGATCGCCTCGGCAATGGCGTTGGCCACTCCCTGATATAGTTTGCGCGCGTCGTTCGTCGTTGTCATAGTGAAGCCAGGATTAAAGGCACAGATTACCGGTCTTGCTCCGCTGCCGCAAGGGTAACTGCTTGACAAAATAAGGCCGTGGCCAGTCTAATGGCGCTTTGGCGGCAAAATTGTCTGACAATTCACTATAATACCAGGAGACTCCATGCATCCCAGGACCAAGATCGCGCTCGCCCTGAGCCTGACGCTTTCGGGCGCCGCGCACGCCGCTCCGCCCGCCGGCGCGGTCATCTTCCAGAACAACTGCGCGATGTGCCACTCGGTCTCGCCCGAGATGAATACGCTGGCTGGCCCCGCATTGTTCAACCTCGTCGGCCGCAAGGTGGCAGGCGCGCCGAACTTCCCGTATTCGAAGGCGCTGACCACGCTGGGCGGCAAAGGCAAGCGCTGGACCAAGGAAGAACTGGCCCTGTTCCTGAAAGACCCGGCCACCTACGCGCCCGGCACCGCGATGCCGGTCAACGTGGCCAAGCCGGCCGACCGCGCCGCGCTGGTCGCCTACCTGGCAACCGTAAAGGGCAAGGTGGTGGCCGCCAAGACCGAGCCAGTCAAGGCCGCCGGCGCTGTCAAGGAGGAGCACTGGAGCGACGACACGCCTGGCCGCATCCACGAAGTGCGCATGGCCGATCTGCCGCCGCCCTTCGCCAGCGCCAGTGCCGGCAATGGCCCGCAGACGGTCGGACGGCCCCAGGACGTGATGCCATCGGTGCCCGACAACTTCAAGGTTAATCTGTGGACCACCGACCCGGACCGCGGCCGCGTCATGGCCAAGTCGCCCAACGGCGACATCTTTATCTCGTCGACGTCCAAACGGCTCATCAAGGTGTTCCGCTCGTCGACCGGCGAGAAAGCCGATACCGTGAGCGTATTCGCCTCCAGGCTGGACCGCCCGTTCGGCTTCGCCTTCTGGCCGGCCGGCCCGAATCCGCAGTACCTGTATGTCGCCAACGTCAATTCGATCGTGCGCTTCCCGTACAAGAACGGCGACCTGGTCGCCAGCGCCGAACCCGAAGTGGTGGTGCCGGCCCTGACGGCCGAAACGGGCAGCCATTCCTCGCGCACGCTGGTGTTCTCCGCTGACGGGAAGACCATGTACCTGTCGATCGGTTCGGCTTCGAACGTGGCCGAAGGAATCGGCGCCACGCCGCCGGAGCCGCTGGCCCAGTGGGAAGCCAAACATGGCACGGGCGCCGCCTGGGGTTCCGAACTTGACCGCGCCATTGTGCTGGCCTTCGATGCGGACGGCAAGAACAAGCGCACCTTCGCCACCGGCCTGCGCAACTGCGTCGGCATGTATCTGTATCCACGCACCGGAGACCTGATGTGCAGCGTGAACGAGCGCGATATGCTGGGCGATAACCTGCCGCCGGACTACCTCACCCGCGTCAAGGCCAACGCTTACTACGGCTGGCCGTGGTACTACATCGGCGACCATGAAGAGCCGCGCCTGAAGGGCCATCGTCCGGACCTGAAGGGCAAGGTCACCGTGCCGGATATGCTGCTGGCCGCGCACTCGGCGCCGCTCGGCATGACCATGTACCAGGCACCGGCAGGCGCCAAGGCGGCGTTCCCGAACGAGTACGACGGCGATATCTTCCTGGCTTTGCACGGCTCGTGGAACCGCGCCACCCGCACCGGTTCGAAGGTGGTCCGCGCCTTCATGAAAGACGGTGTACCGACCGGGAAGTACCAGGATTTCGTGACCGGCTTCGTCGTCAGCGACAAGGAAGTGTGGGGCCGTCCATCGTCGGTAGTGGTGCAGAACGATGGCTCGCTGCTGGTGGACGATGACGTGACCGGCGAAATCTGGCGCGTGGCGCCGAAGTAAGGCAGGCGATTCAAGCACCGATTGGCTGGCGGTGGGGGACGCCGCGCTGACCGGCTATGGGACTGCACTGCTACAGGTGCGGCAGGCCTATGCGCGCCACCTGCACGCCTGGTACCGGCAGGAGCAGCGCTGGCCCGACAGCCCGTTCTGGAAGCGCCGCCACGGTACTCCCGCAGCGCATTGAATGGTTGGGCGGGCAGCGCGCTTTTGCAGATCAGGCGATCCGGTCGCCGCGGATGTATCTGTACACGCCCGACATGTCCAGCTTCGCGAAGCCGGCATTGACGGCGCCATCGAGCGCTGCCTGCGCGGTCCGCGCGGTGGTCAAGTCAAGGCCAACGCTCTGCTCGGCTTCTTTGCAGGCATACGCCATATCCTTGGCCATCAGGTGCAGGTGGAAGTTCGGCGCAAAGTCTTCCCTCATCATGCGCGTGCCCACGGTCTTGACTACCGGGCTGGCTGGCGCGCCGTTCATCAGGGTCTCGAAAGCCAGTTCGCGATCCAGGCCGCTGCGGTCGATCCACGCCATCGCCTCGGCCATGGCGACCAGCTGCGCGCCGCACACGAAGTTGTTGATCAGTTTGAAGACAGCGCCGCTGCCGATCGGGCCGAGCGGAATGATCTGCCTGCTCATGACTGTCAGTACAGGACGGGCGCGTTCGAGCGTGCCGGCATCGCCGCCGACCAGGAAGTTCAATTCGCCCGCCGCAGCCTGCGCGCGGCTGCCGGTAACCGGCGCATCGAGCGGCATGCCGCCGCTTTCGGCAACTTCAGCGGCCCAGTCGCGCACCCATTCTGGGGTGAGAGTGGAGCAGTCGATGCAGACCGCGCCGGCTTTCAGGCCGGCCAGCGCACCCTGCTCGTCGAGCCACACGCCACGCGAGGCGTTATCGTCGGCCACCATGGCGATGACGATGTCGGCGGCATCGGCGGCATCGCGCGGCGAAGTGGCGATGCGCGCGCGTCCTTCGAAGGGGGCGGCCTTGTCGGGATTGCGGTTGTAGACGGTTACCGCAAAGCCGGCCTTGATCAGGTTGTCGGCCATGCCGACGCCCATCAGGCCGAGGCCCAGAATGGCCACCGCCGTGCTGCTATTTGCTTCGGTCATGCTAATCCTCGGATAAATGAATGACGGGCTATCACTATAGCGCCGTCGCGAGAAACGCGCACTACTCAATCACGTCGAAGTCCTTGAGCTTCGCTTCGTTGATCGTCAGGCCCAGCCCATGCACGTTTTCGTCCAGGTCGATATGGCCATCGACCGGCAGCGGTTCGCCGTTGAAGCAGTACCAGAACAGCTCGTTGCCGACCTCCACATCCACCTGCGGGAAGAATTCGGCCATCGGCGAATTCAGGCTGGCCATGACGATGTGATAGTTGTGCATCTGGCCCGCGTGCGGGATCACCGGAATCTGGTGCGCCTCGGCCAGCGCCGCGATCTTGCGCGCCTGCGTGATGCCGCCCACGCGATTGGTGTCGAACTGGATGTAATCGACCGCGCGCGCTTCGATCAGCTCGCGGAAGCCGAACAGCGTGAACTCGTGCTCGCCACCCGAAATGGGTACGCGCCCGAACTTCTTCAACTCCGCGTAGCCGTGGATATCGTCCGGCAGCACGGCTTCTTCCAGCCAGCGCAGGTTGTACTGTTCAAGGCGCGGGATCATGCGCTTTGCATAATCCAGGTTCCAGCCCATGTAGGCATCGGCCATGATGTCGATTTCCTCGCCGACGGTCTCGCGCACGGTGCGTACCAGCTCCAGGTTGCGCTGCATGCCGGCCGCGCCGTCCACCGGACCCCAGCCAAAGCGCAGCTTCATGGCCTTGAAGCCCTCGGCCTTGTAGCGCGCCGCCTCGGCGGCCAGCTGGTCCAGCGGCATCGAATACAGGCGGCTGGCGTAGACCGGGATTTTCGGCTTGGTGCGCCCGCCCAGCAGGCGGTAGACCGGTTGTTTGGCGTCTTTGCCCAGCAGGTCCCACAGCGCGATGTCGACCGCCGAAATGGCCACCATGCCGATGCCTTTACGGCCGAACGCGTGGGTCTTGCGGTACATATGCTGCCACAGGAATTCGGTCTCCCATGGGTCCTGGCCGATCAGCAGCGGCGCCAGATACAGGTCGATCACCTGCTTGGTCACGCGCGGCGACAGGGCCGCATTGCCGATGCCGACCAGGCCATTGTCGGTAAAGATCTCGACGATCAGCCAGCTGTGAAAGGTGAAAGTACCCATGGTCGCCTTGCTGACCATCGGCGCCACGGCATCCATCGGGTTGGTGCAGAAATGCGCAGGCAAAGGGACGGTCTTGCCGCGCCATTCGATGACGCGGGTACGAATTTCAGTGATCTTCATGATGCGGTCTTGGTGTGAAAGGGGATGGGTTGAACAGTGCGGATGAACAGGCAGATGACCAGGAATGCAGCCACGTGCATCGAGCCGGTCAGCATCAGCACGGGTTCGTACGAATAGCCGTGATCGCGCATCCAGCCCACGATGGTGCCGACGCATACGCCGCCCATGGCGCCGCCGAAGCCGACCAGGCCGGCGAGGGTGCCGACGGCGCGCTTGCGGATCATGTCGGTAGGCAGCACCATCACCAGCGTGGACCATGACTGCTGGCCGAAGAAAGCAAGGCTGAACAGGAAGATCACCAGTGCGACCGATTCAGTATGCGGCACCAGCATCACCCACGGCATCAGTGCGGCGCTGGCGCCAAGGGCGATCTTGCGCGACCAGTTGAGCGACACGCCGCGGCGCAGCAGCAGCGACGACAGGCCGCCGCCGAGCAGGGCGCCCAGGCCCGAGGCCGCGTACGGAATCCAGCCGATGGCGCCTGCGGTCTTGATGTCCAGCTTGAAGGCGTCGAACAGATACTTGGGCAGCCAGAAGATGTAGAAGTACCAGGCGCCGTCGGACAGGAACTTGGCGAAGACGACGGCGCGCACTTCAGGCCGCGCCAGCATCTGCTTCAGCGTGATCGGCGCGTCGCTGACCTTGTCCTGGCTGTGGATGACGGCCGGGCTGCGATAGGCCAGCCACCACCACGCCGTCCAGGCCAAACCCATGGCGCCGGTGATGAAAAACACCCAGCGCCAGGCGGCCAGGTCGAGCCAGTGGATCTGGGTGAGAATGAAGGCGATCAGCGGGGGCGCGAGCACCGCGCCAATGGCAGTGCCGCCGTTGACGATGCCCATGGCGGTGGCGCGGTCGCGCGGGGCGAACCATTCGGTGATGGCGCGGGTGGCGGCCGGGAAGCCGCCGCCTTCGCCCACACCCAGCAGCAGCCGGCACGCGGCCAGCGCGACCACGCCGCCGGCCAGGCCATGGCTGGCGCAAGCCAGCGACCAGAAGGACATGATGACGATGAAGCCGCGCCGCGTGCCGAGATGGTCGAGCAGCATGCCGCCGCCCACGTACATCAGACCATAGGTGATCAGGAAGGCCGAATCCAGGCCTGCCTTGACCGAGTTGTTAAAAGGGATGTCTGCCTGGATCGCCTGCAGCGCCCAGGGCAGGGTCTGGCGATCGAGATAGCTGATGGCAATCGCCACCGACAGCATGGCGGTCACCAGCCAGCGGTAGCGGATCTCCGTTTGCGCAGCGGGCATTGCAGCTCCTTGTGCTTAGTCGATGATCAGCAGTGTCACGCCTTGGCGCGGCAGATTAAAACTCACCGTGCCGGCGCCGTCGCGCACGGCCAGCGGCGCGAGGGTGGTCGCGTTCATGGCCGATGCCGTCTCCAGCTGCTGGTACTGCTTCTCGTTTGGTGACTGCGGCGACCCCATCGACTTCCACGCGCTAAAGGCGTTGGCATTGGCCTGGTCGACGCGCCACTGGGTCGCCTTGCGGCTGGCCTGGTTTCCGAGACCGGACAGGTTTAGTGTGACTGCCGCGTCAGGACCGGCAACGTCGTCATCGTGATAGTGCCATACCAGCACGCCGAGCTTGCCGTCATCGGTGCGGGTGGCCAGTACGCCCACGTCCGCGTTGGCCTGCACGCCGTTCTTGATTATGTCGCCAAGCGCCACTTCGCCATCGCTGCTGGCGCTGATTTGCGTCGCACCGAGTTTGGAGAACATGCGGAACACGTTCATCACCGGGAGGTCGATCCCGTTGGTCGCAAGCTGGCGGTAGCCGGCGAACCATGGCTGGTCTTCGAAGGTGAAGGCCCAGGTCAGGGCGCCATCCAGATTGACGTGGTGGCGTTCGGCCAGTTGCCAGATGCGCTTGTAGCTGGCTGCCGTATAGCTCGAATACATGGTGCCGTTGCGGTAGGCGTTCTGCGGACCGGGGCAAGCGGCGCAGCCTTCGGGGTCGTTCTCGCCGATGACGATAGGCTTGTCCTTGAGCTGCGGAACCGCCGCAATCTTGCTGAAGCCGTCATCGACCTCCTGCAGCTGGCGCGCAATCCCCATGCGCACGTGGCCGTCGACAAAGCGCGGGCTGCCCTTGGCGTGGAAGGACAGGAAGTCGGTTGGCGTGCCGACCTTGCCGGTGACGTAATTGGTGCCGCTGACGACGTGCTTGAGGAAGGCATCCATGAATGCGCCGCCCGCGCCGGCGACGTCGGGGCCGCCGACGCGTGCTTCAGGCAGCGCGCGGCGTACTGCGGCGATGGCGTAGTCGTGCAGTTTGTTGAACTCAGCCTGCGTGCCGGTCCAGTAGGCCGGACCGTTCGGTTCATTCCAGACCTCGAAGTACCAGGTCTTGACTTCCTCGCGGCCGTAGCGCTCGATGCAGTGCTTGACCCATTGGTAGTTCAGCTCGCCCCACTTGGCGTAATCCTTCGGTGGCGCGTTCCAGCCGCCGCTGATCAGGCCGTAGGAAAAGCCGGGACGCCAGTTGTGCTGGTACGGCGTGCCGGCTTTGGCGCTGGACATCGCCTCCGGCATGAAGCCGATCTGCAGGTACGGACGCACGCCGCGCTGGATATAGCTGTCGATGATGGCGTCGACCACGGTCCAGTCGTAGACCGGCTTGCCGTCCTTGTCTTCGGTGTAGGCGTTGGTGCTGCCCCATTTGAAGGCGCCTGTGCCGTCGCCGGTGTTGAGCAGATTATGGGCGCGGAAGTACACATCGCCAGGACGCAGTTCGCCCAGGTGCTTCATCAGCTTGCGGCCGTCTTTCATCGTCGCGTAGTTCGGTTCGTCCGCGCCGAAGAAGCGCCAGATCGGCTTCAATGGGCCGGTTGGCTTGCTGGCGTCGACACTGATCTTGACGGGGAAGGGGGAAGCTGTGGTCTGGGCTCGGGTGGCGGCTGGAAGCAGCAGAGTGACGGCGGCGGCGATTGCGGCGAGGGCGGTAGTGCGCATGAGGCTCCTGGAGGATTGTCTGCGAATTGTTGGTGATGTCGGCACATTGTATGACAATCTACAGGATTGTGGCGATAATTTTAGTCAATACGCGCCGGTGCCGCCATGCAGGGGCACTCTGCGGACGTAGATGCACAGATTGTCTGACAGTCTTGCGCCGCGCCATTCTGGCCCGGTGGAGATCATGGTTATGTTATAAAGCCTTAGCTATGGCTGGCCATCTAG
>CAMLIL010000035.1 GCA_946480015.1 uncultured Oxalobacteraceae bacterium | reverse complement strand
TGCGTATCCACCGGGCCTCCGAATGAATCGTTGAGTAGTCGCGGTTTGACCTCGGCGATTCGGAACAAGTTCAATATCCACCACTTCCCGGTGACATAGCCTTTTGTATTGGTCGACGGTGCGCGGCGAAGCCCGATTGCGCGCAAGAATCTAATTCCCCACTTTAATGCAGCACAGAATCGGCACTGGTATTTATCAACCCCCAGTTCCTTTCTGCTTGTGTTTCGCTTCCCCAGTTCGTACGCTCGAACCAAGATGAGCTGAAGTGACCGTGTATGCGAAACCGGTTGAGCGACAGCCGCGCCACCCGGGCCAAGCCAATCCATGTCACTACCGGAGAATCATCATGAAGCCGCGCGCCCAGCTGTTGCTGTGCATCCTCCTCTTCGCCGTTTGCGTGTCCAGCGCCTGGGCCCAGCGGCATCGCCCGCCCGGACCCCGGGTAATCGAGCCGCAGTACACGACGCAGCCCGGCACCCAGGAGTCCCCGCCACGCTACAGCGCGCCGGGCGGACCCAATCCCGCGGCGCGCCTCGCGTTTTGGAATGAGCGGGCCTTGAGCGCCGTCGCCGTGGATCACACGCCGCCGCTCATGGCAGGCAGCATGGCGGACGCCGAACAGCTCGGTCCTACGCGCACCAGCCGCGCGCTGGCGATCGTGCATATCGCCATCTACGATGCGCTGAACGCCATTTCCAGGCGCTACCCGGGCTACAGCGGCCCGCTGGCCGCCTTGGCCGACAGTTCGCCCGACGCCGCGATCGCGCAGGCGGCGCACGACACGCTGGCCGCGCTGTATCCGCGCCAGACGGGCCGCTTCGACAACTGGTTGACGGCCGACCTGGCCAGGCTGCCGGCCGGGCGCGCAAAGTTCAATGGCATCGATATCGGCCGCCGCGCCGCCGCCGCCATCCTGGCCCTGCGCGCCAACGACGACGCCGAATACGAGGATCCGGTGGTGGCGGAAGATTACTTCGTCAGCATATCGCCGGGCCAGTGGCGGCCGGACCCGGTCAGCCGGATCCGGATCGCCCTGGGCGCCTATTGGCACTACGTCACACCGTTTGTGCTTCAGTCACCGGCGCAATTCCGCGCGCCGCCGCCGCCCCCGCTTGGCAGCGATGCGTATGCGCGCGCCTTCAACGAGGTCAAGCAGCTCGGCGGCGATGGCATCACCACGCCGACCAGGCGCACACCGGAACAGACCATGATCGGCATCTACTGGGCCTACGGCGGCAGCGCGTGGATCGGTACCTCGCCGCGCCTGTTCAACCAGATCGCGGTGCAGCTGGCTCTGGCGCGCACCACCGATCCGCTCGAACTGGCGCGGGCACTCGCGCTGGTGAATGTGGCGATCGCCGATTCCACCATCGCGGTTTGGGACACCAAGTATGCCTATGGTTTTTGGCGCCCGGTCACCGCGATCCGCGAAGCGAGCCCGGGAACCGGTCCGACCGGCCAGGGAGACTACAATCGAGCCACCGACGGCGATCCGCACTGGACGCCGCTGGGCGACCCGGCGAGCAACCTGATCGGCCCGAACTTAACGCCGCCATTTCCCGCATACACCTCGGGCCATGCCGGCATGGGCAGCGCCATGTTCCAGGTCCTGCGCAAGCTGTACGGCGACAGCGTCCATTTCACCTTCGTCTCCGACGAATTCAATGGCTTCACGCGCGACAACCGGGGCAGGGTGCGCCCGCGCATTGCGCGCAGCTTCGCCTCGCTGTCCCAGGCGGAAGAAGAAGTTGGCCAAAGCCGGATCTATCTTGGCGTCCATTGGCAGTTCGACAAGACCGAGGGCGCGGCGACCGGCCACCGGGTGGCCGATTACATTCTCCAGCGTGGCCTGGTGCGTCCATCCAATTGAGCGCGACCGAGTCGATGCTGTAATGCGCACCCGGCGCTCGCCGGGCTGCATCGAGCCGGTGCCCACAGCCGGCTCGATCTGCGTCTTTCCAGCCTGGCGTCAAGCCAAGACTGTAGAGTAAAGCTACAAGTGTTGTTTATTGACAATGATTGCTTGTGGAAATTGTTTAATCGCAATACAATATTAGTAAACCACCAAGGCTGGCTTAACCCGTACGCGGTTCTTGTCCGGCTGGTCCCCTGAATTTTTCCCGCCTTGCCTGCTTGCCTGCTTTCCCGCCTGCCTGCTTGCCGGCAACGTGCCTGCACGTCCGCTTTCGATTGCGCTCAGTAATGACTAAAGACTATTTCGCCACGTTCCTGTCCTCCCCGCGCGCGCTCGCCGCCTGTCTGCTGGCCTTGCCGCTGCAGGCCGCCGCAGTCGACATGCTGGTGTCGAACCTGACCGATGCACCCGATCCGGCAGTGCGTGGCGGCACCATCGTCTATGCCGCCTCGATCACCAACAATACCAGCGATGTCGCGCACAACGTGTCGCTGGTGTTCCCGCTCGACGCACAGACCAGCTTTGTGTCGGTCAACGACGCGGCCTGCAGCTACGCGGCCGGAACGCATACCGTCACCTGCAGTTACCCGACGGTGCAGGGCGACGTCAGCGGCCCCGGAACGGCCGACGTGCACGACGTCAGCGTGACCGTGCGCAGCCTGGCGGGCGCCGGCAGCACGGTGAGCCTGACGGCGACCGTCTCGAGCACCGATGCCGACACCAACGCTGGCAACGATAGCCTCAGCCAGGTCACCACGGTCGACAACGGCGCCGACCTGGGACTGGCGTTGAGCGCCTCGCCGGTCAGCGTGCCCGCCAGCGGCACCCTGACCTATACGGCGGCCGTCAGCAACGGCGGGCCCAACGTGGCCGGTACCGTCACCGCCAGCATCACGCTGAGCCCGAATGTGACCTACCAGTCCGCCAGCGGGGGCGGCTGGACCTGCGGGGCTGCGGGGCAGCTCGTCACCTGCAGCCGCACCTCGGCCGCGCTGGGCGCGCAGCCCGATATCAGCATCGTCACCCGGGTGACCGGCGCGGTCACCGGCACCGTCACCAGCACCGGCGTGGTGGCGCTCGGCGGCGGCGCGACCGACTACGACAACAGCAACGACGCTTCCTCGGCCAATGCCACGATCACCTCCGGCACCGACCTGGAAATCACCAAGACCGCCTCGGCGGCGCTGCTGGCCAGCGGCCAGGCGATGAGCTTTACCCTGGCGCCGCGCAACCTGGGACCGTTCAGCGCCACCAGCGTCACCGTCAGCGACAGCCTGCCGGCGGGCTTTAGCGGTATCAGCGCCGCCGGCACCGGCTGGACCTGCAGCGTGAGCGGGCAGGATGTCAGCTGTACCCGGGCCAGCTACGCCGTCGGCGCGGCCAATAACATCACCATCAACGCCACCGCGCCGGTGGTGGTAGCGCTCACAGCTGCCACCAACACCGCAAGCATTGCCAGTGCCACCCCCGACGGCAATGCCGGCAACGACAGCGGCAGCGTGGGCGTGTCCATCGTGCCGGACGGCGTCGACCTGGAGCTGACCAAGACCAAGTCGCCCAACCCGGTGGCGCAGGGCAGCAATATGGTCAGCACGGTGCGCGTGACCAACCACGGCCCGCGCGCGGCCGCCAGCGGCGAGGTGCGCGTGATCGACACGCTGCCGGCCGGCGAGAGCTACAGCGGCACCTTCAGCGGCAGCAACTGGACGTGCGCGGCCCAGGTGGGGCAGGATGTAACGTGTACCTACAATGCGGCGCTGGCCGTGGGCGCCTCGGCCAGCGACCTGCTGCTGACCACCACGGCCACCGCCGCCGGCACCCTCGGCAATACCGCTTGCGCCAGCTACACCGACAGCGGCGCCAGCCTGAGCGATCCCATCGGCGGCAACAATTGCGCCAGTGCTTCGGCGCTGTCGACCGCGGCGCCGGCCTCGCTCGACCTGCAGCTGGCCAAGAGCGCCGACACCGGGCTGCTGGCCTGGAATGCGCCGACCATCACCTACACCCTGACCGTGACCAATGCCGGCCCTGGCGCTGCCACCGGCGTGGTGCTGACCGATCCGATTCCCGGCTATATCGCCGGCAAGACCGTGGTCGCGGCGGCCCTGAGCGGGGGCACCAGCACCGCCACCTTCGCCTGCAGCGGCGGCTCCACCGTCAGTTGCAGCCAGAACGGCGGCAGCATGGCCAGCGGCAGCACCGCCGTATTTACCGTCACGGTGACCCGTCCCGTGCTCGACAGCGCGGCCCAGCCCGGCAATGTCTGGACCAACAGCGCCAGCGTCACCTCGACCGACCAGGGCGACACCAACCCGGCCAACAACAGCGCCTCGGCCAACGTACAGGTCGATCCGGTGGCCGACCTGACCGTGGTCGATACCGTGACGCCGGGATCGGCGGCGGCCGGCACCAATGCCACCTACGTGCTGACGGTCAATAACAATGGCCCCTCGAGCGCGGCCGGGGTCACGCTCAGCGACGTCTTCACCATCCCCAGCGGGAGCATGACCTTCATCTCGGCCACGCCCAGCGCCGGCAGCTGCGCCGCCTACGACGGCGGCACCCACACCCTGTCCTGCAGCCTGGGCAGCATCGGCGCGGGCGGCACCGCCACCGTGACCGTGGTGGTGCGGCCCGACTACATGATCGCGCCGCCCAGCCCGCGCGAGATCACCAATACCGTCAGCGTGGCCACCACCACCCAGGAAAGCAATGCCGGCAACAACAGCGCCGCCGTGGTGCTGGCCGTCACCGCCGCGTCGCTCGATTTGCTGGTCAACAATACCGACAACGTCGATCCGCTCGGCTTCGTGCCGGCCAGCGGCAACCCCGCCTTCCCGGACAACGTCGTCACCTACCGCAACACCATCACCAACCGCGGCCCCTCGGTCGCATCCGGCCTGGTGCTGAGCTACACGATGCGTCCGCCGGCCGGCAAATCGATCACTTTCGTGGGCGACAAGCTGGCCGCCACCGGCCAGGCCTACGCCGGCTACTGCGACCAGGCTGGCGTGCAGGTGACCGGTCCGGCCACCCAGACCATTACCTGTACCTTCCCGCCCGCGCAGATCCTGGCGGCCGGCAATGCCAGCACCGACCTGTACCTCGATTACCACGTCGACACCCAGCCCGGCACCAGCGGCGACAGCTATTCCTCGACCGTGGCGATCACCTCCAACGAGCCCGACACGGTAGCGGCCAACAATTCCACCAGCCAGACCACCACGGTCAAGATGCGCGCCGACCTGCAATTGGCCAAGGCCGCGCGCGCCTCCGTCGGCGGGGTCGACAGCAGTGTCGCGACCGTCGAGCTGCGCCAGCCGTTCTATTATGTGCTGACCCTGACCAACGCCGGACCCGGCGACAGCCAGGTGACCAACCTGACCGACAGCCTGCCGGCCGGCCTGGCCCTGTACGCCGGCGGCAGCGTGGCGCCCTACAACGCGGCGCCGTACAACGCCGGCGTGCTCTGGAGCACCAATAACGCCACCCCGACCAACGGCAGCTGCAGCGGCGCCGCCACGATCAGCTGCGCCATCGGCCTGCTCGAAAGCGGCAAGGTCGCCACCGTCAAGGTACCGGTGGTGTCGACCAGCTACGCCGCCAGCGTGCAGAATTGCGCCTCGGCCACGACCGGCGAGGTCGATCCCAACCCGGCCAACAACACCGGTATCTGCGCCACGGTGGCGATGCAGCGCGCGTCGCTGGCCGGCACCGTGTATGCCGACAGTAATAACGATGCGGCCAAGGCCGTGGGCGAGTCCGGCATCGCCGGCGTCAGCCTGCGGCTGGACGGCACCGACATCTACGGCAACACCGTCACCAACCTGAGCGCCACCACCGATGCCAGCGGCAATTACAGCTTCAGCGACCGCGCGCCGGGCACCTACACGATCACCGAGACCCAGGCCAGCGGGTATCTGGACGGCAAGGAAGCGGCCGGCACCGCCGGCGGCACCGCCAGCGGCGTGGGCGCCGACACCATCAGCGCCATCACCTTGCCGGCCAACACGGCGGCGACCGGCTACCTGTTCGGCGAATTGGCCCCGGCCTCCCTGTCCGGCTTCGTCTTCGTCGACCTCAACGCCGACGCCAGGCGCGACCTCACCGGCGTCGGCGCGACCGACGAGAGCGCGGGCATCACCAGTGTGACCGTCAGCCTGACCGGTACCGACGATCTGGGCGCGGTCAGCACCAGCACCACCACCGGCGCCAGCGGCGCCTATAGCTTTGCCAACCTGCGTCCCGGCACCTACCAGGTGGTCGAAGCGACCCTGGGCGGCGTGACCCATACCGGCATGACCGTCGGCAGCAAGGGCGGCAACGACGGCGCCACGGCCAAGGCCGCCAACACCCCGGTGCCGGGCGCGGCCAAGCGCACCGTCAGCAACGTGGCGCTGGCGGCGGGCGACGCGGGCGCCGATTACAACTTCGGCGAGAGCGGGCAGGGGCTGGGCGGCAGCGTCTATGCGGACCTGAACAATAACGGCGTCAAGGATGCCGGTGAACCCGGCATTGCCGGCGTGGCGGTCACCCTGTCGGGCAATACCTCGACCGGCACCAGCGTGTGCCTGGCCATCTCGCCCAATCCGTGCACCCTGGCCACCGACGCCAGCGGCGTGTTCAGTTTCCTCGGCCTGCCTGCCAGCGACGGCGCCGGCTACACCTTGACCGAACAGTCGCAGGCGGCGGCGCCGCTGTCGGCCTACGCCGACGGCACCGACAGCCGCGGCAGCGTCAACGGCGTGGCCGTTGGCAGCGTCGGCAACGACGTGCTCGGCGCCATCGTGATCGCCACCGGCCAGATCGGCAGCAACTACCACTTCGGCGAGATCGCCGCCAGCCTGTCGGGCAAGGTCTACCTCGACGTCGACCAGGGCGGCACCTTCAATGCCGGCGACACCCCGCTTGCCGGCGTCACGCTCACCCTGTCCGGCCTCTCCGCGAGCGGCGCCGGCGTGTGCACCATCATCGGCAGCTGCACCACCACCAGCGACGCCAGCGGCGATTTCGCCTTCACCGGCCTGCCCGCGAGCAATGGCGCCGGTTACACCGTGACTGAAACCCAGCCGCTCGACTATGTCGACGCGGTCAACAGCGCCGGCACCGGCGCGAGCGCGGCCGGCACGCCGGGCGTGGCTGCCGGCAACAGCCGGGTTGCCGGCATCGTGCTCGGCGCGGGCCAGAGCGGGGTCAATTACCGCTTCGGCGAAAAGACCGGCAGCCTGTCCGGCTTCGTCTATCACGACGCCAACAACAACGGCGTCAAGGACGGCGCCGAGGCGCCGCTGGCCGGCGTCACCCTGACCCTGGCCGGCACTGCCGCCAGCGGCGCCGGCCCCTGCGCCAGCGCCCCGTGCACGGCGACCACCCTGGCCGACGGCAGCTATACCTTCAGCGGCCTGCGCAATGCCGGCGCGGGCGGCTACAGCGTCACCGAAACCCAGCCGGCCGCCTGGCTGGACGGCATCGTACGCAAGGGCACGCTCGACGCCGTGGCCTGCGCCGCCTGCAGCGACGCCGTCTTCAACGTCATCGGCGCAATCCCGTTCAACGCCGCCAACAGCTGGGCCAATTTCAATTTCGGCGAAGTCCAGCCGGCCGGCATCGCCGGCATGGTCTACATCGACGCCGACCAGGACGCCGTGCCCGGCGCCGGCGAAGCTTTGCAGGGCGTCACCCTGACCCTGGGCGGCACCGACGACCGCGGCAACGCCGTCAACGCCAGCGTGCAAACCGGCGCGGACGGGCGCTACAGCTTCACCGGCCTGCGCCCGAGCAACGGCGCCGGCTATACCGTCAGCGAGACCCAGCCGGCCGGCCTGAGCCAGTTCGCCGCCGCCACCGGCACCCAGCCCGGCACCATCGGCGCCGTGGCCACCGGCACGGCGGCCGTGGACAGCGTGTCGGCCATCGTGCTGGCATCCGGCGCCGCCGCGGTCGACTACAACTTCCGCGAGATCGGCGCCAGCATTGCCGGCACCGTGTATTACGACGCCAACAACAACCACCTGCGCGACGCCGGCGAGAGCGGCATCGGCGGGGTGGCCGTCACTTTGTCGGGGGCGGCCGCGCGCAGCACCTTGACCGACGCATCGGGCAATTACCAGTTCAGCGCGCTGCTGGCCGGCACCTATACCGTGCGCGAAAGCCAGCCGGCCGATTTTGCCGATGGCAGCGATACGGCGGGCACGTCCGGCGGCACGCTCAATACGCCCAAGAACAGCATCGCCAGCATCGCCCTCGGCAGCGGGGTGGCCGCCACCGGCTACCTGTTCGGCGAAACCGAACTGCCGGCGGTAAACGGCAGCCTGGCCGGCCAGGTCTACCTGGACGCCAACGCCAATGCCAGCCGCGACGCGGGCGACACTGCGCTCGCAGGCGTGAAGCTGCAACTGGCCGGCACCACCACGCTGGGCACCCAGATCAGCTTTAGCGCCACCACCGGCGCCGACGGCGGCTATCTGTTCCCGGTCGTGCCGCCCGGCACCTACACCTTGACCGAAACCCAGCCGGCCTATGAGGATTTCGCGGCCGCCACCGGCACCGCGCTCGGCACCCTGGCCGGCGGCAGCGCGGCCCTCAACAGCGTCACTGGCCTGGTCATGCCGATGGCCGGCGGCGCCGCCACCGGCTACGATTTCCGCGAAGGCAAGGCGATCGCCAGCGCCAGCCTGGCCGGCGTGGTGTACCACGACGGCAACGACAACGGCGTGCAGGACGCGGGCGAACCCGGCATCGCCGGCGTCACCGTGATCGCCACCGGCCCGGCCGGCGAGGCAGGGCGCGCCGTCACCGGCGCCGACGGCAGCTTCAAAATTGCCAGCTTGCCGGCCGGCACTTACAGCCTGGTCGAAACCCAGCCGGACGGCTACCTGGACGGCCGCGAGACGGCCGGCAGCCTGGGCGGGGCCAGCGACAACGGCGGCTTCGACGCCGGCGCCGCCCACAACAGTGTTGCCGGCATCGTGCTCGGCACCGGCCAGGACGGCAGCGCCTACCTGTTCGGCGAACGCCGCGGCGGCTTGCACGGCTACGTCTATATGGACGACAACGACAATGGCGCGAAGGATGCGGGCGAGCAGGGCCTGGCGGGGGTGCACGTCACCCTGTCGGGCACGCCGGCCGACGGCACCAGCCTGTGCGCCCAGCGCGACTGCGTGGCCGTCACCGCGGCCGACGGCAGCTACCGCTTCGACAATCTGGCGCCGGGCCGCTACACCCTGGTGGAAAATCAGCTCGACCTGGACACCGTGCGCATCGCCGACGGCAAGGACAGCGCCGGCCAGGCCGGCGGCAAGGTCGACAACAGCGGCTTCGGCACCGCGCCGGGCTACAACACCATCGGCCAGATCGAGGTCACGGCGGCCGCCTATGCGGCCCATGGCGGCGCGCTGGGCGGCTACCTGTTCGGCGAGCGCTCGCGCACCCTTGGCCTGAAGCCGCCGATCGTCAGCGGCTATGTCTGGATGGACCGCGCACATACCCGGGTGCGGCCGCAGGACGGCACGCTCGAAGGCGTGCGCGACTGGACCGTGACCTTGAGCCAGGACGGCAAGACGATCTGCACGGTGCAAAGCGACGCGCGCGGCTTCTACCAGTTCGACAACCTGCACTGCCCGGGCTACGAAGCGAGCGGGCTGCCGTCCGGCAGCGGCTACGAGATCCGCTTCACCAAGGACGGCAACCGCTTGCCCAACGTCGCCAGTTCGGGCGGCGGCGCCGGCGTGGCCAGCGGCGGCGCGATCCGCAACCTCACGCTGCACGACGGCGACGACCTGACCGAGCAGAACCTGCCGCTCGATCCGTCCGGCGTGGTCTACGACAGCGTCAGCCGCCTGCCGCTGGCCGGCGCGGTGGTGACCTTCTCCGGCCCGGCCGGGTTCGACCCGGCGCGCCATTTGCTGGGCGGTCTCGATGCGCTGAACCAGACCACCGGCAGCGATGGCCTGTACCAGTTCTTCCTGCAGAACGATTTCCCCAGCGGCGCCTACCACCTGACCGTGAGCCGCTACCCGGCCGGCTACACGGCCGCGCCGTCCGAGCGCATCCCGGCCTGCGTGGGCATCCCCACGGTGGGGCCGGTGCCCGACCCGGCGCTGGTCCAGAAATCCAACACCGCACCGGCCGCCGGCACCACGCCGCATCAGCCGGACGCCTGCGCCGGCATGGTGCCGGGCGGCGCGCCGACCACCCAGTACTACTTCGGTTTCACGATCACGCCGCAGTCGGCGCCGATCCTGAACAACCACATCCCGCTCGATCCGCTGGTGCCGGCCGGCCTGTCGCTGGTCAAGACCGGCGACAAGCAGCAGCTCGAGTTCGGCGAATCGCTGCTCTACACCGTCACCGTCAAGCAGACCGGCGGCTCGCCGGTGTCCCAGGCCACGGTGCGCGACCTGCCGCCGGCCGGCTTCGCGCTGGTGCCGGGCACGGTGCGCGTAAACGGCAAGCCGGTCGCCGATCCGCTGCCCGCCAGCGGCGTGGCGCTGGCCTTCAACGTCGGCCCGCTGGCCGCGGGCAAGCAGGCGGTGCTGAGCTACCGCATGCGCGCCGGGGTCGGCAGCCTGCAGGGCGATGGCGTCAACCGCGCCACCGCCTACGCCTGCAACACCGTGTCCGGCTGCCTGAGCGGCAATGCGCCGCTGGCCGGCGCGGCCAGTTCCAACACCGGCAGCTTCAAGGTGCGCCTGAACGCCGGCGTCTTCACGGACCAGGCCTGCGTGGCCGGCAAGGTCTTCGTCGACTGCAACAACAACCATGTGCAGGACGGCGAGGAACTCGGCGTGCCCGGGGTGCGGCTCTACCTGGAAGACGGCACCAGTTTCACCACCGATGTCGAGGGCAAGTTCAGCTACTGCGGCCTGTCGCCCAAGTCGCACGTGCTCAAGGCCGACAGCTTGAGCCTGCCGCGCGGCAGCGCCCTGACCACCACCAGCAGCCGCAACCTGGGCGACGCCGGCAGCCTGTGGCTCGACGTGAAGAACGGCGAGCTGCTGCGCGCCGACTTCGCCGAAGGCTCCTGCTCGGCGCCGGTGATCGAGCAGGTCAAGGCCCGCCGCAGCCAGGGCGGGGTGCGCAGCGTCGAGACCGAGGCGGCGCGCCTGCCCGGCCTCAAGTTCGACAGCAAAGACCCGGGCGCGCCACGCCAGGCGACCGACAAGGCCAGCCAGCCTGTCGTCAAGCCGCGCCAGGGCACCGTTCCGGCCGTCGCGGGAGAATCCCGTGCGCAATAAGACCATCACCATGACCGACTCCGTATTTCCCGCCGCCCACCGCATGCTGGTGGGCGCGCTCGCCGTCGCCTGCGCCTTCCCGGCCCGCGCCCAAGTCCAGGCGCTGCCGCCCGCCGGCGAGCGCGCCCAGTCGTCCCCGCCGCAAATGTGGGCCGGGCGCCGCGACGACGCCCGGCCGGTCGCCGAAATCCAGGTCGCGACCGACCGCGACGGCGTGCCGGCCGACGGCCAGTCCGCCGTGCGGGTGTCGGTGCGCGTGCTCGACAAGGACGCCAAGCCGCTGAGCGGCAAAGTGCTGCTGACGCTGGAAGCCTCGGGCGGGCGCATCCTGCTCGACGGTGCCGCCACCGATACCCTCGGCCCGCAGGGCGGCGATGCCGACCGCGTCACCCCCGGCGTGCAGCTGGCCGTGCTGGACGGCGTTGCGCAATTCCGCCTGCTGGCGCCGAGCGAGCCGCAGCAAGTGCTGCTGCGCGTGGACGCCGGCGCCGTCAGCGCGCAGGGCGTGCTGTCGTTCGTGCCGGAGCTGCGCCGGATGGTGGCCGCCGGCCTGGCCGAAGGCATCATCAGCAGGCGCAGCCTGAGCGCCGACCCGCTGGCGCCGGGCCGCTTCAACGACGGTTTCGAGCAGGACATCACGCGCTGGAGCCGCCAGTTCGACGCCGGCAAGGCCAACGCCGCCGCGCGCAGCGCCTTCTTCGTCAAGGGCACCGTCGGCGGCGACAAGCTGCTCACCGCCGCCTACGATTCGGACCAGCAGACGCGCGAGCGGCTGCAGCGCGACATCAATCCCTACGAGTTCTATCCGGTCTACGGCGACAGCGCGATCACCGGCTTCGACGCGCGCTCGGCCGGGCGCCTGTATGTGCGCATCGACGACAGAAAGAGCTACCTGCTGTACGGCGACTTCTCGACCTCGGAAGGCGTGGCCTCGAGCGTACCGGGGCCCGACACCGGCCTGGAAGCGCGCAAGCTGGGCCAGTACCAGCGCACCGCCACCGGCCTGCGCGGCCATTGGGACGGCCAGGATGGCAAGCTCGATACCTTTGCCTTCCACGACCGCACCAAGCAGGTGGTGGAAGAGTACCGCGCCAACGGCGGCTCCGGCCCTTTCGCCGTGCGCAACAACGGCGCGCTGGCCAATTCGGAACGGGTCGAACTGGTGGTGCGCGACAAGAACCAGACCGACATCGTCAAGCAGGTCACGCCGCTGCGCCGCCTCGACGACTACAGCTTCGAGCCGTTCTCGGGCCGCATCCTGTTCAAGCAGGCGGTGGCCTCGCTCACGCCCGAGGGCGACCCGCAGTCGATCCGTATCAGCTACGAGGTCGACCAGGGCGGCGACGATTTCTGGGTGCTGGGCGCCAGCGGCCAGGCCCGTCTGGGCAGCGCCGTGACGGTCGGCGCCGCGATGGCCGACGACACCAATCCGCAGTCGCCTTACCGCCTGCAGAGCGTGAACGCCGCAGCCACGCTGGGGCCCAAGACCCGGCTGGTGGCCGAGCTGGCGCACAGCAGTTCGACCAGCTACCGCGCCGGCGGCCAGCTCTACACCACGCCGAGCGGCCAGCCGGGCGAACTGGCCGACGCGGCCAGCGGGCGCGCCGCGCGGGTGGAGCTGGCCCACCAGGGCGACACGCTGGAAGCGCGCGTGCACTGGCAGCACGCCGACGGCCAGTTCGATAACAGCGCCGGCGGCATCAGCCCCGGCCACAGCGATGCCGGCGTCAAGTTCGCGGCCAGGCTCAGCGACACCCTGACCGCCTACACCACCGCCTTGCAAAGCCGCGACCAGCTGGTGGTGGCCAGGCGCGAGGCGGCGCGTGTGGGCCTGCGCTGGAAGAGCAGCGACCGGCTCGCGCTCGACCTGTCCTTGCAGCACATGAAGGAAGAGGGCCTGTTGACCGGCCAGGGTGCGCTCGCCGGCAATACCAGCGCGCTGCCGACCGGCCAGAATCCGGACGGCGGCTTTTTCGGGTTGGGTAACACCAACAGCGCCATCAGCACGGTCGACGGGCGCACCATCACCACGTTCGCGCCGGTCGGCGCCGCTCCCCAGCCGGGCAGCCAGGCCGCGCTCGACGCCACCACTGTGGCGCTGGGCGCGCAGTTCAAGGTCACCGACGCGTTCAGCGTGAACGGCGTGGCCGAGCATGGCGTATCCGACAGCCGCCAGAAGCGCTTCGAACTGGGCGCGCAATACCAGTTGTCGGAACGCAGCCGCGCCTACGCCCACTACGAAAACCAGACCGGGCTGGCGTCGCGCTATGCGCTCAACCCGGCCGAGAAGAGCAATGCCTTTGTGGCCGGCGTCGAGTCGAGCTACCTGCCGGGCGCCAGCATCTTCTCCGAATACCGGCTGCGCGACGCGCTCGCCACCGACCTGGCCTCGGGCCGCGACCTGCAGCTGGCCAGCGGCGCACGCAATACCTGGAACGTGGCCGAGGGGCTGGCGGCCAGCACCAACGCCGAATACCTGCATGTGTTCGATGGCCGCCAGCAGAAGGGCGTGGCGCTGTCCGGCGCGCTCGACTACACCGCCAATCCGCTGTGGAAGGCGTCCGCCAAGCTCGAATGGCGCCGCCTGTTCGACAATGCCGCCAGCCCGGGCGACCAGGGCCAGGACCAGTGGCTGTCGACGCTGGCGCTGGCGCGCAAGCTGGACCGCGACTGGACTATGCTGGTGCGCAACTATGCGCTGTTCGCGCGCAACCGCGACGACGCCGCCGGCGCCGCGATCGGCAACAGCCTGCAGGAACGCGCCCAGCTCGGCCTGGCCTGGCGCCCGGTCGACCACAACCGCTACAACGCGCTGGCGCGCTACGAGTTCAAGAACGTGCGCGACGACACCCGCGCCGACGGCGAGAGCTACGCGGCCCACATCGTTTCGACCCATCTGGACTACCACCCGAGCCGGCCCTGGTGGATGACCGGGCGCCTGGCCGCCAAGGCCAGCACCGAGCGCCGCCTGCCGGCCGCCAGCCAGGACTACCGTGCCGTGCTTGCCGCCGGGCGCGTGGTGTACGACATCTCGGAACGCTGGGATGTCGGCCTGCTCGGCGCCTGGCTGCACAGCCCGCACGATGGCACCAGCCAGTTCGCGCGCGGGGTGGAGGTGGGCTACCTGCTCAAGGCCAACCTGTGGCTGTCGGCCGGCTACAACGTATCCGGCTTCAGGGAGCGCGACCTGAGCAGCGCCGACTATACCGCCAAGGGCGCCTTTCTGCGCCTGCGCTTCAAATTCGACGAAACCCTGTTCAAGGCCAGCGATGCGAGCGTCAACCGCTCGCTGGCGCGCTGACACCGACCGAAAGACCGACACCATGACCAATCAAGCATTCCTCTACGCCGTCCTGCTTGCCGCCGGCGCCGCCCAGGCCGGCGAACTCAACGCACCCGGCGCGCGCATCAGCGACCAGGCGATCGCGGCCGACCACCAGCAGTACGCCGCGCTGCAAGGCCGGATCAAGGGACTCAACGACAAGGGCCTGCCCGTGGCCGGCTACTACCTGTCCAAAGCCCAGTGCTGGCTCGACGTGTCGCTGCACGAGTACACGCGCAACGACCGCTCGGCCTTTCCGGCCGAGGCGTTCGAGCAGAGCGCACGGATCGTGGCGGCGCTGGAAGCGGGCCAGTCCCCCAACCCCGGCGAGCAGACCCCGCTGGTCAATGGCGCCACCCGCCTGCGCGAAGACCTGTGGGCGCGCTTTGCCGCGCTGCGCGCCGGCCCCGGCCAGCAGTGCGCGGCGCAGCAGATTGCCTGCGGCGAGGTCGAGCTGGTCCACGCCGGCAACGAGTATGCCCAGCAAGGCTGGCGCCACGCCAACCCCTACATCCAGATCGCCGAGCAAAAAGCGAGCGACGCCCACGCCGCCGCCGAGCGGTGCGGCGCCGCATCGCCGCCGGCCCCGCTGCAGCCCGCCGCCTGCGCGCCCGCCGCCACCCCGGTTTGCGCGCCGGCTCCGGACCCGGCGCCGACAATCGACAAACTGAGCCTGGCCGCCGACGCCCTGTTCGCTTTCGACAAGTCCGGCCTGGCCGACCTGTTGCCCGCCGGCCGCGCGCGCATCGACGCCATGATGGACCAGTTCAAGCGCGGCTATGCGCGGATCGACAGTATCAGCCTGGTCGGCTATACCGACCGGCTTGGCGGTGTGGCCTACAACCAGGCGCTATCCGAACGGCGCGCCTCCACGGTCAAGCAATATCTGCAGTCGAAGGGCTATACCGGCAGCATCGCCAGCAGCGGCAAGGGCAAGGCCGGGCAGATCGAAGCGTGTACCGGGGTTGCGCCGCGTTCCGCCTTGATCGCCTGCCTGCAGCCGAACCGCCGCGTCGACATCGAGGTGACCGGCGTCAGGCGCGGGGCGGCTGCGCCGCAATAGCCAGCGCTGCCCGAGCGCCAGGCCGTGTACGACAAGGCCCGCCATACAAAAATGCGTATGGAACGCTGGAAATAAGTGATTTGAATGTGTTGCCGATAGCGCGCTAGTATGTCGCTCGCGCAGCGATTTGATGAACTTATTGGAGCTGAAAATGTGGTCAGATAGAAGGAAATTTGGACTGGGGACGCTGATGGCAGGCGTACTTGCCGGCGCGCTGTTGATGCTGAACACGGCCGCGTTTGCGGCCAGTCCCCAGGCCGGCTACCTGCTGGTGTATTTCACGGGCGAAGGCGCCGATGGCGAACAGATTTACTTCGCTGCCAGCAAGGATGGGCTGCACTGGGAAGATCTCAACGATTCCAAACCGGTCTTGCGCACGGACCTCGGCGAGAAGGGGGTACGCGATCCCGCCATCGTCCGTGCGCAAGGCGGCAAGAAATTCTACATTCTGGCGACCGACTTGCGCATCGCCAGTGGCAAGGGCTGGGATGCGGCCATGCACCATGGCAGCACCTCCCTGATCATCTACGAATCGACCGATCTGGTGCACTGGTCGGCACCGCGCAAGGTCGACGTTGCGGGCAATATCCCCGGTGCGGGATGCGCCTGGGCGCCGGAAGCGATCTATGACGAGGCCAGCGGCGACTACATCGTCTACTGGGCCACGATTTCGCCGGCGAACGGTATCGACAAGGCACGCATCTATTATTCCAGGACGCGCGACTTCGTGACGTTTACGCCGTCCCAGCTGTATATCGACCGGCCCGGCGAGACCGCCATCATCGATACCCAGATCGTGAAGCTGAACGACCGCAGCACCGGCTACCAATATTACCGCGCCTCCGGCGACGGCCAGATCACCCTGGAAGGCAGCGACAGCATATTGGGCAAGTGGACGACGATCGGCGATCTGCGCTCGGTCGGATTGACCGGCAAGCAGGTCGAAGGGCCGATCCTGTATAAACTGAATAATTCCAATCAGTGGGGGCTGTGGGTCGATCAGTATGCCGCCGGCAAAGGCTATCTGTTCCTGGCGTCGTCGAATTTATCCGACGCGAGCAAGTTCAGGATATTGGATCCGGCCGAGTATTCGATGGGCAAGAGCAAGAAGCGCCACGGTTCGATCCTGAACCTCTCGGCGCAAGAGTATCGGGCAGTCACCACGCGCTGGCCGAGCGCCCGCTAGCAGCCGACGATCCCAAGCTCGCCGGGCTGCCAATGTCTTATTTCTTGTGCGCCGGCGCGGACCTCTCCGTCAGCGGGGCGCGCTCACGCGGAACAGGCGCGCGCCGTGGAACGGTACCTCGGGCGCGAAGTCAGCGCCGGCGCCGAGGTCTTTGCCAGTCCACAAATCGCGTACCCGCGCCGCGCCGCCAAAGCCGATGTCGGCCAGTTTCACTGGGACGCGCACCGTTGCGCCCTGCGCCCCATCGCGCGTATTGAAGAGCGCCAGGTATTTATCCCTGGACTTCGGAACATCCGCTGTCCAGGCGATCAAACCATCCTCGGTGCGGAACAGCTGGTGGTTGTTCTCGCTGTGCTGGTTGACCGCGATAACCGCGTCGTTGGTGAGCAGGGAGAGCGTGAACGGGTCGGTTTTCGTCATGTCGCCGCCGTGCATGAGCGGCGAGCGGGCAATACTCCAGAGCGTCATCAGCGTATATTGCTCGTCCGGCGTAAAGCGCGTCTGGCGCTTGAATTCAATGGTCCCGATCGGCAGCATGTCGGCGTCCGGCCACGCGCCGGAAATGCGGAAAGGGGTCCAGTCGTGCAGGCGCTTGAACTGATCGCGCAGGGACTTCCAGTCGTCCCAGAAATCGTCGCTGACGCGCCACATGTTGGCGTGTTGATCGACATGCGGGCCGGCGCTGAGCGGCGTTTCGCCGGGCGAGGTGCTCAGGAGAATAGGGCGGCCGGTCTTGTCGATCGCCTTGCGGATCGCCTCGATCTCGGCCTGGTGGTAGGGCCGGCTCAGGTCGTCGACCTTGATGAAGTCGACACCCCATGCGGCGACCAGCTTCATGAGTGAATCGTAGTACGCCTGCGCACCCGGCTTGTTCATGTCCACGCCATACATATCCGGATTCCACGAACAGACGCTGTTGCGGTCGGCAATATCGCCCGCGCGCACGTCGGTGCCAAGCAGCGGCGTGTTCTGTTCCACCGCCTGACGCGAAATCCCGCGCATCATGTGGATCCCGAATTTGAGTCCCTTGGCATGCACGTAGTCGGCCAGCGGTTTGAAGCCTTTGCCGTCGCTCGCCGACGGGAATTTTTCCGGCGCGGGGACGAGGCGGCTAAAGCCATCCATCGCCAGCTTCGCGCCTTTTTCGTAATCATGTCCTTTTGCGGTGGGCTGATACCACTGGATGTCGACGACCAGATACTGCCAGCCGTGCGGCTTGAGCGTCCTGGCCATGTAGTCGGCCTGCTGTTTGGTCTGGGCCTCGGTAATCGTCGTGCCAAAATTGTCCCAGCTGTTCCAGCCCATCGGTGGCGTCGGAGCCCAGGTGTGGAAGTCGCTGGCTGGAGCGGCCATCAGGGGCGCGGCGAGCAGCAAGGCAAAGGGAATCGTCAGAAGGCGTTTAATCATGAAATGGTCCAGGCGCGGCCGATAAAGTGATAACACTACAGGGTACTGGAATCGCCGGGCGCGAACCAATAATAAAAACCCGGTGACCGATGCCATTTTTGATATGTCGGCAGGGGGGCGGCAAATAGCGTCAGGTGGGCGTGATCGCCGCATACGCCAGCGACGCCGCGGCTTGCGCACGGGAGGTGCCGGATGGGTGCGGGAGATCCACCAGCACCATGCCCTGCAGCAGCGTCACCTTCATGCCGCCGAAGGCGCCGCCGGACAGCCGCTCCACCGGCTCGCCGCAGGAATGGCTTCGCCCTTCATTACCAGTGTCAAGGGACCGATGCGCGCGTTGTCGCCCACTTTCGCGCTGTACAGCACCGCGCTGCGCGGCCCCATGTACACTTTCGCGCCGATGTCGACCTGGTCGATCTTCATCACGCGGTCCTCGAACAGATGCGTTTGCGGGCAGGTGAGGGCGTTCAGTTCGCTGTAATCGCCGATGCTGACGCAGTCGAACTCGGTAATGTCGGTGGTATCGAGATACACGCCGCGCCCTATTTTGCAGCCCAGCAGGCGGAACGCGATCGGCAGCCACGGCGTGCCGCGCAGGTAGCGCATGAAATTGGGCACGGCGATGCCCTCGTACATATTGGTCACGCCTTCGGACAGCCAGACGAAGGCGGTCCACATCGGCGCCGACCGCTTGCGGTAGCGTCCCAGCCACAGCCACTTGAGCAGCATGACGAACGCGAAATTGCCGATGCCGTAGACCAGCCCGGCGCGGCCGAGATTGATCGCCACCTGGCTCCAGCGCCCTTCGCCGGCCAGCGGCATGACATCCATGACGACGGTGTACCCGACCGCGATGACGACCGCATGGGGCGCCACGATGCGGAAGGTCTCGACCAGGGTGCGTCCCAGGCGCCGCAGCGCGGACGGGTGATACGTGAGCGAATCGGGAAACACGGCGGCCTGCTCGCGCGCCGGCAGGTGAATCGGCGGCGAGCCGAGCCAGGTGTCGCCGGGCGCCAGCCGCTCGTTGGCGGGCGCATGGCTGTGCACGCCGATGAGCACCCCCTCCGGCAGGACAGTACCGTCCGGCACATAACTGCCATTGCCCACGAAGCTGCGATGGGAAATCACGGTTGGCAACATGGTCATCCAGCCGCCATCGATCTGTTCGTCGCCCAGCATGACGGCATCGGCGATGAAGGTTTCGTCGCCGAGCGTGAGCATGTCCGGCACCACGCCCAGGGCGGTGGAGATCTCGGCATCGCGGCCCACCTTGGCGCCCAGCAGGCGGTACCAGTACGGCGCGAACACGGTCGCGTAAATCCCGTGCAGCACGTTCAGGCTCGATTCCTGGATATGGCTGACCAGCCACTTCGCACAATACAGCTTGCTGTGGACGGCGGTGCGGCCGGGCTCCAGGCGCGGCAGGGCGCCCCAGCGGATGGCCGACGACACCAGTGCCGTGAGGACGATCAGCACCGCGCTGGCCGGGAACGCCAGCACGAAATAGCGGGCGATCTGGGCGGCAACGCTGTCGCGCATCAGCCAGGGCAGCACGTTGCGTTCGTCCAGCCAGTCGATCAGCACGAAGCTGGGGAAGACCGGCATGAAAAACAGCGTGGTCACGAGCAGGATGCCAAGCACGAAGAACAGCGCTTCGCCGGTCAGGCGCAGCCGGCTGACGGCGGGGCGCGGCGGGAGCTGGGATACGAAAGGGCCGAGATCGCGCGCGGGCGAACCGCCCCACACCCGCGCGGCGGGAACGCGCACGCCATCGGCCAGCGCCGCTTGCCCTTCGACGTGGCCGCTTGCACCGACGGCGGTATTGCCTTCAAGCACGGCAAACGAGGCGACACTGGCGTCGTCACCGATCTCGATGTGTCCGAGCAGCAGGCGGCCGCGCTCCACGCGCGCGTTTTCGAGGTTGACCGCGTTGCCGATGCTCACGCCGTCGCCGATGGTCAGCAGGTCCGGTACGCGCAGGGTGATCGAGCCGACGATCACGTCGCGTCCCACCTTGGCGCCCAGTGCGCGCAGCCACCAGTTGTGCAGCGACGAGCCGCTCAGCATATACGCGGGGGCGCCCTCGATCAGACGGTCGGCCAGCCACCAGCGGTAATAGGTCCAGCCCCACAAGGGATAGGAACCGGCGCGCAGGCGGCCGGCGATGAGCCACTTGCCGGCAATGGCGACCACGAATTCCAGCACCGTGGCAATCAGGAACACGGCGATGGAGGCGGCAATGGCGCGCGCGGTCGAATCGGTCGGATCGCCGGTAAAGAAATGGTAAGTAAAGAACGGCGCCAGCCACTGCGCCATGCGCAAGGTCACCAGCGCCGGCACCGCGGCCGCCTGGGCCAGCCCGCAGGTCCAGCGGCGCCAGGCCGATGGCGGCGTCCAGTCGGGTTCGGCGGCGGCGGCATCGCCGTGTTCGCCAATGGCGGCGGCGATCAGGCCGACGCTGCGATGCTGATAAACATCGCGCACGGTCACGTGGGCGAAGGCCGGATTGGCGCGCAGGGCCGACGCCAGGCGGGCCGCCAGAAACGAATGGCCACCCAGATCGCTAAAGAAATCCTGCTCGCGGCGGATGCTCTGGCCCGGGAACAGCTTGACCAGCACCGCGAACAGGGCCGCTTCGGCCGCCGTGTCCGGTTCATCGGACTGGCCGGCCGCACCCTCGGCGGGCGCGCAGAGCGGCATGGCGCGCAGCGCATGGCGGTCGATCTTGCCCGAGGTCAGACGCGGCATGCGGTCCAGGGTTTCATAGCGCGCGGGAATCATGTATGGCGGCAGCACCGCCGCGAGGGCGCTGCGCAAGGCCGCCGTGCTCAGCTCGGCCGAGGGCACGAGGTAGGCCACCAGCTGATCGATCCCGTCATCCTTTCTCAGCAGCACCGCGACCGTGCCGACCCCTGCCTGCTGGGCAAGCACGGCCTCGATCTCGCCCAGTTCCACGCGAAAGCCGCGTATCTTGACCTGGTCATCGGTGCGGCCCAGACATTGCACGTCGCCATGCGGGTCGATCCGGGCCAGGTCGCCGGTGCGGTACAGGCGCGCGTCGTGGCGCCCGCGGCTCCACGGGTTGGCGATGAATTTGGCGGCCGTCAGGTCGGGGCGGCCGAGGTAGCCGTCCGCCAGGCCGGGGCCGGTGATGCACAATTCCCCGGTTTCGCCGCGCGCCTTGAGCGTCAGCGGCACCTGCTCGGGATCGATGACCAGCAAGCCGTAGTTGGGCAGCGGGGTGCCGATGGTGATCGGCTCGCCGCGGCGCAGGCGCGCCAAGCTGGCCGACACCGTCGCCTCGGTCGGGCCGTAGGTGTTGAACATGTGCCGGCCGGGACGCGACCAGCGTTCCACCACCGACTCGGGACACATCTCGCCGCCCAGATTAATCAGGCGCAAGGTCGGCACGTCGTCGCTGAACAGGGAGAGCAGGGTCGGCACCGCGTGCAGCACCGTGACGCCGTTGGCCGCCAGCATGCGCGGCAGCGTTTCCGGGTCGCCCGTGATGTCCTTGGGGCCGATCCACAAGGTGGCGCCGACCAGGTAGGAAATCCAGATTTCCTCGAACGACATGTCGAAGGCGACCGAAAAGCCCTGGTACACCTTGTCCTCGGCCCGAATCTGCAGCACCTGGTTTTCGCTGCGCAAGAAGTGGCAGATGCAGCGCTGCGAAATCTGGATGCCCTTCGGTTTGCCGGTCGAGCCCGAGGTGTAGATCACGTAGGCGGGCGAGTCCGGCGACATCGGTTCGCGCGTCAGGCTGGCGGCGCCCGGCTCGAGCAGTTGCGCCGACGTCCATACCCGCAGGGCCGGGGCATCGATCTGCGGCGCCAGCGCCGCGCTGGTGACCACGCCGGTCGCGCCGGCGTCCTCCAGGCATAGCTGGAGGCGTTCGACCGGCGTGTCTTGATCGACCGGCAGCCACGCCGCGCCGGCCTTGGCGATGGCCGCCTGCATCACCAGCAGCTCGATGCCGCGTTCGTGCCAGAGGCCGACGATGTGTCCGGGAAGCACGCCGCCGGCAATCAGATGCGAAGCTGCAAGGCCGGCCAAGCGGTCGAGCTCGGCATAGCTGAGCTTGCGGTCGCCGAAAATCAGGGCGGTGTGCTCAGGGGTGCGGCGCGCCGTGGCTTCCAGCAGATCGGCGAGCAGCTCGTCGCGCATCAGGCCGGGTTCATCGGAGCCATACAAAATGTCGGGATTGGGCGCGGCAAGGGCTTGCCGCGCAATGAGGGCATCGGTCATGGGGGGTAGGTAGTTTGGCCGCACTGGCTTGTCTAGCAGTGCCGGCCAACAATTGTATAGCAATCGATGCGTTCGCTGCGGGGCTTTAAGCGTTGCGCGCAGGCCACGTCGTGAGAATGTCGGCGCCGTTTTTGGTGACGGCAATCGTGTGCTCCCACTGCGCCGAGAGCGAGCCGTCGGCGGTGACGACGGTCCAGCCGTCCGCCAGGTTTTTCACGTCCTCCTGGCCGGCATTGATCATCGGCTCGACGGTGAAAGTCATGCCTTCCTTGATGATCAGCCCGGTTCCCGGCGTGCCGTAGTGCAGCACCTGCGGCTCTTCGTGGTACACCCGGCCGATGCCATGCCCGCAATAGTCGCGCACCACCGAGAAGCCGGCCGCTTCGGCCAGCTTCTCGATGGCGTGGCCGACATCGCCGAGGCGCGCGCCGGGACGCACGGCGCGGATGCCCGCCATCATCGCTTCGAAGGTCGTGTCGACCAGCTTGCGCGCCGCCGCGCTCGGCGTGCCGGCATAGAACATGCGGCTGGTGTCGCCATGCCAGCCATCCTTGATCACGGTGACGTCGATGTTGACGATGTCGCCATCGCGCAGGATCTCGGCCGGGCTGGGAATGCCGTGGCAGACCACGCCGTTGACCGACGTGCACAGGGTCTTTGGAAACCCGCGGTAGCCGACGTTGGCCGGGGTGGCTTTCTGTACCTTGCGGATGTAATCGTGGCAGCGCTGGTCCAGTTCCTCGGTCGAGACGCCCGGCACCACATAGTCGCCGATCATGTCCAGCACTTCGGCGGCGAGCCTGCCCGCTACCCGCATCCTGGCGATGTCTTTGTCGCTTTTGAGTTTGATGACCATCCACCTGCCTTCGATATCCGCTGTCGTCCCCGCGTGCGCGAGTTGGATATGGTAGCACCGGCCGTCAGTCGGGCTGCGCCTCTGCCGCCTGACGCCGGTAAAACTCGGCCAATACGCCAAACGCTTCCTTGCGCACGCCGGACTCGGACAGAATGCCCTTGCGGTTCCAGCCATTCTGAAACACCGGATGCTCGCGCCGCGGCGACTGGAAATCCTTCAGTATCCACGGCGACATGCCGCGCAGGGTGGGCAGGGTCTGCGCCATCGCCAAGGTCTTGCGATAGTACTCGGCCTGATACTCCTCGGTAAATTTCTTCATGCCATCGTTGCGGTATCCCGCCAGGGCATCGGCGCCGAATTCCGACAGGATCAGCGGCCGGTCCGGCGGCAACGCCCATTGCAGCCTGGGCAGATCGGCCAGGGTATCGTCCCCGTACCAGCCGGCATAGGTGTTCACGGCCAGCACGTCGAGCTTGTCGATGAGCGGATCGTGGATCGCGGTGACGCCATCGCGGCGTTCGACCAGCAAGGCCGCGCTGATCAAACGGGTGGGATCGAGCGCGCGCACATTGTCGGCCATGGCGGAATGAAACCTGGTGCGCGGCTCCGACACCGGCGTTTCATTGCCGACGCTCCACAGCACCACGGCGGCGCGGTTGCGGTCGCGGTAAATGGTTTCGGCCTGCATCGTGAGCGCCTTGCGCAGCACGGCCGGGTTGTCCCAGTCCACCGTCCAGTAGACCGGGATTTCGCTCCACACCAGCAAACCCAGCTCGTCGGCCAGGCGCAGCGTGACTTCCGAATGCGGGTAGTGCGACAGGCGCACATAGTTGCCATGCAAGCCGTTCTTGATCTCGCCGAGCAGGGCGCGCGCCGCCGGTTCGGTCATGTTGCGGGCCGGGTTGGGGCCAAACTCTTCCTCGTGCAGCGAGATCCCGCGCAGGAAGATCGGCTTGCCGTTGAGCAGAATCTGGCTGCCTTTGACTTCGATGGTCCGAAAGCCCATGCGATCGCGCAGGCTATCGCCATTGCTTGAAAAGCGCACATCGTAGAGCGCCGGCGTCTCCGGCGACCAGCGGCGCAGATCGCGCGGCGCCTTCAGGTCGAAGGCCGCGCGGCCGTTGGCATCCGTGGTTGCCGTCACGTTGGCCAGATTGCCGATCGCCATCGTCACCGTCCGACCCGCCGCCTGCGGGCCATTCAGCTGCGCTTCCCCGGTGATGCGGCCATCCGGCTTCAAACTCAGCGTGGCGTCGTCGATGAAGGTGGCCGGCGTGTAAATCAGCCGCACGGGGCGGGTGATGCCGCCGTACAGGTCCCAGTCGGTGACGAAGGTCGGGATCGATTGCGCGTCATGGGTGGAATCGGCGCCGACCGACAGGCGGTTCTCGCCCGGGCGCAGCAGCTGCGTGACTTCCAGCACGAACGGGGTGAAGCCGCCTTCATGCCGGCCGGCTTGCTTGCCGTTGAGGTAGACGTAGGCGCGGTAGTTGACCGCCTCGAAACGCAGGAAGGCGCGCCGGCCATGGAGTTCCTGCGCCATGAACTTGCGCTGAAACCAGATCAGCCCATCGTAATAGCGCAGCTGCGGCGTGGCGGCGTTCCAGGCGCCGGGGATGTTCATCAGCGGGCCGCGGTCGAGGTCGAATTCGAAAAATCCGGTGCCGCCCTTGGCTTCTTCGGCCGCCACGTCAATGTCGCGGTAACGCTGCATGCGTGACTTGGCCACCCAGCCGTTAATGTCGGTCAAGCCGGTCCGGTACAGGTCTTTGGAATAGGTCCACTGGCCGGACAAATCCTGGCTGTCGCGGCTGGCTGCGCCGGTGAGCAGGAATTCCGGACGCAGCTCCTGGGCCGAAACGGCGCGGCAGATTAAAAACAGCACGACGGCGACAAGTTTGTTCATCGAAGGAGGATGCCGAGAGCTTCATCACTGATAGTTCAGTGAGTATGGCGTCCCCTCCGTGCGTGGACCAATCAACAAGTTGAGTGATTACTCCGCATCCGGCTGCTGTGCCGGATGGGCCGCGATAAACGCCGCCAACCCGGCACAATGCGCGTCGATGGCGGCAATGCGCGGATACGGCGCCATGTCGACACCGAAGCGCGTTGCGTTGTACACCTGCGCAATCAGCGCGCAGTCGGCGAAGGTCGGACTGTCGCCATGGCAGAAACGGCCCGGGGCCGGATCGCGCGCGAGCTGCGCTTCGAACGCCGCGAAACCTTCCTGCACCCAGTGCTTGTACCAGCTGTCCTTCTGGCTGTCGGTGGCGCCCAGTTCACGCACCAGATAGCGCAGCACCCGCAGATTGTTGAGCGGGTGAATATCGCAGGCAATGAGCTGCGTCAGTTCGCGCACGCGGGCCCGGGCCAAAGGCGCCGAAGGCAGCAGGGGCGGCGTCGGATGGGACTCCTCCAGGTATTCCAGGATCGCGATCGACTGCGTCAGCGTCATGGCATCGTCCTGCAAGGCGGGCACCAGCGCGCTGGGATTGATGGAACGGTAAGCCGCGCCGAGCTGCTCGCCGCCCCCGCGCATCAGATGCACGGGCACGGCGTCGTACGCCAGGCCTTTCAGGTTCAAGGCAATGCGCACCCGGTACGCGGCCGAGCTGCGGAAGTAGGTGTAGAGCTTCATGGTGTCCACTGCCTGTCGAAACGTTTCTGGAAGAGCGCCCAGCATTGGTGGTAATCCGTCTGCAGCTGGGGCGAACTCAGGGCGGCGGCGGTCGGACGGATCACGTCGCGTGCTTCGAACATGAAGGCCATGGTGTCGTCCACCTTGTGCGGCACGCTGGTGTCGGCGGCACTGGCCTTGTCGAAGGTCGGCGTGTCGGGTCCGTGCCCGCTCATGCAATTGTGCAGGCTGGCGCCGCCGGGGCGGAAGCCCTCGGACTTGGCATCGTAGCGGCCATGGATCAGTCCCATGAACTCGCTGGCCACATTGCGGTGGTACCAGGGCGGGCGGAACGTGTTTTCCGCCGCCAGCCAGCGCGGCGGAAAGATGACGAAGTCGAGCGTATCGACGCCGGGCGTATCGCTGGGCGCCTGCAGCACCAGGAAGATCGAAGGATCGGGATGGTCGTAGCTGATCGATCCGATCGTGTTGAAGTGGCGCAGATCGTATTTGTACGGCGCGTAGTTGCCATGCCAGGCAACCACGTCGAGCGGCGAATGGCCGATGGCGGCGCGCCACAGGTTGCCGCAGAACTTGGCGACCAATTCAAAATCGCCTTCGCGCTCTTCGAAAGCGGCGCAGGGCGTCAGGAAATCGCGCGGGTTGGCCAGGCCGTTGGAGCCGATCGGGCCGAGATCCGGCAGGCGCAGCAGGGCGCCGTAATTCTCGCAGATGTAGCCGCGCGCCGTGCCGTCCGGCAGCGTTACCTGGAAGCGCAGGCCGCGCGGAATCACGGCGATCTCCTGCGGTTCCAGGTCCAGCACGCCCAGTTCGGTAGCGATGCGCAGGCGGCCTTGCTGCGGCACGATCAGCAGCTCGCCATCGGCGCAGTAAAAATAGCGGTCCCGCATCGACTGATTGGCCGCGTACAGATGGATCGCGCAGGCGCCGTTGCCCGCCATGGTGACCCAGCCGTCGATAAAATCGGTGCCCGCCGCCGGCTCGGGCAGCGGGTCCCAGCGCAACTGGTTGGGCGGCACGTCAAGCTGATCGAAGCGGCTGACGATGTTTCCGTTGTCGATACGTGCGAACGGCTGGTGCATGGCCGCCGGACGGATGCGGTACAGCCAGCTGCGCCGGTTGTGGCTGCGCGGCGCGGTAAAGGCGGTGCCCGACAGCTGTTCGGCGATCAGCCCGTAGGGCGCCCGCTGCGGTGAATTCCTGTGTTCCGGCAAGGCGCCGGGCAGGGCCTCGGTGGCGAATTCATTGCCAAAACCGGTTTGGTAGGACGGTTGGGACATGCTGGCGACCTGTCGAATCGAGATGTCACTAATATACGTCCACTTGCGGGTGGCGTCGACGGCACGGTTATACTTGCCTTTTTTTGGACACGGCATTTCCATGGCACCAACCGAGTTGCGCTCCTACGCCTTGCACTGCCTGGTCGAACCCGATCCCGGCCGCAAGGTCGCCGCAGTGGCGGCCATGCAGGGCGCCTGGATGGATGGCGCCTGCGCGCTGGACAGCGCCGTGGCGC
Organism: uncultured Oxalobacteraceae bacterium; assembly: GCA_946480015.1. Next base: position 24,543 of record CAMLIL010000035.1, on the reverse strand, counting down.
TCACGCCGCACGCAGCGGTGCCGGGCCGGCCGGAGCGGCCGGAACTGGTGGCGCCGCGCCTGGTCGGGCGGCGCTCGATGGTCACCCGGGAAGGGCGCGCGATGCTGGTCCACGCGCTGGCCCACATCGAATTTAACGCCATGAACCTGGCGCTCGATGCGCTGTGGCGGTTCGCCGGCATGCCGCCCGAATACTATGCCGACTGGTTGCGCGTGGCATCGGAAGAGTCCACCCATTTCTCGCTGCTGGTCGCTCACCTGGAACTGCTGGGACACGCGTATGGCGATTTCCCGGCCCACGACAGCCTGTGGGAAATGGTCGGCAAAACCTGCGACGATGTGCTCGCGCGCATGGCGCTGGTGCCGCGCACCCTGGAAGCCCGTGGCCTGGACGCCATCCCGCCCTTGCGCGCCAAGCTGGCGCAGGCGGGCGACATGGCCGCCGCGCACATTCTCGACATTATCCTGCGCGACGAGATCGGTCACGTCGAAGTCGGCAACCGCTGGTATTTTCATCTGTGCCAGCAGCGCGGCCTGGAGCCGGCCGCCACCTTTGCCGAACTGAGCGTGCGCTACGCGGCTCCGGTCATGCGCGGCCCCTTCAATCTCGACGCGCGCCGCCGCGCCGGTTTCAGCGAAGCCGACCTGCGCGCCATCGAGGAGCTGGCATGATCGAATGCCACCGCACGCTGGAGCAGGCCCGGCGCGATTACCAGGCCGGGCGCCTCACCGGCGCGGTGCTGGTGCGCGTGCCCATGAGCCGCAGCGAATGGACCATTCGCCTGTTCGGCGCCAGGGGCGATACCGGCATGCTGCGCGCCGTGCCGAGCCTGGATACCTGGGTATTTACCAGCCTCGACAGCGCAGTGGAGGCACTGGAGCAGATCGGTTTGCCGATTACTCAGTTGAAGGTGCAATGACATCGTGACTGATATAATCCGCAGATGGGAATGAAACCGGTCACTCGACGCTGCGCCGCCTGGCTCGCATGTATTGCGATCCTGTTCGCCGCGCTCGCGCCGTCGATTTCCCAGGCGCTGTCCACCGCGTCCAGCGCGACCCAGACCGAGATTTGCAGTACCGGCGCCACAAAGCTGGTGAAAGTCACCGCCGGGAAGGCGCTCCACTTCCAGCATTGCCCGTTTTGCGCCACCCACGCCGGGTCGTTCGCCTTGCCGCCAAGTGCCAGCCTGGCAATGCCCCTGCCTGAAGCGCGCCATTCCCGTCCCTTCCTCTTTTATCAGTCGCCGCGCCCGCTGCCGATCTGGACAGTGGCGCAATCCCGCGCTCCACCGCTTTCCGCCTGATCCACGCCACGCCGTCCCGGGTGACGCGCACGCTGCGCTCGCCTGGCGCCATCTTTTGCCGCACGCACAATTGGCGGCCATCAGATTCTGCCGCAGGATCTTGATCTAATGTTGTCGCGTGCCGCTACGCGGCCAACACGAGGAAGTCGAGATGACATTACACCGTACACCCATCGCTACGGCCATGGCTGTCGCATTTGCCGTCGGCGCCGCCTGCGATGCGGCACCTGCCGCGACCGCTGACGGTTCCGCGGAAGCAGCCCCGATGCCGGAAATCATCATCAAGGGCGAGAAGCGCGCCGTTCCGGCAACCGTCCTGTCGACCACGGAATCCGTGACGGCCCAGCAGATAGCCGAGAGCATCAACACCGTCACCTCCGGCGCTGCCTTGAACTACCTGCCCAGCATCCACGTGCGCGAGCGCTACATTGGCGATCGCAACGGCATTCTGGTCATGCGCGTGAACAGTTCGACATCCAGTGCGCAGACCACGGTCTACGCCGACAATCTCCTGCTGTCGAACTTCCTGAATAACAGCTTCAGCACGCCTCCGCGCTGGGGCATGGTCGCGCCGGTGGAGATCGAGCGCATCGACGTGATCTACGGCCCGTTTTCCGCCCTCTATCCCGGCAACTCCGCTGGCGGTGTGGTACTGATGACGACGCATATGCCGGCCCGCTTCGAGGCCCATGCCGGCGTCGACCTGGTCAGCCAGGATTTCTCGCTGTATGACACCGACCAGCGCTTCCGGGGCTCCCATCTCAGCGCTGCGCTCGGCAACAGATCGGGCGTGTGGTCGTACTGGCTCACCGCCGATCGCCTGGACAACCATGGCCAGCCGCAAACCTTCGGCGTGGCCGCCAGGGCCAGTCCCAGCGGCAATCCGGCGTTCACGCCCGTCACCGGGGGCAGCCGCGACATCGACACCGCCGGCAAGCCGCGCATCGTCACCAGTTCAATCGGGGCCGATCACACGGTGCAGGACAACGCCAAGCTCAAGCTGGCATACGACATTGCGCCGTCGCTGCGCGCCACGTACACGCTGGGCGTCTGGCAGAACCAGTCCACGACCAGCGTGGCCGCCTACCTGCGCGACGGCGCCGGCAACGCCGTCTACAACACGACGCCGGGCGGCGCGAGCAAGTACGTGAAATTCGCCGGAGACGCCGGCTACTACACGCTGGCCGGCACCTCGCCCGGCTATGGCGAAAGCCGGCACCTGATGCATGGTCTCTCGCTCAAGAGCAGCACGCACGGCCGCTGGGATTGGGAGGCAGTTGCCAGCGTCTACACGCAGGACCGCGACATCGCGCGCACAGCGGCCAACACGGCCAGCCTGTACGATCCCGGCAACGGCAGCGTTCGCCCGGGCGGCACCATTACTGTCGCGGACGGTAGCGGATGGCGCAACCTCGACCTGCGCGGCGAATGGCGTTCCGGCGACGCGGCGCCAGGCGCGCACATCGTCAGTGCCGGTTACCACACCGACCGCTACGTGCTCAGGTCCGTCACGTCCAGCGTCGCCAGCGATTGGCTCGACGGCGCCGCCGCAGCCTCGCCCAGCAGCAATTCGTACGGTACGACCGCGACCCAGGCACTGTACCTGCAGGATGCCTGGCAGCTCGACCCCGCCTGGAAGCTCGTTGCCGGCGTCCGCGCCGAACGCTGGCGCGCTTTCGACGGCAGCAACTACAATGCCGCCAACGCCGCCCCGTACCAGCAATTGCGCTATGCGGACCGCGCGCGCAACGATGTCTCGCCAAAGCTGGCGCTGTCGTTCGCCGCCCACCCCGACTGGCTGCTGCGCGCCGCGCTCGGCAAGGCGGTGCGCTACCCGACGGTGGCGGAAATCTTCCAGGTCATCAGCCTGCCCAACAACGTCAGGCAGAACGATCCGAACCTGAAGCCCGAACGGGTGCTGTCGGGCGAACTGGTGGCCGAACGCGGGTTCCTGCGCGCCATGCTGCGCACCTCGCTGTTCTGGGAGGCCAAGCGCGACGCGCTGATTTCGCAAACCGATACCACGGTCACGCCCAGCATGTCGAGCATCCAGAACGTCGACAGGGTGCGCACCTATGGCCTGGAGCAGGCCTTCGAGATCGGCGAGCTGCTGCTGCGCGGCCTCGACCTGAACGGCAGCCTCACCTATACCCGCTCGACGATCACCGGCGACAGCCGCAATCCGGGCCTGGTCGGCACCGACCAGCCGCGCATACCGGATTGGCGTGCCACCGTCGTTGCGACCTATCATGCGAACGAGCGGCTGTCCTATAGCCTGAGCTATCGCTTCAGCGGGCGCCAGCACAATGCGCTCTTCAACACCGCAACCATGCAATACAACGACCTTAATCCGAACGTGTACGGCGCGGTCAGCCACTACAGCGTGTTCGATGCCAAAGTGCTCTACAAGTTCAGAGGACCGTGGTCTGCCGCCATCGGCATCAACAATATCGGCAGTTTCAACTACTTCGTCAATCCCAATCCTTATCCGCAGCGGACCTTGTTCGGCAGCGTGAAACTCGACTATTGAGAGGAAGAATCATGATTCGATACAATGATGGCAGACGACTGCTCGCGATGCTGGCCTTGGGCCTGGTCGCCAGCGTTGCCACTGCGCAGGGGACACACCAGCAACACATGAAGCCTGCCAAGACCTTGGAGTTGGGAACTGCGGCCGCCGTCGATCCCCAGGGCACCATTTGGACTGTCCAAAAGGAAACGGAAGGCACGGCCCAGTTTCTTACACTTCAGAAATCCGGCGATGGCGGCGCAAGCTGGAGCGCTCCCACACGCATTCTCAGCCAACCGGAGCCGATTTCCGCCGAGGGCGAGAACCGGCCCAAGCTGGCGTTTGGCGGCAAGGGCGAGCTCTATGTCAGTTACACCAGGCCGCTGGCCAAGCCCTACACGGGCGAAATCCGCTTCGTGCGCTCGCTCGACGGCGGGCGCAGCTTCGCGCCGCCCGTGACAGTGCACGCCAACCGCGACCTGATCACCCACCGCTTCGACGCCATGATCGTCGATCGCGACGGGCGCATCTACGTGGCCTGGATCGACAAGCGCGACGTCGAGGCGGCGCGCGCGCGCAAGCAGGACTATGCGGGAGCGGCCATCTACTACGCGGTATCGGATGACCACGGCGCCAGCTTCCGCGGCGACTTCAAGCTGGCCGACCACAGCTGCGAATGCTGCCGCATCGCCATCGCGCTCGCGCCGGACGGCAAGGTGATGGCCTTGTGGCGCCACGTGTTCGAACCGAATGTGCGCGACCATGCAATCGGCCAGCTCACGCCGGACGGCGTGACGGCCGCGCCGCGCCGCGTGACCTTCGACGATTGGCGTATCGACGCTTGCCCGCACCAGGGGCCGGCGCTGGCCATCGGCGCCGACGGCACGCGCTACCAGGCCTGGTTCACGGTCAAGGGCGAGGAGGGCGGCCTGTACTATGCGCAGGCCGCGGCCGGCGCCCCGATGGGGAGCCCGGTCCGGCTGGGTGCCGACCAGGCCGACCACGCGGCCATTGCGGTCGATGGCAAGATGGTCGTACTGGCATGGCGGCAGTTCGACGGCAAGGCGACCGCGATCCGCGCCAGGATTTCGCTGGACGGCGGGGCCAGCTGGCACGAGCGCGAATTGGCGCGGACCGCGCAGGCATCGGACCACCCGCAACTGCTCAAGGCCCGCACAGGCATGGTCCTGGTATGGCGGACCCAGGGCGAAGGCGTGAATATCGTGCCGGTCAGGGAGGGGGTATGAGCATGAAGCACAGGATGACTGCCATACTGTTTTTCGGGTGCGCGCTGCTCGGCGGCATGGCGCAGGCGCGCGCACCGGTCGAGGCGTTCGAGCCCAATAGTCTGGAGGGTATCGTACAGGCACACAAGGGCCAGCCCTTCGTTCTCATGCTGTGGTCGCTCGATTGCGTCTATTGCCAAGCCAGCCTGACGGCCCTGGCGCAGGAGAAGCGTACTCGTCCGGGCCTGAAGATCGTCACGCTGGCCACCGACTCGATGGACGATCCCCAGCTCGGCGCCCTGGTCGTGCAGCGTCTGCGCGCGCTCGGCTTGACGCGCGACGCATGGGCCTTCGGCGCGGCGCCCCCTGAGCAGTTGCGCTACGCGGTCGATCCAAAATGGCATGGTGAGATGCCACGCAGCTACTGGTTCGATGCGGATGGCAAACGGGTCGCCTATTCCGGTGTGCTCACGCCTGCCACGATCGCTAAGCTGGCTGCTCATTGAGCGCGGCATGTTCCCATGCGCAGACCGGCTATTGTTGCTTGCGGGAAGCATTCTGCTACCATTGATGCTTCCCTCTGTTAATAATCGCATCGTCCGATGAAAATCCTGCGCGCTCTCCTGTTATCCGCTTCGATCCTGTCCACCATGCAGTCCGCCCACGCCGAACAATTCAATGTGCTGGTGTTCAGCAAGACCGCCGGCTGGCACCACGACGCCATACCGGCCGGCGTGGCAGCCATCCAGCAATTGGGCAAGCTGCACGACTTCGGCGTGTTCTGGACCGAGGACCCGAACCGGGTCATGAACGACAAGGAACTGGCCAAGTACAAGGCGGTGGTATTCCTGCTCACCACGGGAGACGTGCTTAACACTGAACAGAAAGCCGCGTTCGAGCGTTATATCAGGGCAGGCGGCGGGTATGTCGGCGTGCACAGCGCCTCCGATACCGAATACGGCTGGCAGTTCTACACCCGCATGGTGGGGCATATGTTCCATGTGCATCCCGCCATCCAGACCGCGACGCTGAAGGTGGAGGATCGCAACTTCCCCGGCATGGACCGTTTCGCCAAGCGTTCGCTGGTGACCGAGGAATGGTACGAGTTCGGCCCGCCAACCTCGACCGGGCTGCATTATCTGCTGAGCGTGGACGAGAGCACCTATAAACCGGAGGCAAACTGGGGCAGCAAGGTGGGCAAGGGCATGGGCAAGTTTCACCCGGTCAGCTGGTACCACGACTACGAGAATGGCCGGGCGTTCTACACCGCGCTCGGCCATCTGCCGGCCACCTACGGCGACCCGGTTTTCAGCCACCATCTGTATGGCGGCATTTACTGGGCCGCCACGGGACGCACTTTCAAGGCCGATTGAGCTGGGCCGGCACGAACTCTTCCATGACCGCCTTGCGCATCAGCTTGGGCGGTAGCAGGCCCTGGTCGAGCACGAAATCGTTGAAGGCTTGGCGGTTGAATTTCTTGCGCAGCACCACTTCAGCCACCTGGCGCGTTTCCATCAAGCGCTGATAGCCGTAGAAGTAAGCGGTGGCCTGGCCGGGCGCGCGGAAGGTGTAGCGCTGCATTTCCTGCGTCGCCATGCCTTCGGACATTCCGACTTCGTCCATCAGGAAGGATTTGACCTTGTCCGGCGTGATCTCGCCCAGGTTGACCATCGGATCGAGAAACGCCCGCGCCGCGCGCAACTGACGCGCCTGCAGGGCCAGCAGTTGCCCGTCGAGCGGTTCGAACGGCTGCATCTCGGCTTCGGCATACAGGGCCCAGCCCTCGACATTGACGCTGTTGTCGGCAAACACCGCCCGCGCGGTCGATACGCCGGTCTCGATCATCCGCGAAAACTGCAGCTCGTGGCCGGGACGCGCTTCGTGCGCCGTCAAGGTCCAGGTGGCCGCCTGATGGGTAAAGTCGTCGAATTCCAGGCGCTTGCCGCTGGCGTCCGGCGGCATGCCGGTGGTCAGGACGAACTCGCCGTACTCGCCGGTATTGCCGATCATGCGGGGCGGATTCATATGGGGCGCCGGCTGCTGGGCATTTTCGGCCATTGACGCCAGCCGGATCACCGCCTTGCGCTCGGGGAGCGACACGATGTGCTGCGCCCGCGCCGCCGCTTCGATCGCCGCCAGACGCTCGGCATACAGCGGCATCACCTTGTCGGCCGGAATCTGCTGCTTTTTCAGTTCGGCAATGACGGCGCGGTAGTCGGGATCGGCAAAGCCGCGCTCGCGCGCCACCAGGCCGGCGGTGATCTGCATCTGGTTGCGGATCTCGGCGAACGCGGTCAAGGCCTTGGCCACCAGATCCTGCGGACTGACATCGACCCCGTATTCATGCAGGCTGTTGGCGTACACCTCGGGCGGCAGGCGGTGATCCCGCCGCGCGCGCGGCAGCAGGTCGGTCTGCAGATAGGCGTTGTACGCGGTGAGCTGCCGTTCGAGCTGGCCGAAACTGGTCTCCCAGCCCTTCAAGCCGCTCTTGACGAGCAATTCGCGCATGCCTTTGAGCAAGGTCGGACCATCGTTGATTGCCTGCTCGACGCTGCCCTTATACGGCCCGATCAGCATCGGATTGGCCTTGAGCCGTTCGCGCAGGCGTTCCTGGGCCAATTGCGTGATCGGCCGGTAGCCCTTGGCCATGCCGGCGTATTTTTCCAGCCGCACCAGCAGCGCCTTTTGTCGCGCCGGCGCAACACGCGGGTCGAGCTGGTCGCGCATGACGCTGAATAACTGGCCGGTCAGATCGTAATAAGGCATGAAATATTTGCGGTCGAGCCGGCGCGATTCCAGCTGGTCGGTCGCGCGCGTGATCAGGATATCCAGGTCTTGCCGCACCCTGACATTGGGCTCGGCCTTGAGGCGCTTGCGCAGCTCGGCAACGGCGCCGTGCAGGTCCGCGCTGCGCTCGCCGAAGCGGTCGCGCGACAGGTCGACAATGCGCTCGTCGACGCCCTCGACGCCGAGTGCGCCGGCATCCTCGGGATTGTATTTGGCATTGATATCGAGCAGCAGGCGGGCGTTGTCGTTGCTCTTTGCGACCCAGGCGGGTTCGGCGGCGATGGCCGACAAGCTCAGCATGGCGGCGCCGAGGCCACCGGCGATGCAGCCGATGAGACGGTGTGGTGTGGGCATTCCATTCCTCGTGTGGTGGCGTAGAAAACCTGCGCCGGGGTGGCCAGCCAGGTGCACAGCGGCGCGGGTAGCGCCTGCCGCAGTGTAACAATTGTTTGGTCGGTTCGGCACAATTGCAGGCGCCGCCCAACGCTGATATGCCGAGGCTGGAGCCACCTATACGTTTTCGGAATATAAATTTACAAAATAATCAATTGTTTGATATCGCCTTGCTACGTAGGATAAGATTCAGGCAGCAAACGATCACAAACAGACACTGCACATTGAATGCAGGAAACCAGCAGGCGAGACCCGTTGCAGCAAAAAAGAAACTAAGGGTTCCAAGAGGCACTTCTACATTTCCCTAGTTCAAAAAATTAGCATCATGGAGACAGACTAATGCATACCACCACTAACATGCGTAAGACCGTATTGGCCGCCCTCATTGCCGAAATGGTGATGTCGGTGAGCGCCTCCGCACAAACTGCCAATCCGCCGAGTTCCGCAGAACCGACCACGACCGTTGTGGTCAGCGGCATTCGCGCTTCCCTCAGCTCGTCCTTGAGCACCAAGCGTTTGCAGGAAGGCGTGGTTGACGCAGTTTCGGCAGAGGATGCGGGCAAATTTCCGGACACGAATATTGCGGAATCCTTGCAGCGTGTTACAGGCGTACAGATTCAGCGTAATAACGGCGAAGGCCGCTACATTTCCGTCCGCGGTCTGGGACCGGAGTTCAATAATGTCCTGGTCAATGGCCGCACCATGACCAGCGACACCGGCGGCAGGGAGTTTTCCTTCGATTTGCTGTCGTCCGACCTGATTTCGAAAGCCCTGGTCTACAAGACCTCCCAGCCGTTCCTGCCGGAGGGCGGGATTGGATCGACGGTGGACATTCAGACGGCGCGGCCGCTGTCCGGAAAAGCCGGCAGCACGTCGGTCATCAGTATTTCGGATTCCTACGACAGCAATTCGAAAAAGAATACGCCGAATGCGAGCGGCATGTACACCTGGGCGAATCAGGCACGCGACTTTGGCGTGGCCGCCTCGCTGTCCTACACCGATCGCGCATCCAAGCAGAACAAGGCCGTCACCGATGCCTGGAATTACCGCGATGTGGCGGTGATCGACGGCGATCTTAACTCCAAGGGGTTAACGATGGCCAACGTGACGAACAAGAAACTGTATATCCCGCAGAGCTTCGGCTATCAGCAGGAAAATGAATCCCGCAAGCGCCTGGTGGCCAACGTCACGGTCCAATACAATCCGACGCCCGACTGGAAAATGACCGCGGACGCCTTGTATTCGCGCCTCGACCAGGAAAACAGGGTGATCGCCTTCAGCGATTGGAATAACCCGACCCAGCTGGGCGTGAAGTATGACGCCAACAACCAGATCACCAGTTTCCTGCGCCCTGGCTCGATTTTCTACGCCAACAACCCGGAGATCGCAGGCGCCGGCAAGCTGCTCGGCGAGGCCAATTCGAACGACATGATCGTCAAGGGCGGCGACCGTCTCTCGATCACCCAGGCGTTTGGCCTGAACTCGAAATGGCGCCTGTCGCCGGACTGGAAACTCGAGGGCGACGTATCGAGCTCGCGCACCACCTCCAAGTCGCCCGATATGTGGATCGTGGCAGGCATGGTGCCGAAGAATGGCGACGTGCTGACCTTCGGCCCACCCCCAGCGTGACCTTCGGCGACGGCATCGCCGATCCGGCCGCGGTGCGGGCGCACGCCATCTCCTATGGCGACGTCAGAAATCTCGATGAGCTGCACGAAGGGCGTTTGAATCTGTCCTGGGCCCAGGACATCGGGTATTTCAAGGGTATCGACACCGGGATGGCGTATTCGCAGCGCACCGTGGATCGTACGCGCTGGGGTAACGACGCCTGGAATGCGTTCAGTGGCTATCATGTGTCCTTGCCATCGTCGCTGTTCACGGTCACGCCGATGGACAATTTCATGGGCAGTGGCGCAAGTGTCCCGCCTGCCTATCTCAGCTTCGATCCGATCGCCTACATGGATTATTTGAATCAGCCTTCGTTGCTGCCTCAATCAAATGATCCGGCGCTCTATTCGGACAAGACCAAGTATCCGAATGGACCGATGGCGATCGACTACACCAAGCCATCGATCTCGGGCGTGAAGGAGAAAGTATCGTCCGTCTTCCTCGACAGCAAATGGGAAGGGGCGGGCTGGTCGGCCAACGCGGGCGTGCGCATGGTGCACGTGCAGTCCTCCTCGAAGGGCATCAGCCGGACCCTGTTGTCCGCGGTGAAGAGCCCGAACGATACGACCTATATTTTGAATTACGGTCCGAGCACCGTGACCACGGTCAGCAACAGCTACAACAGCTTCTTGCCGTCCGCCAACCTGAAAATCGACCTGAACGAGGACATGATTCTGCGCTTTGGCGCCTCGAAAACCGAGACGCGCCCGACCCTGAGCCAGATGGGTGTCGATAACTGGTACGGCGGACGTTTCGGCGATGTGCAGACCGGCGGCGGGAATCCCTATCTGAAGCCGATGGAGTCGAAAAACTTCGACATATCGTATGAATGGTATCTGTCGAAGACCAATTACGTCAGCGCCGCGGTCTTCATGAAAAATGTTTCCAACTTCCTGGAAACGCAGCTGGTGGACATGACGATCCCTCAATACAGCGAAGTCGTGCACGACACGCGCGTGCGCAATGGTCAAAAAGGGAAGATCAAGGGTGTGGAAATCGCCGGCCAATACGCCTTCGACAACGCGGTTCCCTGGCTGCAGGGATTCGGTGTGGCAGCCAACTACACCTATGTGGACGCGAGCGCGACGCGCGATGGCGGGGCTCCGGCTTGCGGCTATCCGGGTTTGTCGCCGCAATCCTATAACGGCTCTGTCTTTTATGAGAACGGCAAATTCCAGGCGCGCGTGAGCTACAACTGGCGTAACCATTTCTCGGTCGACTGTGGCGGTGGCAGCACCCTGCCGCGCAACCGCGCCGCCTATGGACAGACCGATGCCGGCCTGCGCTACAACCTGTCGCCATCGATGGCAATCTACGCGGACGCCATCAACCTGTCCAATACCAGGATGCAGGAATATGCGAACAACGAAACGCAGTTCCTGACCCTGGAAGATGTTGGCCGCCGCGTGAGCGTCGGCCTGCGGATGGCGTTCTAAGTGCGGACCGGGACGCGGCATCCTTGCCGCGCCCCGGTCGACTTGCTAAAAGCGGCTTACGCTGCGGTTTTGGCCGACAGCCGCTTCAAGCGTTCCAGCGTGGTTTCGGCGCCGGTATCGGGCTCGCTGACCGATTTGCGGATGGCCTCCAGTTCGGCCTGCTGATCGAGCGGTTTTTGCCCGATGTCGGCCACGATGCGCATGCCGGCCGCTTCATTGCTCACCGCCTGAGCGCGGCGGGTGAGGGCGGAGAGCGCGGTCGAGTTGCCTTGCATGCCGGTCAAGCCGGCCAGCTGGCTCTGGCGCTCCATGCGCAATTCCTGCAATTCCTTCTGCGCCTTGGCCGCGGCCAGCGCCTGCAGGGCTTTCTTGGCCTGCGCGTCGAACTCGGCCAGCTGCTTGCTCAGCGCATCGACGATCTTTTGCAGTTCATCCATATACGCCTTGGCGTCGGCTTCCTCCTGCACTTCCTGCGGCAGGCGGCTCTTGTTCGCTTCGAGCTCGTCGCAGAACATCGTCACGGTCGCTTCGGCGATGGTGCCGGCGGCCAGGCGTTCGGCCAGCTTTTCGGTGGCGCGCTCATCGTTGGCGATCAGGTTCTGCAGGCTGACCACGTCGTTGTGCTCTTTCTCGAACGACGAGCGGGCCGAGGCCAGCAGCTGGGCCGTCTCGCGCAGCGTCTCGGCCAGGCGGTCGCGGTCGGCCTCGGTGGCGGTTTCGGGATCGAAGTTGGCGATCGCTTCCGAAATCCGGTTGCCCAGAACGCCGAAATGTTTCGACACCAGTCGTGCGGTCAGGCCCCATCCACTTGCGTTGCTCATTTTTATTCCTTTCGTTGGTGAAGAACTTCGGTTTACTGTCTCACTGGACAGTAATTCTTTCCTGCTCCATCGGGATGCCGATCACAAAATCGACATGAATGCCCCGTTTCGAGGTGTCGCCGTTGACGCTGGCGATAATCTCGGTGGTGATCAGCAGATACTCGCGCCCGCCGCTGGGCAATTGCCGCACGTAAGGCATGAAATACAGTTCCTGCTGCAAACCCTGCACGCCCTGGGCGTCGTCGATGCGGATTTCCTTGCCGCTGAAGGGCGCCACGAAGGCCGCATCGGCGGCGCCGGCATCGCGGAAATAATCAATGCGGTCGGCCTCGCCGAACACGCTGGCCAGTTCGGCTTCGCCCAGCATGTCGGCCAGCTGGGCGCGCCACAGGGTGTAGCTCTGGTCGCCCAGGCCGTAGCCGGCGTTGCCGGTGTAGGCGTCCTGGTCCTCGGCAGTTTCCGGCACCACCCGGGCCAGTTGCGTGCAGTACAGGATTTCCTCGACCGCGCCATCGGCGCCGCCGAAAATCTGCAGGAATTTTTCGTTGGCGTCCTCGTCGCCCTTGACCAGATACAGGCGGTACAGCGCCGCGTCCGGCTCCAGCCTGATCTGCGAAATCGCCAGCACGCGGGTGTCGCCATCGGCCGGCATGGCGATCAGCGAACCGTCGGTCTGGGCGCGGATGATCGGCGAACGCTGGATCTGCACCAGGCTGCCGATGCGCGCGCCCATCGGCAGGGCTTCATCGGCGCGCGCCTGCGTGGTGCTCAAGCCCTTGCTGCCGGCGATCCCACGCACATAACTGAAAACATCTTTCCAGGCCATTTAATTCCTCTCGAACGCGTAATTGCTCTTGTTTTGCGCCTTGCCACGGCGCAGGAACTTCCAGGTGAAGAAGGCCAGCCAGCCCAGCACGGACACCACCAGCAGCCAGGCGAAGGTGCGCAACACCGAGGTGAAGAAGCCGCCGCCCTCGTTGCCGGCCGGCTGGTTCACGCTGGCCGTGCCGGCGACCGGACCGGTATAGCCGTTATTGCCCGCATGCGCACCGCTGGTCGCCCTGGCCAGCATGAAGCCGGTGATCACGCTCATCAGGCCGCTGTTATCCTGGCGCACGATGATCGGCGCAGGGGCCGGCATCGGCTGGGGCATCTGCATCGGCGGCGGCATGCTGTCCTGGCGGTTTTCGTAGCCCGGAACCGGACGCGCGTCGCGCGCCGCCTGCGCCGCCTTGCGCTCGTCCAGCGTGCGCAAGGCATTGGCCTGCTGCGCATTCTTGTCCAGCTTTTGCGACAGCGCCGAATCGGACTTCTGCGGCGCCGGCGCCGCTGCACCGCCGAACGAGCCGAAGCCGCCGCCGGGCGCCTTGGACAGTTGCGGCGAGCGCGGCGGCGGCGCCGGGGTGGACTGGCGGCTGCCGCCGAAGGAACCGAAGGACGGCTTGGGCGCCTGCGAGCGCTGCGACGAGAAGCCGCTCTTGAACGAGCCCGACTTCGACGGTTGGGCTTCAGCCGACGCGGCCAGCGGCAGCAGCAGGGACAGCACCAGCGCGAATTGTAAGGACTTGGTCATGGTAAGGGTCGCCGTTCAAAGTTAGAATTAGGATAACGAAGCTTGTATTGATCTGCACCGGTAAAAACAATCAAGGAATACCATGACTCGCCGCTATCTCGACATGAACCAGCACGACGCGCTCTACACCGTGGCCCGCAAGTACCCGGGAGGCGTCGACGCGCTGGCCAGGCAGCTGGACATGTCCGCCAATGTCCTGCGCAACAAACTCTCGCCCACCATCGCCTCGCACTATCCTTCGTTCGAAGAAGTGTCGCTGATCGTCGAGTGCTGCCACAAGGCCGGGGTGAGCGATGCCCACCTGCCGCTGCACGCCTTGCTGGTGCGGCACGGCATGGCTGCCTTCGTGGTGCCGCTGCCGGAACAGGTCCAGAGCGACGACCTGTCGCAAACCGTGTGCCGCGTCATGAGCGAAGTCGGCGCCGTGGCCGAAGCCGTCTCCAGCGCGCTGATCGACGGCGTCGTCACCACCGCCGAGGCCGACCTGATCGAGCGCGAATTCCACTCGGCCCTGTCGGCCCTGGGCGCCTGGCGTGCGCGCCTGCGCATGCAGGCTGAAGCGGGGATTCATTAGGATTGCAGGCGGCGCGCGTCGGCCGGCGTGTCGTCCACTGCGCGCAGCGAGCGCAGAAACAGGCCCAGGCCGCCGAAGCCCAGGGTCAGGATCGCGATCAGTTCGAAGGCCGACATCGTGTGCAGGCTCAGATTGACCGATGAAATCACCCCGAACACCAGCGCCGCGAACGAACCGATCGCCACCAGCCAGCCGAGGTAATTGCGGGCGTTATAGAACACCATGCTGATGCCGATCACCAGCGGGATCAGGATCAGGCCTCCGCTAATGCCGTAGCCGCCGACGCCGAACAGGCGCGTGCCCAGCCCGAAGCTGGAGCTCACCACCACGTTGTTGAGCAGCAGATAGAAGCCGCCGCACATCATGATCAGCCCGAGGAAGAATTGCCCGCTTCCTCCGCTGGTTCCACCTGCACCGTTCATGCCGACCTCCGTTGTGTCAGTAGTGAATAACGGTGCAACTATAACAAACAAACATTGGCGGGCCGGCGGCGATTTTGTTTCAAAATTACCGGTCGCGAAGCTGCCAATAGTTATGGTTGACGGGATAACTATAACAAAATAACATCGCAGCGCTGCTTCACCGGAGATGAACAATGGCAACTCAAATCGTGCACGGCCCATCCAAAGCCTTCGTCGGCGCATCCTGGCTTGCCCTTGTGGTGGGCGTCGCCACCTACCTGATCGGGCTGTGGAACGCCACCATGGCCTTGAACGAAAAGGGCTACTACCTGACGGTGCTGCTGTACGGCCTGTTCGCTGCCGTGTCGCTGCAAAAGAGTGTGCGCGACCGTGTCGAAGGCATCCGTGTCAGCGGCATGTATTACGGCATTTGCTGGTTCGCGCTGCTGTCGTCGCTGGCGCTGATCAGCGTGGGCCTGTTCAATGCGCAGCTGGCCGACAGCGAAAAAGGCTTTTATGCGATGTCCTTCGTACTGAGCCTGTTCGCCGCCGTCGCCGTGCAAAAGAACGTGCGCGATTCCACGCCCGCCGACCCGGTCTAGCCGAGCTTTTCCACCATGCTCGACACCGCCGCGTAAAACAGCTGCGGCTGTTCGACCACGCTCAGGTGCGAGGCGTTCGGGATCACCAGCAACCGGGCACCGGCAATGCCTTTGGCGATCGTCTCCGACATCGCCGGCGGTGCGCCGATGTCGAGTTCACCGGCGATGACCAGCGCCGGCACCTGAATCTGGCCCAGGCGCGCGGTGGTGTTCACATCCCTGACGGCGGCGCAGCCGGCCAGGTAGCCGCCGGCGTTGGTGGCCACCAGACGGCGGCGAAAGCGTGCCACCGTGGCTGGCTGCGAGCTGCGAAAGCCTTCATGGAAGTAGCGCTCCATCGCCATATCGGCAATCGCCTCCAGGCCGCCGTCTTCGACCTTGGCGATGCGCGCGCGCCACATCTCGTGCGCGCTTTCCGGATAGGCCGACGTCGAATTGGCGATGATAAGTCCAGCCACCAGCGCAGGGTGGCGCAGCGCCAGTTCCTGGCCCACCATGCCGCCCATCGAAATGCCGACCCACAGTACCGGGCCGGTATCGAGTTCGCCCAGGAGGCGCGCGGCATCCTCGGTCAGGTCTTCCATCGAATACGGCCCCAGCGGAGCGGCCGATCCGCCATGGCCGCGATGATCGTAAGCGATCACGCGGCAGTCCTGCGCCAGCGCATTGGCCAGCTCGTCCCACATGGTCAGGTCGCAGCCCAGCGCGTGGCTGAGCACCACCGTGCAGCGCGGCGCTTGGCCGCTGCGCGGTTCGCGCAGCGTGTAGTGGATCGACGGGGCGCTGTGGGTATGGTCGTCGCGGCCCACGCCCGGATGCACGCAGGCCGCGGGAGCTGCCGGCTCGAGCGTGTGGCCATGCTCGCGCAGGATGTTCTGGGCCAGCGAAAACGCCGTGTTCGAGGCCGGCACGCCGGCATAGATGGCCGCCTGCATCAGCACTTCCTTCAGTTCGGCCACGCTCAAGCCGTTCCCGGAGCTGTCATCCAGCGCCGCGTGCACGTGCAGTTCGAACTCTTCCCAGCGGCCCAGCGCCATTGTGATCGCCAGCACGATCATGCGGCGCGAGCGCGCTTCGAGGCCGGGGCGGCCCCAGATCTCGTGCCACGCGAAGCGCGTGATCAGGTTCTGGAAATCGGCGTTGAAGCTGTTGGCCTTGTCAAGCGAGCGGTCCACCCACGCGTCGCCCAGGATGCGGCGCCGATTGCGCATGCCGCGTTCGAAATCGTGATCGACAGGATCGCTCATGTGAACTCCTTGCGTAAAGACTGTAATTGGACGCGCGCCAGCGCGGCGGCGGGCGCGGCGTCGCGTACGGGATCGATGGCGCTGCCGGCCGCCTCGCGCAGGCGCTCGATATTGGCCAGCATGCGGGCCGCATCGACATGCAGGCCGGCGAAGGCTTCGTTCAGCGCGGCCAGCGCACCGTGGGTGCCGATGAACAGGCCCGGCCACTCGGCCAGCTCGGCCTGCCAGTTGCCCAGGCCGCGTTCATGTTCCTGCCCCATTGCGCCCAGCAGCGCGGCGGCACGGTGCGGCGTGCGCGCGGCGGCGGCCAGCGCGATCATCGCCGCCACCGGGTTATTCTTGTGCGCCATGGCGGTGGAACCGCCGCGGCCCTCGCCGCGCGGCTCGGCCAGCTCGGCCACTTCCGCCTGCGTCATCAGCGCCAGGTCGGTGGCGATCTTGCCCAGGCTGCCGCACAGGACGGCGACCTCCAGCCCCAGGCGGACCCACTCGTCGCGCTGGGTATGCCAGGCGGCCGGCGCCACCGCCAGGCCAAGGTCGGCGGCCATGCGCCGGGCCACCGCGGCGCCATGCGGCGCCATGCCGGCCAGCGTGCCGACCGCGCCGCCCAGCTGAAGCTGCAAGCCGCGCTGGCCGGCTTCGCGCAGGCGAACGCGCGCGCGCACCAGCGGCGCGGCCCAGCCGGCGACCTTGAATCCGAAGCTGCTGACCTGGGCCGGCTGCATCAGCGTGCGTGCCAGCACCGGCGTATCCAGGTGGCGTTCGGCCAGGTCCAGCAGGTGGCCGGTCAGTTCGACCAGGGTGGTATCGATCAGCGCGAGCGCGTCGCGCGTCATCAGCACCATGGCCGTGTCGATCACATCCTGGCTGGTCGAACCGTAGTGCGCGTGACGGCCGGCCTCGCCCGCCAGGCGCTTGAGTTCCTTCACCAGTGGAATGGCCAGGCTGCCGGCGCGGCGGCTGTCGCGCGTGAGCGCGGCGATATCGAAGCTGGCCGGTTCGCACACGCGCCCGATCGCCTCTGCCGCGCTGGCGGGAATCAACCCCAGCGCCGCCTGCGCGCCCGCCAGCGCCTGCTCGAAACGCAGCATGGCCCGCACGGCGGCGGTGTCGTCGAACACCTCGCTCATCGGCGCCGTGCCCAGGAAACCGTCAAACATCGAAACGCTCATTGGTCCTCGCTACGCGTAATCAAAAAACACCGTCTCGTTCTCGCCCTGCATGCGGATATCCCAGCGATACTCGCCTGGCGCAATTTTGCGCGCGATAAGGGTAGCACGGCGCGCGGACGGCACCTGGTCCAGCATGGCCGACGCCGGCAGGTGCGGATCGTCCTCCAGGAACACCGCACTGAACTGATGCAGCATCAGGCCGCGCGCAAACACCGTCACCAGCGCGGCCGGCCGGCCCGCCACCGGCACCTGCGACAGGGTGATGCTGAACGCGCCACTGGCATCGCTGGGCACGCGGCGAAAGCCCGGCAGCGCATGCCTGTGTTCGGCGTCGGGCGCATCGGGGCACCACATTTCGATCATCGCGTCGTCGACCGGCGCGCCGGCGCCGTCGAGGATCCGGCCGCTGACGACCAGCGTCGGCGCGGCGCTGGCGACGGTGCTGGTGGCGTCGACGGCCCAGGCCCAGGCTTCATGCGAGAACGGGCCGATGGTCTGGGAAGAGGTAATAGGCAGGGTCATGGCGGCTCTCCGGTTACACATGCAAAGGCGTCGCGTTGCGGCCGCGCAGGACGATATCGAACTCGTAGCCCAGCATCTCGCCGTGCACGGTGTTCTCCATGCTGAAGCGCGAAACCAGGCGCTGGCGCGCGGGCAGGTCCGGGATGCTCTGGAAGATGGGGTCGAAGCCGAACAGCGGATCGTTCGGAAAATACATCTGCGTCACCAGGCGCTGCGCGTACACGTTCCCGAACAGCGAAAAGTGGATGTGCGCCGGGCGCCAGGCCTTGTCGTGATTGCCCCATGGGTAAGGGCCCGGCTTGATGGTGATGAATCGGTAGCGGCCTTCGTCGTCGGTGGTCATCTTGCCGACGCCGTAGAAATTCGGATCGAGCGGCGCGTCGTGCTGATCGCGCTTGTGCCAGTAGCGGCCGGCCGAATTGGCCTGCCACACTTCGAGCAGCGAATTGCGCACCGGCTTGCCGTCTTCGTCGACCACGCGTCCGCTGACCACGATCTTCTCGCCCAGCGGCGCGCTGGCGCCATGGATGGTCAGGTCGGTATCCTCGGGCAGGATCAGCGACGGCGCCAGCGCCAGGCTGGTGTTGGACGCGTCCGGCATGACCAGGCGCACGGGCGCCTGCCTGGGGCCGCGCAGCACGCTCGATTTATACGGCGGATAAACAATCTCGGGATGCACGCCCGGCGTCACAGCGTCGAATTGCACGATAGGTCTCCTGATTGGTGGGGTCGAATGGCACCAGCCATGCTACGGAGGTGACACGTTCTGTTCAAGCCAGTAGAATCACCCGGCGTCCGCAGCGCGCACAATTTGTGCGAATAGCGCACAAAAAGGGGTGATAAATGCAGGAGACGCCGGAAAGCCGCGATTTGATCGCCGGTCTGGAAAAGGGATTGCAGGTCATCGAAGCGTTCGACCAGGAGCGCTCGCGCCTGACCGTGAGCGAAGTGGCGCAGCGTACCGGGCTTACGCGCGCCGCCGCGCGCCGCTACCTGCTCACGCTGGTCCATCTCGGCTATGCGCGCCAGACCGACAAGGTCTACTCGCTCACGCCAAAGATCCTGCGGCTGGGGCAATCCTACCTGCACTCGGCGCGGCTGCCGCGGATTGTGCAGCCGCTGCTGTACCGGCTCGCCTATTCGCTGGGCGAAGCCGCATCGGCCGGCGTGCTCGAAGGCGGGGATCTGGTGTGCGTGGCGGCCGTGAGCGCGGGCAGGGTGGTCTCGGCCACCTTACAGCCCGGCACGCGCGTGCCCGCGTACTGCACCGCCAGTGGCAGGGTGATGCTGGCGACGCTGTCCGACAGCGCGCTGCAGGCCTACTTCGACACGGTGGAGCTGGAAAGGCTGACCGAACACACGGTGGCCGACCGCGCCGCACTGCAGGCCGAAATCGGCAGAATCCGCGCGCAGGGTTACGCGCTGGTCAATCAGGAGATGGAACTGGGGCTGCGCACGCTCGCCGTCCCGCTGCGCAACTTCAAAGGCGAGACCGTCGCCGCCATGAACGTCAGCATCAGCGCCGACCGCATGCCGGCCGACCAGGTGGTGGGCGGCTGTCTGCCGCAGCTGGTCAAGGTGCAGGCCGAATTGACGGCCTTGTTATGACCCTGTCCCGGCCCTCGCATGACGAAACTGTTTCGGTGTGACGCCCATGTGCTTCTTGAAAGCGCGGCTGAAATAGGCCGGGTCCTGAAACCCCAGTTCATAAGCGATGCTGGCCACGTTCGATGGCGCATACGTCAGTTTGCGGCAGGCTTCCAGCATCAACCGGTCCTGCACGATGTCAAACGCCGATTTGCCGGCCAGCTTCAGGCATAGCCGGTTCAGCCGCACTGCCGTCACATGCAGCAGACCGGCATAGTGGACGACCGCGGCGCCGCTCTTGTAGTCGCGTTCCACCGCGGCGCGGAAGTGGCTGAACAGTTCGAATTCCGAGTGGCCCGACCGGTGCGCCGCGCTGTGCTCGGCCTGTACGCGCACCAGCAGCAGCAGCACGCTGCGCGCCAGCCATTCGAGCATCAGGGTATGGCCCTGCTGCGGCCAAGCCGTCTCTTCGATCAGTTGGCGCAGCAGCGCTTCGATGCGCTCGCGCGGCTGCTGCGTCAAGCCGATGGCCAGCGGCTCCACAAACAGCGGCGAGAACAGGTCGCCGCGGTGGTCCGGCGTCGAGAACAGCACGTTCTGGTCCACCGTCAGCACATATCCCTGCGCCTGTTCGGAAAAATCGAAGCCATGCACCACCGTGGGATGCACGGTGATGGCGACCGGCCCCTGGCATTCCCACAGCGCGTCCTGGATCACCGCGCGCACACTGCCGCCAAGCAGAAAAAGTACCTGAAACAGCCCGGGGTGGGTATGCCGCGCGATGTGCCAGTCGTGCAGCCGGCTGCGCGTTTCGATCAGCTCCACATGGACGAATTCGGCGTTCGCTACGGGCGTGCTTTCACCATAGAGGGCGAACTTCGGGATCTCGGCTGGAACCGGGTTGGCTGGCTGCGGCATGTCAAAAAAGTACAAGAATTGGATGACTTCATCCATTCTATTCCAGGCCCGGCTTGTCTACCATTGCTCTCATAAATTATCCGGGAGACTGTCATGCGTACCCAAGTTGCCATCATTGGCGCCGGCCCGGCCGGGCTGCTGCTGTCGCACCTGCTGCACCTGAACGGCATCGAGTCGGTGGTGCTCGAGTCGCGCAGCCAGGCCGAGGTCGAGTCGACCATCCGCGCCGGCGTGCTCGAGCAAGGCACCATGGATATCCTCGATCAGGCGGGGGTGGGTGAACGCATGCGTGCCGAGGGCGCGCTGCATCACGGCTTCGAACTGGCCTTCGGCGGACGCCGCCACCGTATCGACCTGCAGGAATTGACCGGCAAATCGATCACCGTCTATGCCCAGCATGAGGTGATCAAGGATCTGGTGGCGGCGCGCGAGGCCGCCGGCGGCCAGCTTCTGTTCAACGTGAGCGATGTGGCTGCGCACGATACCCGGACCAGCGCCCCGTACGTGAGCTTCAGCCACAAGGGCGAAGCCTGCCGCGTCGATGCCGACTTCGTGATCGGCTGCGACGGCTTTCATGGGGTCTCGCGCCCGGCCATGCCGCAGCAGGGGCGCAATGACCATCAGCGCATCTATCCCTTCGGCTGGTTCGGCATCCTGGTCGAGTCGGCGCCGTCGTCGCCCGAACTGATCTACGCGCGCCATGAGCGCGGCTTCGCCCTGGTGAGCACGCGTTCGCCGGCGGTGCAGCGGCTGTACTTCCAGTGCGATCCGAAAGACTCCGTCGACAACTGGACGGACGACCGCATCTGGGCCGAGCTGCATGCGCGCCTCGAGAACGCCGATGGCTGGCGCCTCCAGGAAGGCAGGATCTTCCAGAAGAATATCATCGGCATGCGCAGCTTCGTGTCCACGCCGATGCAGTCGGGCCGCCTGTTCCTGGCCGGAGACGCCGCCCATATCGTGCCACCGACCGGCGCCAAGGGCATGAACCTGGCCGTGTCGGACGTGCGCCTGCTGGCGCAGGGGCTGGAACAGTTCTACGGACAGGGCCGCAGCGAGCGTCTGGACAGTTACACCGGCGACGCGCTCAAGCGTATCTGGCGCGCCGAATACTTTTCGTGGTGGATGACCAGCATGCTGCATACCTTCGACGACGCCAGCTCCTTCCAGCGCGAAGTGCAGCGCGCGGAACTGGACAATGTGGTGTCCTCGCGCGCGCTGGCTACCGCGCTGGCGGAAAACTATGTGGGGGCGTTTTAAGCGCCGCTTGATCCGCGCGATCAGGATGGCCCATAATTCGGGCTCGCCTTGGGAGAGCATCCATGAAACCGCAGTTAGCACTGATTCTGTCTTGCGCCTGCCTGGCTGTGCAGGCCGCCGAACCGCCTGCCCCGCCAGCGCTGCGCACCGACTTCGTCTTCGAAGCGCGGGTGAAGGTGGACAAGCCCCTGGTCATCGGCCAGAGCGCCTACGGCCTGCGCCGCGTGATCCCCATCGCCGGCGGCAGCTTCGCCGGCCCCGGCATCAAAGGCACGGTGGTGCCGGGAGGCGCGGACTGGCAGTTCGTCCGCCCCGACGGCGTCATCGACGTGCAGGCCAAGTACACCCTCAAGACCGACGACGGCACCCTGATCATGGTGGAGAACCGCGGCATGCGCCACGCGCCGCCCGCCGTCATGGAGCGTATCGCCAAGGGCGAGCCGGTGCCGGCGAGCGAGTACTACTTCCGCACCACGGCCCAGTTCGAGGCGCCGGCCGGCAGCAAGTATGAATGGCTCAACCGCGCCGTATTCATCGGCGTGGCCGAACGCCAGCCGGACGCCGCGGTGCTGCGCTTTTATCAGGTTCAATAAGCGAACCCTGGATTTAGTCGTCCTCGAAGATCGCCACGGCGCGCGTCCAGCCGGCCGAGGCGCCGCGGATCTTGTGCGGGAAACACGAGATGGTAAAGCCGTGCCCCGGCAGCGCTTCGAGATTGTGCAGCTTTTCGAGGTGGCAGTAGCCGATGTCGCGTCCGGCCTTGTGGCCTTCCCAGATCAGCGAGATGTCGCCGGTTTCCTGCAGGCGCTTGGCCGTGTACGAGAATGGCGCATCCCAGCTCCAGGCGTCGGTGCCGGTCAGGCGCACGCCGCGTTCGAGCAGGTACATGGTCGCCTCGTAGCCCATGCCGCAGCCGGCGTTGATGTAGTCGTTGTTACCGTAGCGTGATCCGGCGCGGGTGTTGACGACGACGATGTCGAGCGGCTGCAGCACATGGCCGATGCGCGCCAGCTCGGCTTCGACTTCGGCGGCACTGACCACATGGACATCGGGCAGATGGCGGAAGTCCAGCTTGACGCCGGCCTGGAAGCACCATTCGAGCGGCACTTCATCGATGGTGATCGATTTTTCCGGCTCGCCCAGCTTGCCGTTCATGGTCGAGTGAAAGTGGTAGGGCGCGTCCAGATGGGTGCCGCTGTGCGTGGTCAGGCGCACCCATTCGGCGGCCGCCGCTTCGCCATCGGGGAAGTCTTCCGGCTTGGTCCCTGGCAGCAGGTGCATGAATTCGCGCACCGTCTCCTTGTGGGTCTGGTATTCAATTTTTGGCGCCAGCGTTGGCGGGTCCGACAGAACATCGTTTTCAAGGTAAATCGAGAGGTCGACAAAGCGTCGGGCCATAGGCTACTCCTTCTGTTAAGCGTGGCAGGGTTGACTCATTCCAGCGGTGACGACCCCGGCGCCGCCAGCGGCGCGCGGCTTTCCTCATTGTTGGCGGTGACGAGTTTGGCCAGCAGGTGCATGAACTGCGCCTGTTCCTCGGCGCTGAGGGGAGCGAGCAGGCGCTGGCGCAGGCGCTGCGACGGCGGAATCAGCTCGGCCAGCAGGGCCAGGCCGGCCGCCGTCACGTACAGGGCACGCTGGCGCCGGTTGTGCGGAATGACGCGGCGCTCGATCAGACCTTTTTCATCGAGCCGGACGCACACGGTGGCGGTGGTCGAGGTGTCGAGCGCCACGATGCCGGCCAGGGTGACCTGATCGATGCCGGGATGGCTGGACAGGGCGCGCAGGGCGGCATATTGCACCGGGGTGAGGGCGGAACCAAATTCGTCATGGAACAGCGATACCGAGATTTGCTGGGCGCGCCGCAGCAGGTGTCCGGGATGTTCGTACAGGTCGGTCAGCTCGCTGCCGGGGGCGGGGGCCGGGGTGTCGGATGTGTGGTCCATGGTCAGTGGGCGACATGGTAGCACGCACCCCGGCCGCCGCGTTGCGAAGGTGTTTACTTTTGCAAAGAACCGGTCCATACTTGAGTCGCATTCAGCGTACTGAATGTTATTCATCATATACAAGTGGAGATGGCCATGTTCCCCAAAAATGCCTGGTATGTAGCGTGCACCCCAGACGAGATCGTCGACAAACCGCTTGGCCGCCAGATCTGCGGCGAGCGCATCGTGTTTTACCGTGGCGAGCAGGGCAAGGTGGCCGCCGTCGAAGACTTCTGTCCCCACCGCGGCGCGCCGCTGTCGCTCGGCTTCGTGCGCGACGGCCAGCTGGTGTGCGGCTATCACGGCCTGCAGATGGGCTGCGACGGCAAGCCGGTGGCCATGCCGGGCCAGCGGGTGCGCGGCTTTCCCTGCATCCGCAGCTATGCGGTCGAGGAGCGCTATGGCTTCATCTGGGTGTGGCCGGGCGACCCGGCCCTGGCCGATAGCGCCACTATCCATACGCTCGAATGGGCCGGCAGCCCGGAGTGGGCCTATGGCGGGGGCCTGTTTCACATCGCGTGCGACTACCGGCTGATGGTCGACAACCTGATGGACC
>CAMLIL010000034.1 GCA_946480015.1 uncultured Oxalobacteraceae bacterium | reverse complement strand
TGGCGCCGGGTTTCGCGGCCGAGACGTTCGACGCCAGGCCGGTGGCGGTTGGCGCGGTGCTGGCGGCAGTGCCGGTCGAGCCGCTTCCGCCGCAGCCTGCCAAGGCCAGCGAGAGCACGAGTGCGCTCAGAATAGGTATTGTTTTCATGAAGTGTCTCCTTACGTTCTGTGATGTGGTTAATGACAGAAGCTGCACGGTTTATTGAATAAAGCACCTCCTTGGGTGACGCGGACTGGGGCGCCCGGCTAAGTCGCTGTTGGTCGCATCGCCGGCGAATGAGGCGATGGACATCGGGGATGAAATCCGACGACCCATACTGCAGAATCTTTACAGGCCCTGCAATTACAAAAATCGCCAAGGCGACCAATCATTTTTTTGCATGCTGTTTATCCATGGTGCCCCGGCTTGAAACCGACTAAGGGTAGATGACTTGTAGTAAGATTCACAAGCTATAACTCTTCCGTTCGATGTCTTTTGTGTAAGTCCACTATGAATTGCGGCCCAAACTCTAATAAGCGGTTCATCGTCGCTGCAGTCACTGCAGCCATGCTGGGACAGGATGCAGGCGCCGAGGAGGCCCCCCCGGCCTCTGGCGGCAAAGCGCCAGCGCCAACGGTTGTCGTCGTGGGCAAGCGCGCCAGCCTGATGTCGGCGCAGGCTGTCAAACGTGACAAGATTGAAATCGTCGATGTACAGGTCGCCGAAGACATCGCCAAACTGCCCGATGTGAGTGTCACCGACGCACTGCAGCGCATCACCGGGGTGCAGATCGCGCGCGACCGCGGCGAAGGGACCGGCGTCGCCATCCGCGGCCTGACGCAGATGGAAACACTGCTCAACGGCCGGGAAGTGTTCACCGCCGGCATCGGACGCAATCTCGACTTCGCGGATATCCCAGCGGAGATGATTTCGAGCATCGAGGTCTACAAAACCTCTTCCGCCGATCAGATCGAGGGTGGTGTCGGCGGCACCATTGACTTGCGCACGCATCGCCCTTTCGATTTCAGCGGCCGGGAAGTGGTCGGATCTGCGCGCATGGTCCATGGTGACCTGGTGCACGAGAGCCGACCGCAGTTCTCCGTGCTGGCAAGCGACCGCTGGAACACGGCCGGTCTTGGCGAATTCGGCGTCCTGTTGAATCTGTCGCACCAGAAACGAGCCTGGCGCGAAGATCAAAAGAGCGCCGGCAACCGCCTCACCCGGACCGACCTGACCGGGGACCGGGTGGTGGTGGTGCCCAACGGCACCTCCGAGTCCACCAGCGTCGGCGAGCGCGAGCGCGAAGCCGGCTCGTTCATGCTGCAGTGGCGTCCGGGGAAAGCGCTCACACTCTATGTCGAAGGCAATTACGCCCAATTCAAGACCTTACAGGACTCCTATCAGGTCAACATCACAGCCTCGCCGACTTTTGCGGCGGGCAGTCCGACGCTGTTCCCGGACACCAATGATCTCAAAAGCATTACCTGGACCAACGCGCCGGTGTCCATTCTCGACTTTGCGCGCGATACGGTCGACCGTACCCGGCAGGTGGCGGCAGGCGGACGCTGGAGCGGCACCGCCCTGACACTCGAGGCGGACGTCAGCCATACCTCCAGCTTCAACAATCTGTTTTTTTCCGGACCATCTTTCGCCGGCACTGCGGCCAATTTCACCCAAGACCTGTCGAGCCGCGTGCCGGCAACCAGTGTGTCCGGCACCGACCTGCTCAATCCGGCCAATTTCCAGTACGCGGGCATGGCGTATCGCACGCGCCCGTTTAACGGCAGGCTGACGACAGCGCGGCTGGACGGCGAGTACCGCTTGCCGGGCGGCTTTATCGACACCTTGTCGGCAGGGGGACGTTTTGCCAGGCGCAGCGCCAGCAATGCGCCTGGCCTGATTCAGGCCGATGCCCCGCTGACGGGCCTTTCCGCAGCCGACAGGGCAGGGGCGGTCATGCCGAATCCCTACGGCGATTTCTTTCCGGGGGAGGGCGCATCGAGCATCGGCAATTTCATGGTTGGCAATCTTTCGATGGCCCGCGATGCGCTCGCGCTGCGCAGCGCCTTCGGCATCACGGCACCGATTCCCGCGGCGGCCGATGCGCTGGGCATATGGGACATCCGCGAGTACACCCAGGCAGGCTATCTGATGGTCAGATTCAAGGGGACCGGGCTGGCGCTGGACGGCAATGCCGGGGTGCGCGTGGTGCGTACCCGCGAACAGGTGTCGGGGGCGCAATCGGTGCCCGCCACCGGCGCCCTCGCGCCGATCGCCATCGACAGCAGCTACACCGATTATCTGCCGAGCGTGAACCTGCGCTACCAGTTGCGGGAGGGACTGTATGCGCGCGCAGCCGCCTCCAAAACGATCACCCGCCCCAATTTCGACCAGTTGTCCCCCTCGCTGACGCTGGTGCGCAATTCCATCGATCCCACCTTGAACGCGGGCAATGCCGGCAACGCGGATCTGAAACCGGTGCGCTCGAATAACCTGGATGTGTCGGTGGAAAACTACTTCAGCCGCACGACTTCAATCTACGCCACCGGGTTCCTGAAAAGCGTGGATGGCTTCGTGACTTCGGTGAAGACTCCGGAAACGTATGACGGCGCGACCTACCTGATCAGCCGGCCGCGCAACAGCACCAGTGCGCGGGTCAAGGGCGTCGAACTCGGCTACCAGCAGTTTTTCGACTTCTTGCCGCAGTCGATGCGCGGACTGGGCATGCTGGTCAATTACACCTTCGTCGACAGTGAGATGCCCGGCGGCGCGGCGGGCGGCACGCTGCCGCTGCAAAACCTGTCCAGGCACAGCGCCAACCTGGTGGGCCTGTATGAGCGGGGCGGCATCTCGGCACGCATCGCCTGCAACTGGCGCGACAGGTTTTTGACCGGCATCACCAGTATCGCGGGCGTCGGCGCGCTGCCGGTGTACGCCAAGGGCTACAGCTGGCTTGACGCCTCGCTCGCCTACCGGCTCGACACGCATATTACGCTCGCGCTGGAGGGGACCAACCTGCTGCGCACGGTGCGCACTGCCTATCATGGCGTGGAAACGCGCCCTCAGAGTGCGTGGATCAATGACCGCCAGGTAAGCCTGACGGCGACGATACGCTTTTGAGGTCAGGCATTCCCATGCCCAAGGAGACCATGATGAGACGATCCGGTTCCCGTGCTGGAGGGATAATCGAGATCAGTCATTACCTGCAGAAATCTGTCCCGCTCGTGTTCGGCCTGTTGCTGCTGCTTGGCGGCATGTGCGTGTCGTCCGCGGCGCCTGCAGGCGGTGCGCTGCAGGCCTGGCGCGCCGCGGCGGACGCGGTGCGTATGCTTGCGGAAAATAATGCGCCGCGTGCGCATGCGGAGGCCCTGCATTTGCAGGCAACCCTGCCTGCCGATGCCGTTCCCGCCGACCGGGCAAAAGTATGGAATGTGCTGGCCCGCGCCGAAATCTACCTGGCACAGAGCGAGCCGGCGGGCAAGCACGCCCAGGCAGCGCTGGAGCTGGCCAGCAGGCATGGCGACCGGGTGGGCCAGGCTGAAGCCGAACTCAACATCGCCTTAAACGCCGTCAACCAGGGGCGGATCGACCTGCTTTCCGCCGCGACCACCCATAGCGTGGCCGTGCTGGAAGGCGTCGACCGGCCGGATTTGCTCAGCGAGGCATTGTTGCGCACGGCCATGATGTATCACCGCATGGGGCAGTTGGAGGAGTCCATCACCATGACGATGCAGACCCTGGAGATCGCCAACGCCACCAAGGATCCGCTCGCGCTCACCTACGCCCATCAGGGACTGGGCGTATCGATGGTCCTGAATGAGCGCTTCAAGGAAGGTCGCGTGCATTACCAGCAGATGCGCGAACAGGCGCGCGCGGCCGGCTCGAAAATCCTGGAAGCCTACGCCCTCAACGGTATCGGCAATATCGACGGCACCCTGGGCGAACCGGAAAAGGCGGAAGCCTCGATCCGGAAAGCCATCGGCCTGTTCCGCGCGGTTGGCGCACCCTTGGGCATCAGTCACGCGCTCTACGCGCTGGCCGAACTGTTTCGCAGTCAAGGCCGCCACGCCGACGCCTTGCCGCTTCTCAACGAAGTCGTGGCGCTCTATGAAAAGCATGTCAATGCCATCGGCCTGTGGTACACGCTGAACACGCGCAGCGCGGTGTACGTGGCGCTCGGCAACCAGGCGGCCGCCCTGGCCGATGCCGAACGCGCCTATGGCCTGGCCAGGCAGATCGGCCTGCCGTCCTACCAGAGCGAAAGCGCGCAACGGACGGCGGCCATCGTCGCGGCGCAGGGCGACTACCGCCGGGCTTATGACCTGTCGGTCGAAGCGGCCACGCTGACCGCCAGTGCCGCGCGCAAGCGCGCCAACGTCCGGGTGGTCGAACTGGCGCAGCGCTTCGAGACCGAAAGCAAGAAGCGCCAGATCGCCGAGCTGACGCGCCGCAACGAACAGCAGATGGCCGAGTTGCGCCAGCGCGAACTGCAGCAGCGCTGGCTCTGGACCGTGCTGGCCGGCAGCATCGCCCTGCTGGCGCTCACGGCGTTTTTCCTGCTGCGGCAGCGCCGCACGCATGCGATCATCCGCAATCTCAATGCCAGCCTGGAGCAGCGGGTGCACGCGCGCACAGCGCAGTTGCGCCAGCAGACGCGCTACCTGCGCACCCTGATCGATACCTTGCCCTGGCGGGTCTGGCTGAAGGACACCAGCAGCCGCTACCTCGCCGTCAACCAGGCCGCGGCCGATACCTGTGGCCTGAGCGCTGACGATCTGATCGGCAAGTCCGAGCTGGATGTGCGGCCGCAGGCGCTGGCCGACGCGTTCCGTGCCGACGACCTCGCGGTCATGACCTCGCGTCGCCGCAAGACGGTGGAAGAACGGCAAAGTATGGCCGACGGGGCGGCGGTGTGGACGGAAACGTTCAAGGCGCCGGTGCTGGACGAAGATGGTTCGGTATTGGGAACCGTGGGCTTTGCACACGACATCAGTGAACGCAAGGCGGCGGAAACCGCGCGCGAAGCCGAACTGGCCGAGGCGCAGCGGCTGGCGCGTGTACGCAGCGAGTTCCTGGCACAGATGAGCCACGAGCTGCGCACGCCGCTCAACGGTATTCTCGGGCATGCCCAGATATTGCGACGCGACAAGAATCTGGATGAACAGCAGCGCGCGGGCGTGTACGTGATCCAGCAAAGCGGCGACCACCTGCTTACGCTGATCAATGACATTCTGGACATGGCGAAGATCGAAGCCGGCAAGCTGGAACTGTATGTCTCCGATGTGCCGTTGACGCGCTGCTTGCAGACCGTTGTCGAGATAGTCAGGGTGAAGGCCGAGCAGAAACAGCTGGATTTCATCTGCGACATTGATCCGGATCTGCCCGGGATGGTGCGCGCCGATGACCGCAGGCTGCGTCAGGTGTTGCTCAACCTGTTGGCGAACGCCGTCAAGTTCACCGATCACGGTCACGTGACGATGCGCGCGCGCTTTACGCCGCCCGACCGGTTCCGTTTCGAGGTCGAGGATACCGGCATCGGCATCGGGCAAGCGCAGCTGGAATCGATCTTCGAACCGTTCGAACAGACCGGGGAGGCGCAGCGCCGCGTCGGCGGCACCGGGCTGGGCCTGGCAATCACGCGCCAGTTTGTCCGCCTGATGGGCGGGGACATCCATGTCGCCAGCGCGCCAGGCAAGGGCAGTACCTTCTGGTTTGAACTGGAGTTGCCGGTGGCCGCGGCGGGAATGCAGGCCGCGCCGTTCGAACAGGTCGTCATCGGTTACGCGGGGCCGCGCAAGACCATCCTGGTGGTCGATGACGTGGCCGAGAACCGGACGGTCGCCGTGGCCATGCTGGGACGGCTCGGCTTTCATCTGGCCGAATCCCCGGATGGCGGCGATGCGGTCGAACGGGCGCAAGCGGTGCGGCCCGATCTGATCCTGATGGACATCGTCATGCCGCGGATGGACGGCGTGGAGGCGACGCGGCGCCTGCGCGCGCTGCCGGGCCTGGCCGAGGTGCCGATCATTGCGGTGTCCGCCAGCGCCTTGAGCCAGGACGAGGAGCGCTGCCTGGCTGCCGACGTGAATGCCTTTTTGCCGAAGCCGCTTGACCATGACCGGCTGGTGTCGCACATCGCCAGGCTGTTGCAGCTGCCGCTGATTTACGAACCGTCCGCCCGGCCGATGCCGGACGAGACGGAGCGCGCAACGCTGGTGTTGCCACCGAAGGAACAGATCGACGCCTTGTATGCGTTGGCGCGCCTGGGCAACATGCAGGAGCTCTTGCGCTGGGCCGAACAGCTGGAAGAGCTCGATGACCGCTACCGGCCGTTTGCCGATCAATTGCAGGTGCTGGCCAAAGCTTACCAATCCAAGGCCATTCTGATGCTTGCAAAGCGCTGCCTGGAGCACAGTGAGATTGTCGGGCCGACTCAACCGTTAGGAAACAAATGATTCAAATTCTGATAGCCGACGATCATGCGATTGTACGCGGCGGGCTGAAACAGCTGCTGGCGCTGGTCGATGATGTCCAGGTGAGCGCTGAAGCGACCAGCGGCACGCAAGTGATCGAATTACTGCGCACCAACTGCTTCGACCTGGTCTTGCTGGATATGAACATGCCTGGCATCAGCGGCATCGATCTCATCACCCGGATCCGTTTGCACGATGCCAAACTGCCGGTCCTGGTGCTGAGCATGCGCAACGAGGTGCAGGTTGTGCGACGGGCATTCAAGGCGGGCGCCACCGGTTACCTGACCAAGGACAATGAACCGGAAGTGCTGATGATGGCGATCCGCAAGACAGCCGCCGGACAGCGTTTCATCGATCCGCTGCTGGTCGACCAGATGGTGTTCGACACGGACAAGCCGGACGCGTCCGCGGCGCAGGAGCGGCTGTCCAACCGCGAGTTTCACATTCTGAGCCTGCTGGCGCGCGGCATGAGCGTCAATGACATCGCCGAGGAGCTTGCCATCAGCAACAAGACCGTCAGCACGCACAAGGCGCGCCTGATGCAAAAGATGAATTTCCAGAGCAACGCCGATCTGGTGCGTTACGGCATCGAGCATGGCGTGATCGATTAAGGTGGAGCAATCGGCAATGAGCTCCGGGCCCGCCATCGGCACGATTCTGATCGTCGACGATACGCCCGCCAATCTCGGCGTGATCGAGGCGGGCCTGTCGCGCTACGGTTTTCGGGTGCTGGTTGCGCAGGATGGCGAAGAGGGACTGGACCGGGCCGTCCTCGCCCAGCCGGATCTGATTCTGCTCGACGTGCTCTTGCCGGGGATAAATGGCTTCGAGGTTTGCCGGCGCTTGCAGGCCTTTGCCGGTACCCGCGATATCCCGGTCATCTTCATGACCGCCTTGACCAGCACCGAGCACAAGATCGCCGGCTTCGACGCGGGCGCGGTCGACTACGTCACCAAACCCTTGCAGATCGACGAGGTGATCGCGCGGGTCAACATGCAATTGCGCTTTCGCATGCTTCAAAAAGAGCTGGAAGCGAAAAACATTCAGTTGCAGATGCACCTCACCGGCCTGGAGCAGCGAGTGGTCGAGCGAACTTTCGAGCTGAGCGAAAGCAACCGGCGCTTGCGCGAGGAAATCGAGGAACGCAAGCTGATCGAGGAACGCCTGGCGCTGAAAACATTTGCGTTGGACAAAGTGCGTGAAGCGGCTTACCTGATCGGCGAACGTGGCCAGCTCGTGTACGTGAACGATGAATGCTGCCGCGCCTCCGGATACAGCCGGCAGGAACTGCTCACCATGCACGTCGCCGACCTCGAATCCGACAGGCCGGACGAGGTGTGGGCCGCGCGCTGGCAGCGCGTGCGCGCGCAAGGGGCGTGCATAGACGCATCGAATCATCGCGCCAAGGATGGACGCAGGTTTCCGGTGGAGCTCAGCTGCAATTATTTCGAATACAAGGGGAGCGCCTATTGCCTGACGCTGGCGCGCGACATTGCCGAGCGCCAGGCGGCGGAGACGGCGTTACGCGAGAACGAATGGAAGTTCCGCACCCTGGCGGAAAATTCGCCGGACATGATCGTGCGTTACGACCGCGCATGCCGGCGCGTCTACGTCAACCCGGCCTGCGAGAAGGCGACCGGATTTACGGCAGATTGCCAGTTGCCGCATCTGCCCGAGGGCAGGTGGCAGAGCGACATATCGGCTGAGCGCTATGTGGCCATGCTGCGGCAGGTCATGGACACCGAAACCGCCATCGAAAGCACCCAGACCTGGCCTGACCGGTCCGGCCGCCCGGCGCACTACATTTCCCATCTGGTCCCCGAATACGACATGGAAAAGCGGGTGCGGGGAGTGCTGACGATCTGGCGCAACATTACCGCGCTCAAGGAAGCCAAAGCCCGCCTTGAGGAATCGCGCATGCAACTGCGTGCGCTGGCGGCCCGCCGCGACCAGTCGCGCGAGGACGAGCGCAAGCATATTGCCCGCGAATTGCACGACGAGCTGGGGCAGACCCTCACCGCCTTGCGCATGAGCGTGTCCTTGCTGCGGGTGCGCTTCGGCGAAAACAATCCGGCCCTGATGGACCATGCCAGGAGCATGACCGAACTGGTGGACCGGAATATTCAGGTGGTGCGCAACGTCGCTTCCACGCTGCGTCCGGCGGCGCTGGACATGGGGGTGCCGTCCGCGCTGGAGTGGCTGGTGGACCAGTTTGTCATGCATACCGGCATTGCGTGCGAGCTGCGTGTGGCGGAAGAGGCGATCGCGCTCGCCGATGACGGCGCGATGGTGGTGTTTCGTGTGGTGCAGGAATCGCTGACCAACGTTGCGCGCCATGCCCAGGCGAGCCGGGTCGAGGTCGTCTTGCAGCGCGAGGAGGGGGCGTATTGGCTGGAGCTGCGTGACAACGGCTGCGGGTTTGATCCGCAGCGCACCAGAAAGAAATCGCTGGGCCTGGTTGGCATGCGCGAGCGGGTGTTGCTGCTCGGCGGCGAGTTGCGCATCACCAGTGCGCCCGAGCGGGGCACCACGCTGACGGTTCGGATTCCGCTTGCGGACAGGACGCTGTTGTGAGGATTTTCCTATGAAATCCTTCCGCTTGCCTTAGTCAAGAATCAAGATTGCCCTATGGAAAGTTGTCCCGGTACCGCGCATGATGGGGGCTATGGCGCGGTGTCGGAGCAGGCAATGATTCGAATCTTGATAGCCGACGATCATGCGATTGTGCGCAGCGGGCTGAAACAGCTGCTGGCGCTGGTCGATGACGTCGAGGTGGGCGGGGAAGCGACCAACGGCACGCAAGTGATCGACTTGCTGCGCTGCGCTTGCTTCGACCTGGTCTTGCTGGACCTGAACATGCCCGGCATCAGCGGCATCGATCTCATCACCCGGATCCGTTTGCAGGATGCGGCATTGCCTGTGCTGGTGCTCAGCATGCGCAACGAGCTGCGGGTTGCGCGCGGGGCATTCAAGGCGGGGGCCAGCGGCTATCTGACCAAGGACAATGAACCGGAAGTGCTGATGACGGCGATCCGTAAGATCATGGGCGGACAGCGCTTCATCGATCCGCTGCTGGTGGACCAGATGGTGTTCGGTACGGACGAACCGGACGCGCCGCTGGCGCACGAACAACTGTCCAGGCGCGAATTTCACATTCTGAGCCTGCTGGCGCGCGGCACCAGCATCAACGAGATTGCCGGCGAGCTTGGCATCAGCAACAGGACCGTCAGCACGCACAAGGCGCGCCTGATGCAGAAAATGAATTTCAACAGCATTGCCGACCTGATGCGTTACGGCCTGGAGCGCGGGCTGGCCGACTAGTTGCCGTAGGGGCTTCCTTACATATTGACCAAACTTTCCTTATATTTCATTTGCTCAATATCTGGTATCGTGTACGAGGGTATCAGGAACGGAACCTCAGGGAGCCACATGAAAACCAGCCAGGCCATTCTTCAGATCGATTCCGACTTCGATGTCGCGCTGGACGCGTTGTTTGCGCTGGAACCGGACCTGGTCCTGGTGTTCGGCGCGCTTGCCTTTTTCGAATCGCCCAGGTTGGCCGACACGCTGCGCCGGCGGGCGCCGCAAGCGCTGGTCGCGGGCTGTTCCACCGCCGGCGAAATTGCCGTCGACCGCGTGTATGACGATACCTGCGTCGTGACCGGGGTCTGCTTCAGCGCCACGCCGCTGGCCATCGCATCGACCCCCATTGCCGGCATGGACGATTCGTTCCAGGCCGGCGGACGGCTCGCCGCGCTGCTGGAGCCGCACGCGCTGAGCGCGGTTCTGCTGCTCGGCACGGGCGTGGCCGTCAACGGCAGCGCCCTGGTGGCCGGTTTGCAGTCGGGGCTGCCAGAGGGCATCACGATTTCGGGCGGGCTGGCGGCCGACGGCGGCGCGTTCCGCAAAACCTGGACGCTCGGCCCGCAAGGCGCCGCGGCCGACCAGATCGTCGCCGTTGGATTGTATGGAAACAACATCCGGCTCGCCTACGGCAGCTTTGCCGGCTGGCAAGCGTTCGGCCCGGCGCGCAAAGTCACGCGCTGCGCCAACAACGTCTTGCACGAACTCGACGGCAGGCGCGCACTGGACGTCTATAAATCCTACCTCGGCGACTATGCCGAGGGTCTGCCCGGCTCCGGACTGCTGTTCCCGTTCGAGATGCTGAGCCGGGATCAGGAGGCGAGCGGCACCTTCCGCACCATTATCGGCATGGATGAAGAGGAGGGCTCGTTGACGCTGGCCGGCGACATCGATCCCGACGGCTACCTGAAGCTGATGCATTCAAGTATCGATAAACTGATCGACGGGGCGGAGACGGCGGTCCGGGAGGCGCTGCGGGAAATGGGCGGCGCCGATGGCGGCAACGCCCTCGCGCTCCTGGTGAGCTGCGTAGGACGCAAGCTGGTCATGGGCGACCGCATCGACGAAGAAGTCGAAGCCGTGGCCGGCGCGCTGGGCAGCAACACCACGGTGGCCGGCTTCTATTCCAACGGTGAGATCGCCGGGTCCCGGTCCGGCCGATGCAGTCTGAAAAATCAAACGATGACCATCACCTGGATGAGGGAAACCTGACCGTGCACCGCATGCTTTCGCAGCAACTGCGGCGCTTGTGCGGCATCGATTCGGAGGAGGCGCTGCAGCGCCTGTTCGAGGCCGTGCCGGCGCTGGCGCGACAGCCCGGCATCGCGCCGGAAATGGCATCCTTCCTGGGCGGACTACAGCAGTTCGTCGCACGCGTGGACGGCACCTACGACCAGTTCGACCGCGATCTCAGCCTGCGGGCGCGCAGCCTCGAACTCAGTTCGGCCGAACTCGGCCTGGCCAACGAGCGCATGCGTGCCGACCTGCTCACCCGCAACCGGGTGCTGCAGTCGGTGCGCGCGGCGGTCGTCGATCTCCTGCCCGGCGACGAGGAGGCGCCACCGAATCTGTCGGAAGACGATGTCGAGGGGCTCTCGGCGCTGTTGCCGCGCCTGGTGAAAGCGCAGGAACAGCGGCGTATCGACGATCACCGCATGGCCGAGAAAATCCGCGAAAGCCTGCACTTCGTCGACGCCTTGTTCGATGCCATTCCGATCCCGATTTCGCTCAAGGATACGGGCGGCCGCTTCCAGCGCGTCAACACGGCGTTTCGCAATTTCTATGGACTCGATGCGCACGACGTGATCGGCAAGACGGTGGCGCAACTGTTCGATCTCAAGGCTGACAGCATTCATCTGGAATCCGAGCGCCGCGTGATCGAAAGCGGTGTCACCCAAACCTACGAATCGGATTTCCCGGATGGGCGGGCGGCCGATCACCTGGTGAGCAAGGCTGCGCTGCTGGCCGCCGATGGCAGCGTGCGCGGCGTGATCGCCACCACGGTCGACATCTCGGCCCAGAAAGCGGCCATGCGCGCGATGCTGCAGGCGAAGGACGCCGCCGAATCGGCCAGCCGCGCCAAGAGCGATTTTCTGGCCAACATGAGCCATGAGATACGCACGCCGATGAACAGTGTGATCGGCATGGCCCACCTGGCGCTCAGGACCGAACTCGATGCGCGCCAGCGCGATTACCTGGTCAAGATCCTGATCTCCGGCGAACACCTGCTGGGCCTGATCAACGATATCCTGGATTTTTCCAAGATCGAGGCCGGCATGCTGACGCTGGAGGCGGCCGTGTTCGATCTCGACACGGTGCTGGGCGATGTGATCGCCCAGCTGATGGGGAAAGCCGCCGCCAAGGGGGTGGCGCTGAGCTGCGGGCTCGACGAGGGCGCCCCGCACCGCTTGCGCGGCGATGCGCTGCGCCTGTCGCAGGTGCTGCTCAACCTGGTCGGCAACGCCGTCAAGTTCACCGCGAACGGGGCGGTGAGCGTGCGCGCCAGCCTGGTCGAGGAAGATGCGGCGGCATGCCGGATGCGCTTCGAAGTGATCGATAGCGGCATTGGCATGAGCGAGGCGGAAATCGCCGGCCTGTTCCAGCCGTTTCATCAAGCCGATACCTCGACCACGCGCGAGTATGGCGGCACCGGGCTGGGGCTGGCGATCAGCAAGCGCCTGGTCGAACAGATGGGCGGCGAGGTCGGGGTCGACAGCCGCAGGGGGCAGGGCAGCCGTTTCTGGTTTGTGGTGCGGATGGAAAAGGACCTGGCGCCGGCGCCGCGGCGCAGCGCCGACGGCGCGGCGCGGCAGCGGGCCGACGCGCCGGCATTGGCGGGCGCGTCCGTTCTGCTGGTCGAGGACAATGTGTTCAACCAGCAGGTGGCGGCCGAGTACCTGAAGGTCGCCGGCGCCCGCGTAGCGATTGCCGCCAATGGGGTCGAAGCGCTGGCTGTGCTGGGCCGGACCGCCGTCGATTGCGTGCTGATGGATGTGCAAATGCCGCTGATGGACGGACTGGAAGCGACCAGGCGGATACGCGCCGACCCGGCACTGGCCCACTTGCCGGTGGTGGCGATGACGGCCAACGCCAGTGCCCAGGACAGGGAGCGCTGCCTGGCGGCAGGCATGGACGAATTCATCACCAAGCCGGTGTCCCCGGACAAGCTGTATCGCACGCTTGCCGCCCTGCTCGGCGGCCGCGCCGCGCCGCTGGCGCCCGCCCAGGCCGTATCCGAGCCGCCCGCGCCTGTGCCAACGCCGGACGCGCCGCCGGTGATCGATCTCGGTGTGCTGGCAAAAAGCCTGAACCACGACGCCGAGATGGTCGCCCGCTTTGCCTATCGCTTTCTGGAGATCGCGCTCGAAGGGGTGCAGGAGGCCGAGCGCGCCCTGAGCCGGCAGGACATGCAGGGGCTCGCCGCCCTGGGCCATCGTCACAAGTCCGGTGCGCGCGCGGTTGGCGCGATCGGGTTTGGCGATGTATGGCACGCCCTCGAACAATGCAAGGAGAGCCCGGACGCCAGTCATGCCGGACAGATCGTCGGCCGGCTGCGCCCCATGCTGGAACGGATCGAAGCGCAGGTCGCGGCGGCATGCCCGCGCCTGCCGGACAAGGTGTAGCCGCTCATTGGATGGGCGTGTAGGGATTTTCCTATGCAATACACATTGCTGCCCTACATGAAAATCAAGATTGCCCGATAGAAAGTCGTTGTGCGAACGACCATCATGAACTTCTTGAGGAAGCTGCAGGATATTGTCCCGTTCATGAATCACGCCATTGAATCGCCCCTGCCGAATCGCCGTCCTGCTCGCAAAGCTGCCGCGCGCCTGTCTCGCGTGAGTACGCCCCGTGGCATGTTCTGGTTGTAAGGAAAGGCGCCGCACCGAGCGCAATCACGTCTTACCGGACACATTCAATGTACATCTCCCCAGTCGATAGCGATCGGCCCGCCGAAGCCGGTGATTTCAGGCGCCTGGCAGGGCGCTACCTGCCGGCCGCCGCCGCCGCGGCGCTGGCCGGGCTGCCGCTGTGGCGGCATGCCGGAGTACTGGAAGCGGCCGCCGTCCTTGGGGTTGCCGCCTGTGCGGGCTGGTCGGCCTGGCGGCAAGGCCGCCGCATCGATAGCGCCAGCCGGCGCAGCGATGCTTGCGCGTCGGCGCGGAACACATTGGACGACACCGGCGCGCTGTTGAACGGCGTGCTGCCGGTCTGGCTGCGCCATGTTCAAGCGGTCAAGGAACAGACCGACAGCGCCATCACGCAATTACTTACCGGATTTTCGGCGCTGGTGCAGCACTTCGATGCGGCCGGGTTCACCGGCCAGCCAAGGCAGGAGAGCGCCGGCAGCGAAACGACGCTCAGCCTGCTGACCTTGTGCGAGCGTGAACTCGGACCGGTGATCTTGTGCCTGGAAAAGGTGGTCGGCAGCAAGGTCGAGCTGCTCGACAACGTGCGCAGCCTGTCGCTCGCCACGGGCGAGCTGAAAGCGCTGGCCGACGAGGTCCGCCTGATCGCCGCGCAAACCAATCTGCTGGCCATCAACGCATCGATCGAAGCCGCGCGTGCGGGGCAGGCCGGGCGCGGCTTTGCCGTCATCGCCGCCGAAGTGCGCAAGCTGTCGCAACTGTCGGCCGACATCGGCGCGCGCATTACCCAGCGAATGGGCGAGGTGGCTGCGGCCATGAGCCTCACGCTCGACGCGGCATCGCGCGCGGCCGACCATGACCGCGATGCCATTTCCGCCTCCGGCAGCGTGGTCGAAGACGTGCTCGATCACGTGCGCGAACTGGCGCGCTCGGCCGAGCACATGCGCAGCCAGGGCAACAGTATCCGCAGCGACGTGGAAAGCCTGCTCATCGCGCTGCAATTCCAGGACAGGGTCCGGCAGATCCTGGAGGTGGTCGAAACCGATATCGTGCGCCTGACCGAAGCGGTGAACGCGGGCGGGCAATTGCCGACGCCGGACGGTTGGCTGGACCAGATGGCGGTGCGCTACACGATGGACGATGAGCGCCACAGCCATGCGCCTTCCGACGGCGCCCGCCAGATGCCGGCAAGCGAAGAAGTGACTTTTTTTTAAGAACCCATATTCCGAGGTACCATGGCAAAAACCATCTTAATAGTGGACGACTCCGCCACCTTTCGCCAAGTCGTCGCCATTGCGCTCAAGACCGCCGGCTATGACGTGCTCGAAGGCTGCGACGGCAAGGATGCGCTGTCCAAGCTCACTGGGCAAAGGATTCATCTCATCATCAGCGATGTCAACATGCCGAATATGGATGGCATCAGCTTCCTGAAGGCGGTGAAGCAGCTTCCCAGCTACAAGTTCACGCCGGTCCTCATGCTCACCACGGAATCCCAGGACGCCAAGAAACGCGAGGGCCAGGAAGCCGGCGCAAAGGCATGGCTGGTCAAGCCGTTCAAGCCGGACCTGCTGATCAGTGCGGTGCAGAAGTTAATCTTGCCCTAAAGCTGATCCAGCAATCCGGCGCCGCAGCGGCAAATGCATAACAATCGAAGGGGACACCAATGTTTGGAAACATGAAAATAGCGACGCGTCTTGGGCTTGGGTTCGGGACCATAGTGGTATTGATGTTTTGTATCAACGCGGTCGGCATCTTGCGGCTCGGAAGCATGAACAATGCCGTTCTCGATATGGTCAATGACAAGTGGCCCAAAGTACAGAATGCCACTGCCATTACTGCCGCCACCAATGAAATCGCCCTGGTCATGCGCGACATGCTGCTCGACGACGACGGCAGCGAGCGGAAACAGCACATGGAACGCATGCGGCTTGCGCGCAAGCAGGTGAGCGACGCCATGGATGAGCTGAAACGGACGGTGGCGCAGCCGCGCGGCAAGGAGTTGCTGCAAAAGATCGTGGATGAGCGCAGCAGATACATTACCGGACAAGACAAGCTGAACCGGCTTGTCGAAGACAACAAGAGGGATGAGGCGGAAGTCTATCTGGCGTCCGAATTGCGCCCCCTGTTGCGGGCGTATCAAAACGCCGTCAAGGATCTGGTCGAATTTCAATCCGAGCTGATGACGGCGTCCGGCAGGACGGCAAGCGCAAGCTATGGCGAGGGGCGCAATTTCATGATGCTGCTCGGTGCGCTTTCCTTTGCGCTGGCGATCGTCTTTGCGTGGGTGATCGTGCGCAGCATTACCCAGCCATTGAAAACCGCGGTGAACACTGCCGATCGCCTGGCGCAGGGCGACCTGACGGTGAAGATCGAAACGACGGCGAAGGACGAGACCGGCCAGTTGCTGCAATCGATGGGGAACATGATCGCCAGGCTGTCGCAGGTGGTCGCGGAAGTGAGCAGCGGCGCGCAAGCCTTGTCGTCCGCGTCGGAAGAAGTGAGCGCGACCGCGCAGTCGCTGTCGCAGGCATCGAGCGAACAGGCCGCCGGCGTGGAAGAGACCAGCGCGGCGATTGAGCAGATGACGGCCTCGATCGCCCAGAACACCGAGAACGCCAAGGTCACCGACGGCATGGCTGGCAAGGCGGCGGTGGAAGCGGCCGAGGGCGGCGAGGCGGTGGCGGCGACGGTGGCGGCGATGCGGCAGATCGCGAAAAAGATCGTCATCATCGACGACATTGCGTACCAGACCAACCTGCTGGCGCTGAATGCGGCGATCGAGGCGGCCCGTGCCGGCGAGCACGGCAAGGGTTTTGCGGTGGTGGCCGCCGAGGTGCGCAAGCTGGCCGAGCGCAGCCAGGTGGCGGCGCAGGAAATCGGCGAAGTGGCGGCCGGCAGCGTGGACATGGCCGAGCGCGCCGGACAGATGCTGGGCACGCTGGTGCCGAACATCCGCAAGACCTCGGACCTGGTGCAGGAGATCGCGGCGGCGTCGCAGGAGCAATCGTCCGGGGTCGGACAGATCAATGTGGCGGTGGGGCAGCTGAACCAGACCACGCAGCAGAACGCGTCGGCCAGTGAAGAGCTGGCGGCGACGGCGGAGGAAATGAGTAGCCAGGCCGAACAGCTGCAGCGGTCGATGAGCTTCTTCAAGCTGGAGGCCGGGCGCGGGGCGAGCGTGGCGCCGGTGCGCAAGGCGGCGCTGGCGGTACGCACGCGCCCGCAGCACATGAAGGCAGCGGGCAATCTGGCGCTGGCGGCGGACCATGCGCCGGACGAAGCGGAATTCACCCGTTTCTGAGGGCGATGGCGATGAATGCGTTGGCACAGGCGAATCATCAGCGCGCGCGTGGCGCGACGGCGGAGCGCACGCAATATCTGACCTTCATGCTGGGCGGTGAAATGTTCGCCATCGGCATCCTGGCGAT
The DNA here is from genome assembly GCA_946480015.1 of uncultured Oxalobacteraceae bacterium. The sequence continues at coordinate 35,391 of CAMLIL010000034.1, read as the reverse complement.
CAAGGAAATCATCGAATACAGCGGCCTGACCACGGTACCGATGATGCCGGCCAGCATACGCGGAGTGATCAACCTGCGCGGCGCGGTGGTGCCGATACTGGACCTGGCGGTGCGCTTCGGACGGCAGGCAAGCGAAGCGACCAAGCGCACTTGCATCGTGATCGTCGAAGTTGACATCGGCGGCGGGCAGCAGGTGCTCGGGGTGCTGGTCGATTCGGTCAGCGCGGTGCTGGAAATCGCGGCGGCCGACATCGAACCGGCGCCGGCGTTCGGTGCCAACATCCCGACCGATTTCATCGAGGGCATGGGCAAGGTCAATGGCAAGTTCGTGATCCTGCTCGATGTCGCGCGTGTGATGCCGCCTTCGATTTATGACGAGCAATGAAGGCACGGGCAGAACGCCGTTGAGCGCTTCATGCCGCTAACGGGAATTGGATCCGCGATAATCGAGGGCAGTGATGTGCAGCTTCAGGCCGTGGCATTCTAAAACGCCCTTCGGTGCTTGTTTCGTGGAGTTCCAATTAAAGCCATTCATGCCTGTTTGTTGTTCCTCCTTGAATTTTGCGGCAACTGCATGGCGCAGGAGCGGGTGGAGAAGTACGGCGTATATGAAGTCGCCCTGAACGGGGCGCATGGCGGCAATCCCTTTGCCAACCTCGAACTGAGCGCCACCTTCAAGCGCGGCACGGACGCGTTTACACCCGAAGGTTTTTACGACGGCAACGGCGTCTACAAGGTGCGATTCATGCCGCCCAGCGCCGGGGAATGGACCTACGTCACGCGCAGCAACCATCCCGATCTGGATAACAAGACAGGCAGCTTCGTTTGCGTTGAGAGCAACAACAAAGGGCCGGTGCGGGTCGTCAATATCCACCATTTTGCGCACGCGGACGGCACCCGGTTCTACCCCTTTGGGACCACCATTTATGAGTGGGCGTTCCAGTCCGAAGCGAAAAAGCTGGAAACCCTGGCCACGCTCAAGGCGGCGCCGTTCAACAAAGCCCGCATGCTGGCCGTGCCTCCCTATAACCCAAGCTATATCGCCGGGCCGGGAAAATTGACCGAGTTTCCGTTTGTAGGTACAGGCAGGGCGGATTTCGACTTCTCGCGTTTCAATCCCGTGTACTTTCAAGGTCTCGAACGGGACGTGAAACGCCTGAGCGACCTGGGCATCCAGGTGGATCTCATCCTGTTCCGCCCTTACGACAAGGGGCAATGGGGATTCGATACGACCAGCGATGCAACCAACCAGCGCTTTATACGTTACATGGTCGCCCGCTTCGCCGCGTTTCAAAACATCTGGTGGAGCCTGGCCAATGAAAACAGCTATATCAAGCACCTGAGCGACGAGGACTTTGACCGCTATTTCCAGCTGGTCCAGAAGTATGATCCGTACGGGCATCTGCGCTCGATCCACAATGCCGACCGCATCTATGACTACAACAAGCCGTGGGTGACCCACGTGAGCTTGCAGTACTACAACGCGGTCAAGGTGTTCGGCGTTTCCCCTTTGCTGCGGGACATCTACCGCAAGCCCATCGTGCATGATGAGATCAATTACGAGGGCAATTCCTCAAGCCGCTGGGGGCAGCTCAGCGGGGAAGAAATGACGCGCCGGTTCTGGATTGCCCTGACCGGCGGGGCGTACGCGACCCATGGCGAGATCCTGGACAATGCATGGATAGGCGGAGGCGGGCACCTGGCCGGCACCAGTCCGGAACGGATCGGGTTTTTGAGAACGATCGTGGAGGCAGGTCCGCCCGACGGGCTCAAGCCGATCGACCAGGCTTTTGTGATGAACGCGGCCGGCAAGGCTGGCGAATACTATTTGTATTACTTCGGCGACGAGAAGCCGAAGCAGTGGCCCTTTGTGCTGCCCGCCGGCGAACTGAAGAAGGGCATGAAGTTCAAGGCCGATGTCATCGACAGCTGGGATATGACGATCACCCCAGTGGCCGAAACTTTTGAAATTGGCGATCTGGTCCGCTACAACGTCGCCGATAAAGACAAGCGGGTCATCAAGCTGCCGGGCAAGCCGTATATCGCCTTGCGTATTCAGCGGACCGGCGCGATGCCAGAGGATGCCAAGGCCAGAAAAGTGAAAATCGGCAACATGCCGGAAGATGCGTTGTAGCGACGCCGAGCCAATTGTTCGCCCCGCCCGGAGAATCAGGCAAGAATGCCATAGGATTGTGATACCGGCCATGGTGCTCGTGCCGCCAGAATATTGATTCATCGATATCTCTTCTGGAGCTCGCACATGGCCACGCTAACCATCAACGGCAAGACCACCCGCGTCGATGCCGAACCCGACACGCCGCTACTGTGGGTGCTGCGCGACACGCTGCAACTGACCGGCACCAAATACGGCTGCGGCCTGGGTCTGTGCGGGGCCTGCACGGTGCATCTCGACGGCCAGCCGGTGCGCTCCTGCAGCACCCCGCTGTCGGCCGCCGCCGGCAAGAAGATTGCGACGGTCGAAGCCGTTCATCAGGGCAAGGTCGGCAAGGCGGTGCAGGAAGCCTGGCGCAAGCTGGACGTTGCCCAGTGCGGCTACTGCCAGTCGGGCCAGATCATGAGCGCCACGGCGCTGCTGGCGCACAACCGCAAACCGTCAGATGCCGACATCGACAATGCCATGGGCGGCAACATCTGCCGTTGTGCCACCTACGTCCGCATCCGCGCCGCCATCCACGAGGCGGCGAAGTCGCTGGCCTAAACAAGGAGCTTCCATGACGATTACGATTCGTATCGAGAACGACAGCCGCCGCCGCTTCCTGCGCGACGCGGCAGGGCTGACCCTGGCTGTCTATTTGCCCTCGGCGTCGAGCGCCACCGCCGAGCGTGCCGGCGCGGCGGCGCCGTTCGAACCGAACGCCTTCCTGCGCGTCGGCGCCGACAACACGGTGACGGTGATTTCCAAGCACATCGAAATGGGCCAGGGCACCTATACCGGCCTGGCCACCATCGTCGCCGAGGAACTCGATGCCGCCTGGTCGCAAGTGCGCGTCGAGGGCGCGCCAGCCGACGCCAAACGCTACAACAATGTGTTCTGGGGGCCGACGCAGGGAACCGGCGGCAGTACGGCGATCGCCAACTCGTGGGAGCAATTGCGCCAGGCCGGCGCTTCGGCGCGCGCCATGCTGATCGCGGCGGCGGCCGGGCAGTGGCAGGTTCCGGCGGACGAGATTGGCGTGAGCGAAGGCATGGTCGTGCACGCGCGTTCGCAGCGCAAGGCCAGTTTCGGCCAGCTGGCGGCGGCAGCGGCGCAACAACCGGTTCCGGCGCAAGTGCGGCTCAAGGACCCCAAGGATTTCAAACTGATCGGCAAACGCGCGCCGCGCAAGGACATGGCCGACAAGACCAACGGTAAGGCGCAGTTCACCCAGGACGTCCATTTGCCCGGCATGCTCACCGCCGTGGTCGCCCACCCGCCGCGTTTCGGCGCCAAGGTCAAATCCTTCGATGCGGCCAAAGCCAAGGCGGTCAAGGGGGTGGTCGACGTGGTGCGGATACCGGCTGGTGTCGCCGTCGTGGCGAAAGATACCTGGAGCGCAAAGCGCGGACGCGACGCGCTGCAGGTCGAGTGGGACGAGTCGGACGCGTTCAAGCTCGGGACCGAGCAGATTTTCGCGCAGTACCGTGAACTGGCGAAATCCCCCGGCGTGGTCGCGCACAAAGCAGGCGATCCGGATAGCGCGTTCGCGCAGCCGGTGCGCGTGCTGCGGGCCGCCTACGATTTCCCCTACCTCGCCCATGCGGCGATGGAACCAATGAACTGCGTCGTGCGGCTGTCGAAGGATGGCTGCGAAATCTGGAACGGCGAGCAGATGCAGACGATCGACCAGGTCAATATCGCCAGGCAGCTCGGCATCCAGCCGGAGCAGGTGACGATCCACATGCTGTACGCAGGCGGCAGCTTCGGCCGGCGCGGCAGCAAGGATTCGGACTACCTGCTGGAAGCGGTCAGCGTCGCCCAGGCCGTCAAGGGCCGCGCGCCCGTTAAACTGGTGCGGCTGCGCGAGGACGACACCAAAGCCGGTTACTACCGGCCAGCGTTCCATCACGCGCTGGAGGCGGCGCTCGATGGGCAGAATCGCCTGATCGGCTGGCGCCATCGTCTGGTGGGGCAGTCGATCCTGACCGGTTCGCCCTTCGCCATGATGGTCAAGGATGGTATCGATCCGGTATCGGTGGAAGGGGCGGCCAATCTGCCTTACACCATCCCCAACCAGCTGGTCGACCTGCATACGCCCACCAATATCGGCGTGCCGGTCCTCTGGTGGCGCTCGGTTGGCTCCACGCACACGGCTTTTTCGACCGAGACCTTTCTGGACGAAGTCGCGGTGGCGGCCGGCCAGGACCCGGTGGCATTCCGCCTTGCGCTGCTTGACAAGCACCCGCGCCATGCCGGTGTGCTCAAGCTGGCGGCCGAGCGGGCCGGCTGGGGCAAGCCGCTGGCGGCAGCGAAGCAGGGCGGCAGGCGCGGACGCGGCGTGGCGGTGCATGAGTCGTTCCATTCCTTTGTCGCCCAGGTGGCCGAGGTCACGGTCGACGCCGACGGCGGCGTGCGGGTCGACCGGATCGTGTGCGCCGTCGATTGCGGCATCGCCGTCAATCCCGACAACGTGCGTGCCCAGGTCGAGGGCGCTGTGGGCTTCGCGCTGTCGGCGGCCCTGCACGGCGCGATCACCCTCAAGGATGGCGTCGTCGAGCAGTCCAACTTCCACGACTACGCGCCGATACGCATCAATGAGATGCCGAAGGTCGAGGTGCACATCGTCCCTTCGGCCGAGAAGCCGACCGGCATCGGCGAGCCCGGTGTTCCACCGCTGGCGCCGGCGCTGGCCAACGCGATCGCTGCGGCGACCGGCAAGCGCCTGCGCCGCCTGCCGTTCAGCACCGAAGAGCTCAAGGCCTGATGGAGCGCAGGGGGCGGCACCTTGTTCTGATGGTGAATTTGACGATATGCTGACTGCTGTTGAGCATGGCGCCAAAGGAGCGAATGGTGTGGGTTGATGAAAATAGCGAAGGCCGGCAGGCACTCCAGGCCTTGGGGAAGAGCATCGCGCGCTTCGCAGCGCACGGCCGTCCGGCAACCGGTCCCATTCCAGGCCTGACGCTGTTTCGCCACGACGGGCCGACCGAGCCGCTGAGCATCACGTACGAGCCCAGCGTCTGCCTTGTCGCCCAAGGACGCAAGAGCGTATCGGTGGGCGATGAAACCTTCGTCTATGACGCCAACAACTACCTGGTGACGTCCGTGCACGTGCCGGGCATGGTGCATATCATTGAAGCCACCGCGGACATGCCGTATCTGGGCCTGGCGCTGAAACTGGACCAGCGCGAGCTGTCGCAGCTCATCCTCGATACCCGTCTGCCAGCGCCGCCCCGCCAGCCGTCCGGCCGCGGGGTGGCTATCTCAGGCGTTACGCTGCCCTTGCTGGCCGCATTTCAGCGCTTGATCGATTTGCTCTCCGACGAGCGCGATATCCCGATCCTGGCGCCAATGATCCAGCGCGAAATCTTGTACCGTTTGCTGACCGGCGACCACGGCGAGCGCTTGCGGCAGATGGCCTCGGCAGGTAGCCAGACGCATCAGATTGCGCAGGCGATCACTTGGCTGAAGGAAAACTTTCGCTTGTCGGTCTCCATCGATGAGCTGGCCTCGCGTGTGTGCATGAGTCCGTCGACCTTCTATCACCACTTCCGCACGATGACGGCGGTAAGCCCGCTGCAGTTCCAAAAACAGCTGCGCCTGCAGGAGGCGCGCCGCCTGATGCTGGAAGAGCGCGTGGAAGCGGCCACCGCTGCGTTTCATGTGGGCTACGAGAGCCCGTCGCAATTTAACCGCGAATACAACCGCCTGTTTGGTGCACCGCCGCTGCGCGACATCACCAACTACAGAAGATCGGTCACAGCCTGATTTCCCTACTCCCTTCCGCCCGCGCGCTTGTGTCGCTGACCACATTTCCCCTCTGAAATATGTTGCGTGATCTTGCGAAATTGCAGGGTCTGTGTCGCAAAATTGCTCATGATCATTGAGAATATCCATGAGGATATATTTCCTTGCGGTATTGACACCGACTCAAGCCGCGCAATCGATCCAGACAGCAATACGTCGTCCAGGCGGCATGAAGAGGAGTAGGCAACATGTACAAGATAGTTAGCGTTATGGCGACCGTCGTTCTGGCGGGAGCCGCCCAAGTGGCATCGGCCCAGTTCAGCGCCCCGGCCACCACCTACAGCAGTACCGAAATCGCCGCGATCACGACGGCGCTGAGCCCCACATCACTGTCCACGGCCATCGACAATTTCGACGCCATCACGCCCGTCATGGGCCACCCGCGCCTGTTCAAGGGCCTGAGCGACTACGCCGGCATCGCCGCCGCCACCAAGGCCGAGCGCCTGACCTCGATCACCGCGCTGTCGGGTTACCTGAAGCGCAATTCGGTCAGTACCGTCAGCAGCACCCTGGTCAGCCAGATCAACTCGACCGACAACACCACCCGCATGGCGTCGTGGTGGGCCCAGGACCGCCTGCTGGAAGGCATGGCCGAGTCGGCGGTGGCATGGTATTTCACCAAGGACCCATGGTTTCTGACTGAAATGCGCAACCGCATGAACCTGTTCGGCCCGGCCGTGCTCAATCGCGCCTGCACCGGCGACGTCGCCGAGACCCGCGACTACGCCTGGTTCTTCGCGCTGGCGTACGACTTCGCGTACGCCGGCATGACCACGGCCGACCGCACGATGGTGAAGGATGTCATCACCACCTGCGGCAACGCCGGCCTGATCAAGACGCCCGACACCGTCAAGGCTTACCCGGAAAACGCCATCGCCTTCAATGCGCTCGGCAAGTTCGTCGGCGCGCTGCTGATCGTGCGCGGCGACCATGCGCCCATCAATGCATGGCTGCGCACCACGCTGCCGGTCTACGTCGCCAGCGTCAGCCCGTGGGGCGGCGAGGATGGCGGTTTCGCCAACGGCTCCTCGTATGCGGAGTGGGATTCGGGCGAATCGCTGATCTACTGGGACCTGATCGAGCGCGTGCTGAACGTGCCGTTTTATAAGAAGCCCTGGCTGAACGAGTTCGCGCGCTTTATCGCCTACGCGCTGCCGCCCGGCACCCCGGTCGGCGTGTTCGGCGATGGCGCGGAAGTGGCGCGTACCGAGGAATGGGCGCGCTTCGGCAAGGCCATCATGAACCGTTCCGACACCACCCTGTCGCGCTGGTACGTCAAGCAGCAGAGCGGCGAGGACTATGCGCGCCTGCACATCATCCTGTCGCCGCGCGAGTATGGCAGCAGCCTGGCCTTGCCGTCGACCCAGCCGAACGGCGCCTATTTCCCGGTCATCGGCTGGGCCGCGATGCATAGCTCCATGACCGACCGATTGCGCACCTCGGTGTTCTTCAAGAGCAGCCCGTTCGGTTCGGTAAATCATTCGCACGCCGACCAGAACGGCTTCGTCATGTATTCGAAGGGCAAAGTGCTGGCCATGGACAGTGGCTATTACGATTACTACAACTCGCCGCACTGGCGCGATTATTACAAGCAGACCAAGGCGCACAACGCGATCACCTTCGACGGCGGCCAGGGCCAGAGCCTGGGCGCATCCGGTCTGGGCGAGCGCACCTACGCCGGCAAGCTGACCAAGTTCATCCAGACGCCGGCCTACGACATCACCGCCGGCGATGCCACCGCGGCCTTTGGCGGCAAGCTGACGCTGGCCAAGCGCACCATCGTGTTCATCCGTCCGTCCACGGTGGTGATCGTCGACCAGCTGGACAGCACTGTTGCCCACAAATATGAGTACAACCTGCACACCAGCGTGGCGCTGACCGGCACGGCAAATGGCTTCCGTGCCGACCTGGCGCCGGCCGAGATGTGCGGTATGGTGGCTTCGCCGGATGCCCTGACGCAGAGCACCTCGGTCGGCTATTACCCGGCGCCGACCGTGGCAGTTGGTCCGCATTACTGGAACAAGTTTTCCTATAGCACGGCGAACACCCGGGGCCTGATCGTGTCGGTTCTGCGCAGCGATTGCAGTACCGCCAGTCCGGCCATCAGTTTCAGCGGCACGAATGCGACGGTTCAGGCGGGCGGGCGCGTGGTGTCGGTCACCGATGCGGACGTGACGGTCAACTGATACCATTGGCGGGAGAGTGGAGATCAGATGAAAAAACTTGACTCGACCGCCGCCGCGCAACTTCTGTCCACGCTGCCCGAATGGACGCATGATGGCCAGCGCGGCGCCATCATGCGGCATTTCAAATTCGCCGACTTCAACAATGCGTTTTCGTTCATGACGCAGATCGCGCTCGCCGCCGACAAGCGTGACCACCATCCGGAGTGGTTCAATGTGTACAACCGGGTGGAGATCACGCTCACGACGCACGATGCGGGCGGGCTGACTCAGCGGGACATCGACCTGGCCCGTTTTATCGATGAGGCCTTCGAGCGATTCAAGCGCTAGCAGCCTGCCGGAGCAGGCTGCCACGTCCCCGGTTCAGTCCTCCAGCCGCGCAATCTCGACCGAACCATGCTCGTCGAAGATCGGGCAGGTTTCACACAGTTGAACGGCTGCATTGAAGTCCGCCGCTTCGAGCAGCGAATAACCCGACAGCGAACTGCTGGACAGCTTGGGGCCGAGCAGCCGGCTGGGTATTTCGACACTGCTATGGGTCAGACCGCCACGCTCGACCAGCGTGCTGCCCAGCTGGCCAAACCAGTTGTTCCAGAGTTCGGTGTTGCGGTCCGCCGCATCCGACGCGCCGCCAGGTGCGCCGCGGTAGACGATCAAGAATCGCGCCATGCTGCCTCCAATGAGAACGTTGTCGCGGCGCGGTGCGCGCCCCATGACTTACCTTAGCAGATGCGCCAGGTCGGACGACGCACAGCTGGACGCTGGCAGGATGAGGTCGAACCCGAGCTGGGGATGGGGAGGGCGGGGCGAAGGTGCGCGGCGCACGCCGCGCACGCGGGGAGCGGCGTTAAGCGCCTTTATTGCGGCGGCGTACGCCGGCGATCAGACCAAGACCGAGCGCGAACGAGGCGAGCGTTGCCGGTTCAGGAACGACGTTCAGGCCATCGTTGCTGGCGAAGCTGGTAAATTGACCGTTGCTGATGCGGAACTGGGCTTGCGCCGCGCCGTCGCAGCAGTTTTCAAGGCCATAAATCGACAGGGTGTGGGTACCGCTGCTGAGGTTCAGCGTCGCCTGCAGGAATTGCGAAGCATTGTTGTAGTTTCCATTCCACCACATGCTATTCGGATTGAAGGCCAGCGCGGTACCGTCGAGGAACAGGGCGCCGCCGTAGCCGAAGTCGACGCCGGTACGGAAGGACCAGGTGCCGGCCTGCGCGGCCGTTACGCCAAATTCCACGGTCGACTTCCAGGCGATATCATTGTTGGCGCCAAACTGGCCGGCATTTGACACGCTATTGTACGAGCTCAGTACTTTGGTGCCGTAGCCGCTGGTTGGCGTCGACACTGCGGCCTCGACCACGTCGCGCAAATCGGTCGCGCTTGCCTGGGTCGTGGCCGTGCTTTTTCCGGTTTGCAGGGTGATGACGCTGGCATGGGCCTGGATGGCGGCGCAGGCGAGCAGGGCGACGCAGAGTTTGCTTGCAGTGTTCATGGTCTTTCGCATAATTATGTTGATGGCGGTAAATATAGCATTCAATCCGGAATTTGTCATAAATCTATTCATTGTTTGTGCTTTCACAACATATTCCTGATCCTGGTGTTGCGCGCCTTGGAATTAATTTTCAGACAATATTGTCGATAATATTTACAATTGTCAGAGGTCTTTATGGCGTAGTTTACAAAACTGCATAAAAATCAATATCTTGCAAAAATGGCATAGTTTTTGCTGATATCAAGACTCCGATCACACCTTGTTGATCTAACCTCTTGACATCGCAAACATGAAACTCAAATCCATTGCTTCGATCTTCGCCTTGACCCTGGCTGCCGGCTCCGCGCACGCCACCAACTTCTCGTTCGTGGGCGCGTTTGACCACGACAACGACGTGCAGGCTTTCAACTTCACGCTGAATGCCGGATCGTCCGTCGGTCTGCGCAGCTGGTCGTACGCCGGCGGCGTGAACGCCGATGGCGCCACCATCGCCCGCGGCGGTTTCGACCCTATCCTGGCGCTGTTCGATTCGGCCGGCAACCGCATGGGCCAGCAGGACGATGCCGGCTGCCCTAAAGTGGCCGCCGACACCGTGACCGGCAAATGCTGGGACACGTTCTACACCACCAATCTGGCGGCAGGCACCTACACCGTCACGATTCAGCAGTACAACAACTTCTCGCTCGGCAACCTGTCCGCTGGCTTCAGCGCCAACGGCGTGGCAAACCAGAACTTCCGCAATGGTTTTGTCGATGAGAGCGGCGACAAGCGCGCGTCGTTCTGGGCGTTCGACATCCTGAACGTGAACGATGCGGCGCTGCCGCCGGGGGACGTACCTGAGCCCGCGTCGCTGGCGCTGCTCGGCCTGGGCCTGGCCGGACTCGCCGCCGTGCGCCGCCGCAAGTCGGCCTGATCGGCAGCGCAAAGCAGCGTACCCCGTCGTCTGGACGGGGCACCCATGCCCCCTGTCGTGCATGCGCTGAGGGGGGGCATGGCCATGTACAAGTCGTGCGAACAGCGCGAGCTTTGTCGCATCGGCCCCGTTCGCGTCGCTGAAATTCAAGGGCACCAACCTGCGCGGCGGCGACAACACGATCCTGCTGGACCAGGTCCGTCTGGATCAGCTGGACTGAAGCGCCTGCTTGTAGTCCAAGGCGTGGACCAGCGGCCTGCGCTCGATCCGGAACGCCGCGAGCGCACTGGTGAGCGACAGTGCCTGCTGGTTCAGGCTGGAAGCCGACTCATTGCTTTGCTCGGCCAGCGCGCTGTTATATTGGGTCATCTCGTCGATGCCGCGCACCGCTGCGCTGACTTCGCCCACCGCACTCGATTGCCTGCCGCTGGCCTGGGCGATCCGCTCGATCAGGTCGGCCACGGCGTGCACCTGCTGCACGATCTGCGTCATGGTCTGGCCCGCGCCTTGTGCCAGGGCCGAGCCGCGGTCGATCTTGGTGACGCTGGAATCGGCGATGCGCTTGATCTGCTGCGCCGCCTCGGCGCTGCGCATGGCCAGGCTGCGTACTTCCTGGGCCACGATGGCAAAGCCGCGGCCTTGCTCGCCCGCGCGCGCCGCTTCGACGGCGGCATTCAGGGCCAGGATGTTGGTCTGGAAGGCAATCGCGTCGATGACGCCGACGATCTCGGTGATCTGGCGCGACGATGCCTGGATGTCGCCCATGGTCTGCACCACGTCGTCGACCACCTTGCCGCCCTCGTGCGCCACTTCGCTCGCCAGTGCGGCCAGGGCGGTGGCCTGGGTCGCCGAGTCGGCGTTCTGGCGGATGCTTTCGTGCAGCTGTTCGACCGTGGCCGTGGTCTGGCGCAGCCTGCCGGCCTGCTCGTCGGTACGCTCGCTCAGGTCGCGGTTGCCCAGCGCGATGTGGTCGGCGCTGGTGTTGATCTCCTCGGCGGCAGTGCGGATGTTACCGACGATGCCGGTCAGCGTGGCCACCATCGACCCCAGCGCGCGCAGCAGGCGTGCGGTTTCGTCGTTATCGGTTTCTTCGGGACTGGCTTTCAGCTCGCCGCGCGACACCGCCTCGGCCACATGCACCGCCTGGTCGAGGCGGCGCCGCACCAGCCGTACCGTCAATACGCTCAGCGCCACGGTAGCGGCGATGATGCCGCCGGCGATGCCGACGATCCAGAGCAGCGACGCTTCGACCCGGCGGTCCACCGCGGCGGTGATGTCGGCCTGGCGGCTCGCGATCGACTTGATCTGGTCGGCGCCGGCGCTGGCCTGTTGCGCGGCGACGTTCTTCAGGCGCGCCAGGGACGCGCTCATCTGGGCTTCGCTGGCGAGCAGGCTGCGCTTGGCGCTGGCCACCTTGCTGATCGAGGCGCCCACCGTGTCCATCGCACCCAGCGCCAGGTCGACGTGGCCGGCCAGGGCCGGGCGGCCCATTTTCAGCAGGCCGGCGCGCATGCTGCCCATGTTGGCGCGCAGGCGCTGGCCGAGTTTGTCCAGTCCGTCCTGCGACTCGGCTGCCTCCTTGGCGTCGGCCGCCAGCATCAGCAGGCGCAGCGCGCCCACCATTTCACGAATGTCCAGCGACACCTGCTCGCTGACGACCACCACGCCGCCCGGCTCGTTGCGCACCTTGAGCGCGGCGGCCAGGGTCTGGCTTTGTTTGAAGGCCTGCGCTTCGGTGCTGTCGACCTTGGCGCTGAGTTTGAGGGCCTGCTCGTCGAGCTGGCCCAGGATGGCCTTGCGCTGCGCGTGATAGGCCGTTTCGGCATCGGGCTTGGAGGCCAGCACGGCGGCGCGCAGCGCGAACAGGCCGGTGGCATCCTTGGTGAAAGCGTCCCACATCGGCGCCGAGAGCGCGGTCGCTTCGCGCAGGGCAGCGTCGCCGTCGGTATTGAGGCGCGCCAGGCCGTCGGTGGCGGCCTTGAGTTTTTCCTTGAGCGGCGACAGGCGGAAACGGCTCGTCACCAGATCGGTCTCGTTGACGAGGATGGCGATTTCCTTGAGCTTGGCCTGGGCCGAGAACGCCGTTTTCATGGCGTTGGCCAGGCGCCGGCTGGCTTCCTGCGCCTTGTCGGCCGCTTCGCCGGCTTCGACCCCCATTTTTTCCACGCCGGCCCGGGTCAGCGTCACCGCTTCCTCGGCCTTGCCCAGCGCCGCGCGCGCGCTTTCGGTTTCGCTGCGGTAGGCCGCGTCATCGGCCAGGCGTTGACCGACTGCCTGGATGATCTCGCCCTGGGCCCTGTCGAAGTCGCCCAGGTCGCGCAGCTGGCGCGGATCGAGCTTGCGGATTTCGTCCTTGAGCCGGTCCAGCGCCTGGACATTGGCGCCGATCAGCGCCGTGGTCTTGTCGGCATCGTCCTTGCTGCGCACCAGCGACAGGCGCAGCAGGGAACCGAGCAGGCGTTCGGTCCGCTCCTGCATCTCGTAGGTCTTGGTCTGCAGCGGCGTGGCGCGCAGGGTCAGGCTTTGCAGATCCGACTGGATCGATGTCACGGCAAAGTAGCTGACCGCGGCCACGCACAGCAGTCCGGCGGCGGAAAAGCCCGATAAGGCGACCAGGCGATGCGATATTTTCATGCGTTTCTTTTTTCGCCTTATTTGATTTTGGTGATCTTGCCGTCCCGGATCTGGGTCAGGAATACCTGCTGCGAGGCCTGGTGGCTCTCGCCCGAAAACGAGATCGGCATGCCGCCGACGTCGACCGACTTCATCGACTCCAGCGCCTCGATCAGCTTTTCGCGGGTCAGGTCTTTGCCGGCGCGTTCGAGCCCCGCCGCCAATACCTTGGCCGACACGCAGCCTTCGAAATTGACGAAGGCGAGCGCTTCGCCGGAGGCGGCCTTGACGGCGTCGCGGCACTGGCGCGTGACCGCCAGATCGCTGTCATCGGGGAAGGGCACCACCTGCGAGATCACCACGCCGTCGCCGTCCTTGCCGACCTGTTCGACCAGATTGCCGGTGCCGACGAACGAGACCGTCGCCAGCTGCGATTTCAGGCCGGCCGCGCGCGCCTCCTTGATGAAGGCGGCCAGGGGAGTGTACGGACCGACCATCACCACCGCGTCCGGTTTGGCCTCCAGCATGGCGGCCAGGCCGGCCTTGACGGCCACGGTATTGCGCTGGAAGGTGCCTTTTGCCAGCACGGCCTTGCCGCGCTTCTTGAGCGCTTTCTCGGTACCCGACAGGACCGCCTGGCCGAAGCCGTCGTCCTGATAGAACACCGCCACCGTATTGGCGCCCTTGGCGATGAAGTGGGCCACCAGGCTCTCGGCCTCGTCGTCGTAGCTGGCGCGGATGTTGAACACCTGTTTGGTCAGCGGCTGGCGCAAGGTCATCGCGCCGGTGAACAGGCCCACCAGCGGCACGTCAAGCTCCTTGGCGATCGGCAGCACGGCATTGCCGGTGGGGGTGCCGACATAGCCGAACAGCGAAAACACCTTTTCCTGCTCGACCATCCTGAGCGTTTCGTCGATGGCCTTGGTCGGCTCATAGCCATCGTCGCCGACCACCAGATTGATCTTGCGGCCGTGGATGCCGCCTTTGGCGTTAATCTCCTTGAATACGGCTTCGGCGCCCGAGCGCATGCCCTTGCCGAGGCCGGAGGCGGGGCCCGACTGCGCATTGACCATGCCGATCTTGATTTCGGTGTCGGTGACGCCGTTGGCGGCCGAGGCGGCAAAGGGCAGGATGGCGGCAACGGTGGCCGCCGCGATATGGCGCAGGCGTAATTTATTCATTGATTGTCTCCGAGAGAGTGGCCGGACACGTGCGCGGCGCGAATCTTACTCTACGGCAAACGGAGCGGTTTTTATGCTGAAAACATTTTCAGACCACAAAATTGTGTTGTATTTATGTGCAAACGTTATCAGCCCACTATTTATTTGTCGTTTTTCCTAGTGTTTTTGCTATGCCGGCATCGCGGGTAGAATGGACCATCACATTTGGGAGAATAGCCATGGACGTCACTACCCATCGCGGCGAAGGCGTGCTGCAACAGGTCATCGAGATCGGCGCGCACCGCGTCCTGAGCGACGCATCGGTCGCGTCCGGCGGCGAGGCGTCAGGGCCGGAACCGCACGATCTGCTGGCCGCGGCGCTGGCCGCCTGCACCGCACTGACGGTAACAATGTACGCGCGGCGCAAGGGCTACCAGCTGGACGACGTCGCTGTCGGCATCCGCCACGGCCACGAAGGCGGAACGTATGTCTTGCACCGGACCTTGCGCTACATCGGCGCGCTCGCCGACGACGAGAAGGCGCGTCTGACCGAGATCGCCAACAAATGCCCGGTGCATAAAACGCTGTCCGGCCAGATCGCGATACACACCGAGGTAAGCGCATGAACGGCGGCCACGACAGCGCGGTCGAGCTGGTGGTGGTGCCGCCCACCCACGACCTGGGCGACAGGTTCGAAGTGCGGCGCGCCTTGCCGAGCCGCGAGCGGCGCATGGTCGGGCCGTTTGTGTTTCTCGACCAGATGGGGCCGCACGTGTTCAGTGCCGGTCAAGGGCTCGACGTGCGTCCGCATCCGCACATCGGCCTGGCCACGGTGACGTATCTGCTGGAAGGCGAAATCCTGCACCGCGACAGCCTGGGTACGGTGCAGGCGATCCGGCCCGGCGCGGTCAACTGGATGACGGCCGGCAGAGGGATCGTCCACTCCGAGCGCAGCGCGCCCGGCGTGCGCGCCGGCGGATCCACCCTGGCGGGCCTGCAGTGCTGGGTGGCGCTGCCGCGCCGGTTCGAAGAAGTCGACCCGAGTTTCACCCACACCCGCGCCGATGAGCTGCCGGTGCTCGAAGGCGAGGGCGCCAGCGCACGCATCATCGTGGGCAGCTTCTTCGGCCGCAGCTCCCCGGTCGCGACACTGTCGCCGATGTTTTATGTCGACCTGACGCTGGAGCCGGGCGCGCGCCTGCCGATTCCCGCCGAATATGCCGAGCAGGCCCTGTATGTGGTGGAAGGCAGCCTGGATCTGGGGCGGGACGGGGTGGTTGAATCCGGGCGGCTCATCGTGCTCAAGTCAGGCGCGACGCTGACCCTGGCGGCGGCCGGCGGCAAGCGCGCGCGCGTCATGCTGCTCGGCGGCGAACCGATGGATGGGCCGCGTTACCTGTCGTGGAATTTCGTCTCAAGCTCGGCCGAGCGCATCGAACAGGCCCGGCAGGATTGGAAGGCGCAGGCTTTTCCGCCTGTGCCGGACGAACACGAGTTCATTCCGCTGCCGGATGTGGTCGGCAAGCCGGTGCGCTATCCCTAAAATGGAACGACAGGTTCACGACGCTACCTGGAAACATTCAGACTGACGGTTGCGGGCCGCATGCCGTCGGCGGCAGCCCGTACGGTGATCGCGCCACGCTGGCCCGGTTTGGCGCGCACGATCGCCAGCACCTGGCCATTGAAGGCTTTGCGCTGCGGCGACTGGAACGGTTCGAAGCTGGTCGGGTCGCCATTGTCGGTGGCGACCAGCTCACCTGGACCCTCGACCGTGAAGCGCACCCGGTCGCCGGCGCGCGGCACCGGCACGCCGTTCGCATCGACGACGCGCACGCTGATGAAGGACAGGTCGCGCCCATCGGCGCCGATCGTCGTGCGATCGGCACTGGCCTGCAGCGCGGCGGCCGCCTGCGCGGTCTTGACGCTATCGCGCGCCCACTCCTTGCCGCCCTTGTAGGCCACCACACGCACTTCGCCCGGTTCGTAGTTCACGTAATCCCAGCGCAAACGGTACTCGTACGGCGCCTTCTTCCGGCGTCCCTGCGATTTGCCGTTGACGAACAGCTCGGCCTCGTCGCCGGAGGTGAACACGTGCACCGGCGTGACTTCGCCCACGCGGTCGGGCCAGCTCCAGTGCGGCAGGATGTGCGCCATCGGCAGGTCGGGACGCCAGCGCGACTGGTACAGGTAAAAGCGGTCCTTCCTGAAGCCGGCCAGGTCGATGATGCCAAAGTAGGAGCTGCGCGCGCCGTAGTACGGCGTCGGCTCGCCGAGATAGTCGAAGCCGGTCCAGACAAATTCGCCCGCCACATACGGATTCTGGTCCTGCGCGGCCCAGGCGCGGTCGGCCGAACTGCCGAAATCGGTGGCGAACAATTCGTAGGCGCTGACCTGTCGGGTCTTGGGATCGCCGCCCACTCCGGGGCGCACCGGGGCGCTGATCACGCCGGGCACGGGGAACTGGTACTCGCCCCGGCTGGAAAGGGCCGCTGCGCTTTCGGTCGACAGGATCACCTTGTCGGGGAACTTGCGGTGGAAGGCCGGGAACTGGCCGGGCAGGCTGCGGATGCCGGCGCCCTGGTAGTTCAGGCCGATGATATCGACCGTGCCGGGCAGCGGCATGTCGGACTTGGCAAAGTTCATGGCGTTGGTGACCGGGCGCGTCGCATCTTCTTCGTGCGCGATCGCCACCAGCTTGCGGCTGACGGCGGCGCCGGCCTCGCCGGTGTACTGCTCGCCGACCTCGTTGCCGACGCTCCACATGATGATCGACGGATGGTTGCGGTCGCGCCGCATCATCGCGCGCAGGTCCTGTTCGTGCCAGTCGGGGAAAATCAGGTGGAAGTCGAGCGGCGTCTTCTTGCGCTCCCACGAATCAAAAATTTCATCCATGACCAGGATGCCCATGCGGTCGGTCAGTTCCAGCAGTTCCGGCGCGGGCGGGTAGTGGCTCATGCGCACGGCATTGGCGCCCATTTCCTGCAGCAGTTCGAGCTGGCGTTCGGCCGCGCGCACATTGAAGGCCGCGCCAAGCGCGCCCAGATCGTGGTGGTTGTTGACGCCGTTGATCATGATCTTCTCGCCGTTGACGAACAGACCCTGATCCGGATCGAAGTGCAGCGAACGGATGCCGAATGGGGTCTCGTAGCGGTCCACCACCTGGCCGCCGCTGGCCACGCTGGTGACGGCCAGGTAGCGGTGCGGGCGCTGCTGCGGCAGCGGTCCCCACAGGCGCGGATGGGCGATGCGCACTGCAGCGTTGACGGTGGCGCTGGCGCGCGCGGGGACGCCGAGGCGCTGCGGCGCCAGCGTGGCCACGGCCGCCCCGCTAGGTTTGCCCTGGCTGTCGAGCGCATACAGCTGGGTGCTCACCTCCAGCGTGGCCGCGGTACTGCCGTCGTTGTCGACAGTGACGGCCAGGTCCACTGTGGCCGCCTCGCGTGAAACCTCGGGCGTGCGCACTACGGCGCCCCAGTGGGCCACATGCACCGGCTGGGTCGTGGTCAGCCACACGTTGCGGTACAGGCCCGCGCCTGGATACCAGCGCGCCGATTCGGCCGGGTTGTCGAGGCGGATCGCCAGTTGATTGGCCGTGCCCGCGCTCAGGTAGGGCGTGAGGTCGAGGCGGAAGGAGCTGTAGCCATACGGCCAGCCTCCAACCAGGCGCCCATTGAGCCACACGCTGGCATGCGACATGGCGCCGTCGATGTCGAGAAAGATTGACTTGTTGCTGTCCGCCGCCGGGATATCCAGCTTTTTGCGGTACCAGGCCGGGCCCCAGGTTTTGAGGCGGCCCATGCCGCCGTACGGGCCGGTGCTCAGGAAAGGACCTTCGATGGCCCAGTCGTGCGGCAGCGTCACGGCGCGCCAGGCACGGTCGTCGAAATCGGCGCGCAGGAAGGGCACGGCCAGCTTCGGTTCTTCAAGCGGGCGTTTCGTCCGCTTGGCGGGATCGGCCAGGAACGCGTTTGCGCTGGCGAGGATCCACGGCTTGAGCAGGCCTTCATTGGGGCGCTGGACTTTCTCGGCTTCGTCGGGCCGCGCATCGGCTTCCTTGCCATCCGCGCTTTGCTTGACCGCGGGACGCACGTCGTACTGCAGCTGGGCGCTGAATCCCTCCGGGTCGCCCAGGTGGAAGCGCCATCCGTCATTGATCGACAGGCGCTGGCGCGCAGCGGCGCTTTCCTGCGGCGTGGAGGCAGTGGCTGCATATGCAGGCATCGACAGCTGCGCGGTCAGCGGGATCAGCGTCCACCACAGCAGGGTGGCGCACGCCCCGATGGAACGGTATCTGTTCAAAAAATCTCTCCTGGAAGGTGGCGCATTTGGTAGCGCAACCATCGGCAGTCTACGGAATCGCCCGGAGGCTGTCAATGCTGGGAGAGCCTGTCATTACGGCGCTCATCCGGTTTGCCACTTTGGTAGCGGATACTGCCATGCGTCCGGAACGCCCGGCGAAGAGAAGAACCAACGCTCGTTTTGTTCATCGCGCGATGCCAACCTCGGTGATCCCCCGATTGCCAGACAAGAGAAGTTTGTCATCGCTGGCCTGGACCACACCGGAAAAAGGGAAGGGATGAGTAACAGGCAGCGCCTGGAAGCTGCGGCCACCGTTGGTGCTGCGCAGGACCTCGCCGCCTTGACTCGCGAGCACGACCGATCCGTCGGCCAAGGCAAGCCCAGCCGCAAACGTGGCATGGGTGCCGATACCGGTCTCGCTCCGGCGCCAATGCTCTCCTGCGTCATCGGACCAATAGGCGTTTCCCCGGAGGCCATACACCACCACCCGGTTTCCTGGGAGCGGAAGGACGCCGAAATAGCTGCCATCGTAAGGCGTCTTGATTCCAACGAAAGACTGTCCTGCATCGACAGAACGATACAGTGTGCCTTCTTCTCCCGCGATGTAGAGAGTGGGGCCGATGGCATTGATGCAGTAGAGATGTTTATCGTTAGGATGGTCGATATGGCTTCTCCAGGGCAGCCAGGTCTTGCCGCCGTCCTGGGTCATGAAGAAGAGCCCGTAGGCTCCGACAATGAAACCATGGCTTTCATCTGAAAAATAAACATCGAAAAATGGCTTGTCGGGACCTTCATCCAGCATTCGCTGCGCATCACGTAATTGCCCGCGCGTTTTTGCATCGTTGCGAACAGACGCCGCTTTCTCGGCCGCCTGCAACATTGCTTTGGCAGCCTGCCTGCCGTCCATTTGCTTGCTCCAGCTTGCGCCGCCATCTTCAGTGTGTAATACCACACCCGAGTGACCGACCGCCCAGCCTTGCGTGTCCGTTGCAAAACGGAGGTTGGTGAGGGAAACACTCACCGGCACTTGCGCCTGCCGCCAGGACGCCGCGCTGTCGTCCGAGAATAAGACAATCCCGCGTTCTCCCACTGCCAGTAAACGCTTGCCCGCCCGCGTCACGGCCAGCAGCACCGAATTGCTCGCACGCGGACTGATCAATGCTGGTCGGTCTAATACATCCTGCTCGGCACCAATGGACAAGCCGGCACTGGTCCACGCTGCCATTGAGACGAAAAGAAGGCGTTTTAAAGTGCGAAGAAGCAAGATAACAAAACCAGGTTCAGACAGGGGATTTAGACTATCGGCGGGTGAAGACGTTCCTCCGGTCCAGGATGCGTCGTGTGACCGTCGATCCGGCGGGATGCAGTATGATGCGCCCAATTTTTTTACTAGAGATGGAAAGTATGCGACGCATGTTGTGGCTATTGGTGGCCGCGCTGGCTGTTCCGGCCAGCGCCGATGAGGTGATTGGAATAACCGATGGCGACACCATCAAGATTTTGCACGAGCGCCGACCGGTGAAAGTCAGGCTGGGCAATATCGATGCGCCTGAAAAGCGCCAGCCGTTCGGCGCCCAGTCCAAGCAATCGCTGGCGGCGCTGTGCTTTGGCAAGGATGCGCAAATCAAGGTGCAGAACATCGACCGCTATGGCCGCATCGTCGCTCTGGTGTCGTGTAACGGGGTGGATGTGAATCGTGCGCAGGTTCAGCGCGGCATGGCCTGGGTGTACCCGCAATATAACAAGGACCGCATGCTGCCTTTCATCGAGGCTGAGGCGCGGGCGGCGCAGCGCGGCTTGTGGCGCGAGGGCGACGCTACGCCGCCCTGGCAATTCCGCCGCCATGGCGCGCGCGGGTAGATGGCGAGCGCCTTGGCCGACCGGGCGTCATGCTGCTGGTATGCAATTTCGAGGGGCAATATTGCTTAGCTATTCCTTGGCGAACTACCAGCCGTGAAAATTGTCATAGGTTAACGAGGCCGGAAACGGCCGTTTGCCCTTTCCGAACGCCAGCGCAGCAGTTATTGTATCGTCTGCCAATTTCAAGCATCTATAAGGCGTGGAGACCCGCCCGCAAGGACCGAATCAACCCGCAAGGACATCCCATGTTTAATCCCACCGATCACTCGCACCGCCGCCACAATCCGCTCACCGGTGAGTGGGTGCTGGTGTCGCCGCACCGTGCCAAGCGCCCATGGCAGGGCCAGCAGGAAGCGGTCGACAATACGCCGCGCCCATCGCACGACCCGTCCTGCTACCTGTGCGCCGGCAATACGCGCATCAATGGCGTGCAGAATCCCGATTACAAAGGCACCTTCGTTTTCGAGAACGACTTCGCCGCGCTGATGCCCGACACGCCAGCCGCCGAGGTCAGCGCCGACCCGCTGTTCCAGAACATGAGCGCGCGCGGCACCAGCCGTGTGATCTGCTTTTCGCCGGACCACAGCAAGTCGCTGCCGCAACTGAGCCTGCCGGAAATCGAAGGCGTGATCGACACCTGGAAGAGCCAGAGCGCCGAACTGGGCCAGACCTACCGCTGGGTCCAGGTGTTCGAGAACAAGGGCGCCGTGATGGGCTGCTCCAATCCGCACCCGCACGGCCAGATCTGGGCGACCGATTTCCTGCCCAACGAAGCGCAGAAGGAAGACCTGCGCCAGCGCGCCTATTTCGAACAGCACGGCCGTCCGCTGCTGCTCGATTACGCCGAGCGCGAAGCGCAGTCCGACGAGCGCACCGTGGTCAAGACCGAGCACTGGATCGCCGTGGTGCCGTACTGGGCGACCTGGCCGTTCGAGACGCTGCTGCTGCCGCGCTTTGCCGTGCAGCGCATCACCGACCTGACCGACGCGCAGCGTGCCGATCTGGCGCTGGCACTGAAAAAGCTGACCGCGCGCTACGACAACCTGTTCCAGACCTCGTTCCCGTATTCGATGGGCTGGCATGGCGCGCCTTTCGACGGCAGCGATGGCCGTCCATGGCAGCTGCATGCCCACTTCTATCCGCCGCTGCTGCGTTCCGCGTCGGTGCGCAAATTCATGGTCGGCTTCGAAATGCTGGCCGAGGCGCAGCGCGACCTGACGGCCGAGCAGGCCGCCGAAAAACTGCGCGCGCTGAGCGACGTGCACTACCTTCAACAGACCAATTCCTAAGACATCATGAGCCAAACTTTAGTTGCCAAAACCCGGGACGTATTCACCGCCACCTTCGGCGCCGCCCCGGCCATGACGGTGCAGGCGCCCGGCCGGGTCAACCTGATCGGCGAGCATACCGACTACAACGACGGCCTGGTGCTGCCATGCGCGATCGACTACCGCACCGTGATCGCCGCCAGCGTGCGTGCCGATAAAACCGTACGCGTGGTCGCACTCGACTACGGCAATGCGGTCGACGAGTACCGCCTGGACCAGCCGATCACCCCGCGCGCCGACATGCAGTGGGCGAACTACATCCGCGGCGTAGTCAAGGAACTGGTCGACATGGGCTTGCCGATGGTCGGCATGGACTTCGCCGTCGCCGGCGACGTGCCGCAGGGCGCGGGCCTGTCGTCGTCCGCTTCGCTGGAAGTGGCGGTGTGCCGCCTGTTCGCCACCCAGCCGGGCTTCGAGAAGCTGTCGCTGACCGACATGGCGCTGATCGCCCAGCGCGCCGAGAACAACTTCGTCGGCTGCAAGTGCGGCAATATGGACCAGATCATTTCGGCCAACGGCGTCAAGGGCCACGCGCTGCTGATCGACTGCCGTTCGCTGGAAACCGAAGCGACGCCGATTCCGGCTGGCGCCTCGATCGTCATCGTCAATTCGCTGGTCAAGCGTGGCCTGGTCGAGAGCGCGTACAACACCCGCCGCGAACAGTGCGAAGCGGCGGCACGCCACTACGGCGTTGCAGCCCTGCGCGATATCGACGCGGCCACGCTGGAAGCGAACAAGGCCGGGCTGGACGAGACGGTGTACAAGCGTGCGCGCCACGTCGTGACGGAGAATGAGCGCGTGCGCGCCGCCGTCAAGGCGCTGGCCGCCGGCGACCTGGTGCAAATGGGCGTGCTGATGGAAGCGTCGCACGTGTCGATGCGCGACGACTTTGAAATCACCGTGCCGAAAATCGACCAGATCGTCGATATCGTCAAGGGCGTGATCGGTACCGAAGGCGGCGTGCGCATGACCGGCGGCGGTTTCGGCGGCTGCGTGGTGGCCCTGGTGCCGGAGGCGAAGGTCGCGGCCGTCAAGGCGGCGCTGGAACAGCAGTACCGCAGCCCTGAAGACAAACCTGCCACGATCTACGTGTGCACCGCCGCCGCGGGCGCGGGCGTGATCGGCTGAACATCGGGCCGTCCTCGCGCAAGCGGGGACCCATACCAGGCTTGCCCGGCATGGGCCCCCGCATTCGCGAGGGCGCCCCCCTTACTGAACCGCTTTGCGCAGCGCGGCGTTGGCCCAGGTGGTCACCAGCGGCAGATCGCTGTGCGTACTCGACTGCCTGACCACCAGTTCAACGATCTTCACGCCGCGCACATCGGCTTTCAGCGCGCGCGGCTTCTCGCCGTATTTCATCGCCGGGGTCGAGGCCAGCAGGCGGCCGTCGCCGTACACCTGGAAGGCCGCGCCGTCCTTCATGTTGTTGCTGGTGTCGTCCACGCCGACTGTCGCTTCGAACGTGGCCTCGCCATCGGTTTTGACTTCCAGGCGCGAATTGGCCAGCACGCCCAGCCCGTACCAGAACTTCTTGCCGTCCAGTTGCAGGGTCTTTTCGTAAGGCGTGGTGTCGGCCTGGGCGCCGCCCCAGCCGGTATAGGTGGCGCGCTGTCCGCCGGTGATGCTGCCTTCCCACGGATTGATCATGCGGTGGATGACCGGATCGGGTTCGGGTATGCGCACGCCATCCTCGGCCACGTTGATGCGGCCCGGGATCTCCGACAGGAACACGCCATTGCCCAGCACGTGGGTGCCGCGCACTTCGAAGGCCAGGTGCTCGTGCGGCTTGAGCGTGAATTCGGTGGAGCCGGTGAAGCTGGTGGTTTCGCCTGTCCACAGGTTTTTCAGCGTGACCGGTTTGGTCGCGTCGAGCTTGAGATGCGCGGCCAGCAGCTTGACCTTGGTGTCGCCGAAACCGCGGTTGAAGATCACCAGGCCTTTTTTGGACGGGTCGCTCAGGGTCTTGAGGATGATCTGGGCATCGTTCGAATCGAAGGCGATCACGCCCTGGTGGCCGGCCGGGTCCTGGTTGAGCGCGATCAGATTGGCGTTGCCGATCACTTCCATCATCGCCTTGTCGGCCGTGCGCAGGTCGAAGCCGAGGATCAGCGGCGCGTTCATGATCGACCACAGCGCGAAGTGCGTGCGCGCCTCGGTCAGGTGGTCCTTGTCGAAGTCGCCGTGGCCGACGACCAGCATGTCCGGGTCGTTCCAGCTGCCCGGATGGGCGTACAGCGCGCGCTTGGAGGCGCTGTCGAAGGTGTGCAGCATGCGCGTCCACTTGGGCGTCAGGTCGTCGCTGGTGCGGTACATATTGCCTACTTCCTTGCCCCACTTGCGCACGTCGGCGTCGCCCCACAGGCACAGCGAGTAGACGTAGTCGTTGGCCGGACGGTACTTTTGCAGCGCGTCCGACACCGCCTGGTAGCGCGCGCGCACCTTGGCCACCGGGGTGCGGTTGGGCGCGGCGCGGTCCATCTCCGGCGGCAGCACGTGGTAGCCTTCCTTGGTGACCTTGTCGCTGTCGGCGGCGTAACCGACCAGGCCGCAGGCGTCGACCTTGATGTAGTCGAATCCCCAGTCTCCAAAGAACATGCCGATGTCCTGGTCCACATGGCCGTTCAGGCCGATTTCGCGTTCGGCCATGGTGCCCTGCGGCAGCTTGCTTGGGTCGGTGCCGAAGGTCTGGTTGCAGGAGTGGTAGCCGATGTCCGAGTAAATGCCGGCCTTCAGGCCCATGGCGTGGATCTTGTCGGTGAAGGGCTTGAAGCTGGGTTCTCCGGCAGTCTTGGCGGAGGGGAAGCTGCTGCTCTTGATCACCATGCGGCGGGTGCTGGCGTCGCGCTTGAGCCACCAGCCATCGTCCAGGTTGACGTAGCGGTAGCCTTTGGCCGCCAGGCCGCTGTTGACCAGGATGTTGGCCGATGCCATGACTTTTTCTTCGTCCAGGTCCGTGAAGAAGGCATTCCAGCTGTTCCAGCCCATGGGCGGTACCGGGGCGGTGCCGCGCGCATTGGCGCTCCAGCGGCCGCTCGGCTTGAGCGGATCGGCCGCGTGGGCGGCAGTGTGGCCCAGGCACAGCAGTGCCACGGCGAGGGCGATAGGCGAAGCGAGTTTCATTTGTCTCCTGTTATTTGTTGGTGTCATGGCGGCAGGCGCTGCCGCGGGCTCTATCGTACACAAGCGCGCTTGCGCTGGCGATAACGAAATTGGCAAATTGCTGGCGTTTTTTTAAAGCGTGAGTGTGACGCTCTGGAAGGTTTGCTGCGCTTCCGGCAGCGCCTTTGCGGCGGGGCCGCCGTCGTCGCTGAGAATTTGCACGCTGCGGGTGCCGGGGATGGCGAACAGGGCTTCGGGGCGCAGCCTGCCGAAGTCCGGATGGGCCAGCCGCCGCGCCCGCTCATCGCGTGCGCCCGACCACTGCCACAGCGTGAATTCGCCGTCCTTGCCGGGCGGCCCCGCCACGATCATGTAGGCCAGCCCCACCAGCTCGATGCTGCGGATCGCCAGACCGTCCAGAGCGAGCTCGATGGCCTGGCCGAATTGCGCGCGGCCGCTGTGCACCACCTCGGCGGGATTGAGCAGCGGAATCAGTAACGCCTTGCCGCGCGGCACTGGATTGCGCAATCCGATCAGCAGGCTGCCATCGGGCGCGGCGGCCAGGCCTTCGATATTGAAGCCGCCGGCGGCCTCGGGTTCCCTGCTGGCGGCCTCGGCCAGCTTGTAGGGCTGAAGATGCGGGCAGGCGATCAGGTCCTGCAGCAGCGCGGTGTAGGGCCGTCCGACCGGGGCGAGCGCGGCGGCGGGCCCCGGTTCGGTGGCGAAAAAGCGCTGGCGGCGCGGCTGCGCTTCACCCTCGGCGTTGCGAGCGTGCGAGGAAATCCAGTAGATCCGCTGGCCGACCGCGGCGGCGCCCTCCAGATCGGATTCCTTGCCGGGCTTGGTGCCGAGGAAGGCCGACAGGTCGACAAAGGCGCGCGGATCGGCCACGCCGCGCCGGTAGATCTTGAGGCGGTTGCGTTCGTCGTCGGCCACCACGAAGCGCTCGGCGTCGAGCGCGGCAGCGGCGGAGGCATCGCTCATGCCGCGGTAAGTGAAGGGCGCGTCGAACCGGGCCTGCAAGTTCAGAACGGGCGCGGTGGGCTTTTTCATGAAGGTCCTTCGGCGGGGTGAAAGAAAGGCCATGATAGCGTTTTGCCAGCATTGCAGACGAACTTTTCCGCGTCCCGGCGGTCATAGGAGGAAGGGTAGCTGAAGGAGTCGGCCATGGCGTACAAAACCATTCTGGTACATGTGGACGGCTCGGACGGCACGCCCGCACGCGTCGCCCTGGCGGGGCAAATCGCCCTGGACGAGGGCGCGCACCTGATTGGCAGTGCAATGACCGGCATTTCGCCTTTCCTGATGCCCTTTGGCGCATTTGACCAGGGCATGCCGGCGCTGCAGGTGCCCATTGAAACGCTGCGCGCCGAGTCCATACGCGCGCTCGACGCGTTCGAGCGGCAGGCGCGCGCCGCCAGCGTCGTATCGCTCGGGCGCCGCTGCGTGGACGACGATGCCGGCATTGGCATCTGCATGCAGGCGCGCCATGCCGACCTGGTCGTGATCGGCCAGGGCAAGCCATTGGAGCTACCCCTGTTGAGTTTCGACCTGCCCGCGTATGTGTTGCTGCACTGCGCGCGCCCGGTTCTGGTGGTGCCGGCCGTGTTCAGGGAAAGCGCGCCCGCGCGGCGCATCCTGATCGGCTGGAATGGCAGTGCCAGCGCGGCGCGCGCGATCACCGGCGCGCTGCCGCTGCTGCGGCGCGCCGAGTGGGTGCAGGTGGCCATGTTCAATACGGCCAGCCAGACCGACCTGACCGACCATCCCGCCGGCAGCGAGATGGTGGGCTATCTGTCGCGCCACGGGGTGCGCGCCGAGGCGCATGCGATGCGCGCCGAGCGCGATGCCGGCACGGCGCTGCTGGCCCATGCCGCCAGCAGCGGCTACGGCCTGGTGGTCATGGGTGCCTACGGCCACTCGCGCGCGCGCGAAATCCTGCTGGGCGGCGCCACCCGGCGCGCATTGCGCAACACCGCTTTGCCGCTGCTGATGGCGCACTGAGCGCCCGCACCGGGACACGAAGGGGCATCTATGAGTAATTCCAATCGAGGCGCCGCTGTCGTCGTGCATGGCGGCGCGGGCAGTGCGCGCAGCGCCGACGACGGTTGCCAGCGTGCCGCCGCCGGCGCCATGGATCTGCTGGGCGCCGGCGGCGATGCGCTCGATGCCGTGGTGGCCGCGGTCAGCATCATGGAAGACGACGAGCGCTTCAACGCCGGTACCGGTTCCGAACTGTCGCTCGACGGCGTCACCGTCGAAATGGATGCGGCGCTGATGGACACGCGCGGGCGGCTGGGCGCGGTGGCCGCGCTGCGCAGCGTGAAGAACCCGGTCCAGGTGGCGCGCGCGGTGGCCGATACGCCGCACCACTTCATTTGCGGCGAGGGAGCGCAGCGGCTGGCGCGCGCTCTCGGCTTCGGTCCGCACGATCCCGTCACCGCCAGGGCGCGCCAGCGCCACGCCGAACTGCTGACCAGGCTGGCCGGGACGCAGGCCGCCATGGCGGGCGTGGCCAACGCCGACTTCGCGCGCTTCTGGAACTACCCGGCGCCTTTCGGGCCGGCCTGCGATACCGTCGGCGCGGTGGCGCGCGGCCCCGATGGCCATTTCGCCGTGGCGGGCTCCACCGGCGGCTCGACGCCGGCGCTGCTGGGCCGGGTCGGCGACACCCCCCTGATCGGCTGCGGCTTTTTCGCCGGGCCGCAGGGAGCGGTCGCCGCCACCGGGGTGGGCGAGCACATCATGCGCCATCTGCTGGCGCGCGAAGTGTATCAATGGATCGTCGAGGGCCTGGCGCTGGAGCAGGCCTTGCAGCGCGGGGTGGATCTGTTCGACCCGGCGGTTTCCATCGGCCTGATCGGAATCACGCGCGAGGCCACCGCCGTCTGCGCCAACCGCGACATGGCGCACGCGGTGCTGACCCATGAATAAGCCGGGAGGCCACCTGGTGATCATCGGCGGCGCCGAGGATCGCGAGTACGACAAACAGATCCTGCGCCGCTTTGTGGAGCTGGCCGGCGGGCCGTCCCGCAGCGTCGTCGTGATCACGGCGGCCAGCCGCGTGCCGGACGAAGTCTGGCGCGAGTACGACCCTGCGTTCGGGGAGCTGGGCGTGCGCCGGCGCGTGCATCTCGACATCGCCTCGCGCGCGGCGGCCGACGATGCCGGCGTCGGCGATTTGCTGCGCGATGCGGGCGGCATCTTCATCAGCGGCGGCGACCAGAAGCGCTTGCTGGCCCTGATCGGCGGCACGGCGCTCGATCGCGCGCTGCACGCGGCCTACACGCGGGGCGGGGCCTGCATCGGCGGCACCAGCGCCGGGGCGTCCGCGATGTCGCAGCACATGCTGGCCGCAGCGCAGGAAAGCACGCACCCTGCCAAGGGGACGGTGCGCCTGGAGTCCGGTCTCGCGCTGGTGCGCGGCATCGTCATCGACCAGCATTTTTCGGAGCGGCGCCGTTTCCCGCGGCTATTGACGGCGGTGGCGCAGTATCCCTGGCTGCAGGGTGTGGGCATCGACGAGGACACCGCGCTGGTGATCGGGCGCGGCGCCGGCATCGAGGTGATCGGCGCCGGCACGGTGACGGTGATCGACGGACGCCGCATGCACAGCAACCTGGCCGGGATCGACCGCTTCGCCTGTCCGGAGCTGGTCGATGTGCGCCTGCACCTGCTGCCGCCCGGAGCGCAGTATCGCATCGGCAGCGAGGGCGCGGCCCCCGAGCCTCTGCGCGACCTGATCGACGCCCTGGCCGGCCTCGATCCGCCGATGGCCGTCAGCTGACCGGCCTGTCAGTCTTTCACCTGTCGTTCCGTCAGTCCAGTCCTACGCCGATTATCGGACGGCATTGTCATAGAGGAGGGCAGCGTATTCTCCAAGCCTTTGTTTTTATTGGTGGAAATGTTTCAATGCCGAATTGATAAGTTTGCTACATGCGCGTGCTAGGATGAATTAACAAATGCCGCGACGAGCTTGGTCAGGCACTGAACTGGAGGACATGATGCCTATGGCACTACATCATCACGACGATCTGGAACTGGTGGAACGTGTGAAGGGGGGCGATACCGAGGCGTACGGTCTGCTGTTTGAAAAGCACCGCTGCAAACTGTTGCAAATGATTTTGCACATCGTCCAGGACCGCGCCGAGGCGGAGGACATCGTGCAGGACGCGTTCATGAAGGGCTACCGCGCGGTGCACACCTTCCGCGGCGATTCGGCCTTTTTCACCTGGCTGGCCTGCATTGGCGTCAATACCGCGCGCAATCTGCTCAGCGCGCGCAAGCGCAGGTCCCGCTCCGAGATCGCACCCGGCGCCAGCGCCGACTACGACGAGGGCGGGCTGGACGAGCGCACCGATATCGTCACGCCGGAGGACGTGTGCGCGTGCGGCGAAATGGTCGCCATCGTGGGCGCGGCCTTCGATACCATGAATGCCGAGCAGCGCACCGCCATTTCCCTGCACGAGGAGGATGGCTTGAGCTACCAGGAAATCGCCGACGCCATGGGTTCGCCCATCGGCACGGTGCGCAGCCGGATTTCCGATGCCCGCCTGGCCATCGCCAGGCGGCTGGAACAGGCCACCCGCGTCAACCTGCGGCACCTGGCGGCGCACAGCCGCCGCCAGGTCGGCCTGACGTGAACGCGCTTACCAGATGATCACGCGCTCTTTCGGCGCCAGATACATCTTGTCGCCCGGCTTGACCCTGAAAGCGTCATAGAAGCCGGGCTGGTTCTTCAGCGGGCCGTTGGTGCGGAACACTTCCGGCGCGTGCGGATCGGACTTGATCTGACGGATCAGGGCCGGTTCGCGCATCTTGCTGCGCCACACCTGTCCATAGCCCATGAAGAAGCGCTGTTCGCCCGTCAGGCCATCGATCACCGGCGCCGGCTTGCCTTTGAGCGAGAGCTTGTAGGCCTTGTAGGCGATCGCCAGCCCGGAGTTGTCGGCGATGTTTTCGCCCAGGGTCAGCTCGCCGTTGACCGGATAGCCCGGCAAGGGGCTGTAGGCCGCGGCCTGCTTGACCAGCCGCCCGGTCTTGATGGCGAAGTTCTTGTGGTCGGCCTTGGTCCACCAGTCGCGCAGGTTGCCGTCGCCGTCGTACTGCGAGCCCTGGTCGTCGAAGCCGTGGCTGATCTCGTGGCCGATCACCGCGCCGATGGCGCCGTAGTTGACCGCGTCGTCGGCGCTGGCATCAAAAAAGGGCGGCTGCAGGATCGCGGCGGGGAACACGATTTCGTTCAGGCCCGGATTGTAATAGGCGTTGATGGTTTGCGGCGTCATGCCCCATTCGTCGCGGTCGATCGGGCGCTCCAGCTTGCCCAGTTCGCGCTTGGCTTCGACCGTGCGCGAGCGCATGAAATTGCCGACCAGATCGTCGCGCTTGACCACCAGTCCGGAATAATCCTTCCACTTGTTCGGGTAGCCGATCTTGGGTGTGAATTTGGCCAGCTTGGCCTGGGCCTGCTTCCTGGTCGCCGGGCTCATCCAGTCGAGCTTGTCGATGCTCTGCTTGTAGGCCGCCAGCAGGTTGCCTACCAGGGCTACCATGCGCGCCTTGCGCTCGGCCGGGAAATTTTGTTCGACGTACAGCTTGCCGATCGATTCGCCCACAGCGCTTTCGACCGTGGCCACGCCGCGTTTCCAGCGCGGCTGCATTTCGGTCACGCCCGACAGCACCGTGCCGTAGAAGGCGAAGCGCTCGTCGACGAAGGCTTTCGACAGCAGACGCGAGTATTCGCTCAGCACGTGCCATTGCAGATACGCTTGCAGGGTTTCCAGCGGGGTTTTGGCGAGCAGGCCGGTCAGTGCCTGGAGATAGCTCGGCTGGCTGACGATCACGTAGCCGACCTTGTCGCTCACGCCCATGCCGGCGAGAAACGCCTGCCAGTCGTGGCCGGGCGCCAGGCCCGCCATTTTCGCGATCTCGACCTTGTTGTAGGTCTTGACCGGGTCGCGGTTTTCCACCTTGGTCCACTGGATGCGCGCCAGCTCGGTTTCGAAGGCGACGATGGCGCGGGCGTTGGCGGCGGCATTCTTGTCGCCCGCCAGCGCCAGGGTGCGTTCCACGTGCGGCCCGTATTTGGCCAGCACGTCGGCCAGCTTGGCGTCGTCCGGCTTGAGGTAATAGTCGCGGTCGGGCAGGCCCAGGCCACCCTGCGAAATCAGGGCGGCGTATTTGGTCGAATCGCGCGCGTCCTGGTCGATGCCCACGTCGTACGGCAGGCCGATGCCGATGAAGGACAGTTCGGCGAACAGGGCGGGCAGCTCGGCCTTGTCCTTGAGGGCGGCGATTTTTGCCAGGGTC
This sequence comes from uncultured Oxalobacteraceae bacterium, assembly GCA_946480015.1. The sequence continues at coordinate 4,170 of CAMLIL010000034.1, read as the reverse complement.
GGCGCCAGCGGCGTCACGCCCAGCGTTTCCAGCCTGGGTTCGTCCATGAAGCTGGCGTAAAAGTCGCCGATGCGCTGGGCGTCCGAACCGGCCGCCTGGTGTGCTTGCCCGGCGGCGTTTTCGATGATCGCGCGCAGCACCGGCTGGGTGTCGTCGTGCAGTTTTTCGAAGGCGCCCCAGCTGGCCTTGTCGGCCGGTATCTCGGCGGACTTGAGCCATTTGCCGTTGAGGTACTTGAAGAAGTCGTCCTGGGCGCGCACGCCCGGGTCGATGTGCTGCCGGTCGACGCCGGAGTTCAGCGGGCCCTGGGCGGCGGCCGGCGCCGTGGTTTGTTCTTTGGGGGCGGCCTGCGCGAGGCCGGCGATCAGGGTCAGGGTTACAGCACTTAGCAGGGTTCGTTTCACGCGCATTGTCTCCGTCATGAATGACTAAATTGATCAGGTCGGGCTTATGGCCCAAGCCGTCACTCTAGCATGCCATGGCGGAGCCGGTTCAGGCTTCCACGGTCGGCACGGCCACGGTGCCCGCCGCGGCCGCGGCAGCCTTGTCGGGCGCGGCCTGATTGAACCGGCTGCGCAGGAAGCTGGCGATGCGGCTCTGGGTCGCTTCCAGGTAAGGGATGTTCATGTGGTCCGAATCGGGCACGATTTCGTCCAGGTGCAGCTTGCCCAGCTTGGCCACCAGCAGATCGGTGTGCGAGTGCGGCACGATGTCGTCGCTGGCGGCGCGCAGCACGTAGGTCGGGGCCTTGAGCGAAGGCGCGTACTTGACCGATTCGAAACGGTGGCGCAGCACGAATTCGACCGGGACCGCGCGAAAGCGCCGCTTGGCGATGGCCAGGATGGAATCGTAGGGCGTGATCAGCACCAGCGAATGCACCGGGCGTTCCAGCGCAACCTGCACCGCCACGCCGGAACCGAGGCTGCGCCCGACCACGGCTACCCGTTTCGGGTCGACATGGGCGCGTTCGGACAGCCAGTCGAACAGCAGGCGGCCGTCTTCGACCATGTGGTTTTCGGCCGGGTCGCCCTGCGAGGCGCCGTAGCCGCGGTAATTCATGGCCAGTACCGTCATGCCGGGGAACAGCTTGCCGGCGTCGCGCACCACCCACGAGACTTCCTCGGAGCGCCCGCCGAAGTACAGCACGGCCGGGCGCGGGCCGACCACCCTGGGGGTCATCAGCCAGCCCGACAGCTTGGTGCCGTCGGCCGCGCGCAGCACCACCGCGCGCGAGCGGTGGCCGGTGCCGCGCGGGTTGTCCACTTCGCGTTTGACGGTGGGATTGAACAGCAGCTTGCGCTGCCCGGCCGCGATGGCGGCCGTCAGGCCGACCCACAGGAAACTGATGGCGCCGGCCACACCGGCGACTTTGCGAGTATTGTTCATATGCATGAGTCTAACCGGTTCGGAGCCGGGCTGTTTGCCTTGCCTGCAGCCGTGCGCCTGCGCACGTTTGAGCGTAGCTCGAAAACAACGCTTGGTGGGCCGGTCCTGGTGTTGCCGTACACTTTTTGGCATGTGGTAATCTAGGCCGTCCCCCGGTTCCCATGTGCTCATGAAACGTCTTGCTTTATCTTCCGAACAGATTGCCGGGCTGGCCATCGGCCTGCTGGGTCTGGTCGCGGCCCTGCGCTGGATTGTCGTGAGCGAGACCATCGGCATGCAGATTTCCGGCTCGGCCCGGATGGGCATCAACACGCCGGTGATGTTCATGGCCGCGGGCCTGTGCTGCGCGCTGGCCTTGCATCGCTCTTCGCCGTTGCGGCGGGGCCTGTGGTATCTGTGCGCCGGGCTGCTGGTGGCCGTGCCCGCGCTGGTCATTGCCGAGCACGTATTCGATGTCAGCCTCGGGATCGACCTCGTGCGCGTGGCCGCCGCGCCGACCCAGGCGGCGCCCCATCCGGGCCGCATGGCGCCCAACACCGCGCTCGGTTTTTTGGTGGCCGGCAGCGCCTTCTGGCTGGTGCGCCGGCCGCAGCGCAGCCGCGCCCGCGACTGGGCGCTGGCGCTGTGCGCCGCGCTGGTGGTAGCGATCGGCCTGTTTGCCCTGTTCGGCTATTTCCTCAAGCTCGAAGCGCTGTACCGCGTGGCCGCGTTCAACGTCATGGTGCCGCCCACCGCGGCCGGCATGTGCATCCTCGGCATCGGACTGTGGTGCATCCGCGCCAGGCTGCGCGCGCGCAGCGGCGTCGACGCGGCCGATTACGAGCGCCGCATCACCTGGCGCGCGCTGGCGGTGGTGACCCTGGTGGCGCTGTCGGCCGGCGCGGCCGGCTTTGCCGCCATGCGCGAAAGCTATGAAAGATCGATCGCCGACAATACCCTGCTGACCGCCACCACCACCGCCGCCGCGCTCGGCAATACCCTCGAAACCAGCCTGTGGTTTTCGCGTAACCTGGCCAGCCACAGCGCGGTGCGCGAACGGTTGCAGCAGCTGGGAAACGACGCCGGCGACCATGCCGGGCGCGCGCGCCTGGCCGCTATCGGCAGGAGCTTTGCCACTGCCGGCATCAGCGCCATCCAGTTCTACAACACCGATGGCGAGCTGCTGGCCAGTGTCGGCGACTTCACGCGCGGCGCCGGGGTGTCGCGCCAGCCGCTCGGCAAGCCGGGGCAGGCGGCCGAACTGATCTGGGACGGCAGCTATTCGCTTTACACCGAAACCGATGTGCGCGACGGCGCGCGCCTGCTCGGGCGCATCGCCGCCGAGCAGCGCCTGCCGATTTTCGACCAGCTGCTGGCCGACATCCGCGCGCGCAGCGCCTCCTCCGACGTCCTGCTGTGCAATCTCGACCAGACCGACGCCTTCTGCGCGCCCAGCCGTTTTTATCCGGCGCCGTTCCGCATCCCCATGTACCGCCCCGACGGGCGCATCAACCTGCCGATCAACCACGCGCTGCTGGGCCAGTCCGGGGTGACCGTCACCGAAGACCTGCGCGGCATCCCGGTGTTTGCCGGCTACACCCCGGTCCGGGATTTCGGCCTGGGCGTGGTGATCAAGAGCGACGTCAAGACCCTGTTTAGCCCGCTGCGCGAGCGCACCAATACGCTGGTGGTCGCGCTGGTGGTGCTGATCGTGCTGGGCGCCTCGACCCTGCAGGTCCAGGTGCGCCCGCTGCTGACCCAGCTGGTGACGGAGCAGCGCCGCACCCGCGTCATCCTGGACAATTCCAACGACGCCTTCATCGCGCTCGGCACCGACGGCCTGGTCACCGACTGGAATGGCGCCGCCGAACGCACGTTCGGCTGGAGCGCCCAGGAAGCCATCGGGCGCGACCTGGTCGAACTGATCATTCCACCCGACCAGCGCGCCGCCCACAGCGCCGGCTTCAAGCGCTTCGCGCGCAGCGGTACCGGACCGGTGGTCAACCAGCGCCTGGAAGTGACGGCGCTGCACCGCGACGGCCATGCCATCCCGATCGAGCTGTCGATCGCGGCCTACCATAACGGCAGCGGCTTCGTGGCCAACGCGTTTGCGCGCGACATCACCGAGCGGCACCGGCTGGCGGCCGAGATCGAGGCGCGCGCCACCGAACTGGAACTCGAGCGCGACCGCGCCCAGGCGGCCAACCGCGCCAAGGGCGAGTTCGTGGCCAATATGAGCCACGAACTGCGCACGCCGATGAACGCGGTGCTCGGCATGACCTATCTGCTGGCGCACACCGGCGTCAATCCCGAGCAGAAGAAGTATCTGGAAATGATCAGGAGCTCGGGCCAGTCGCTGCTGGGGATCATGAACGACATCCTGGATTTTTCCAAGGTCGAAGCGGGGCGCATGGAACTGGCCGAAAGCCCCTTCCATCTGGGCGACGTGCTCGGCGCCGTGGCCACCATCATGAGCGTCAACGCCGGCGACAAGGACCTGGAACTGGCCATCGGGGTCGATCCGGGCCTGCCGCAGGAACTGATGGGCGACGCGCTGCGGGTGCAGCAAGTGCTGGTCAACCTGGTGGGTAATGCGATCAAGTTCACCGAGCGCGGCGAGGTCAGCGTGATGGTCGATTCGGTGCCGCCGCCGGCCCCGGCCCCCGGGGTGGTGTTCCTGCGCATCATGGTGCGCGATACCGGCATCGGCATCGACAAGGAGCATCAGGCCCGCCTGTTTTCGCCGTTTACCCAGGGCGACTCGTCGACCACGCGGCGCTTCGGCGGCACCGGCCTGGGCCTGAC
>CAMLIL010000033.1 GCA_946480015.1 uncultured Oxalobacteraceae bacterium | reverse complement strand
TCCACCTTGAGCTGGTGGATGCCGAATTCCTGCAGATAGCTCAGGCTTGAATAGCCGGTGCCGAAATCGTCGATGGCCAGCATGAAGCCGGCCGCCTTGAGCTTGTCGATGGTCGCGTGGGTCAATTCGGCGTTGCTCATGGCGGCCGACTCAGTAATCTCCAGCATGATATGGGCCGGGTCGACACTGTGTTGGCGGACAATGTTCAGAATGTCATCGACCAGCGAGGGAGCGCCCAGTTGGACGGGCGAGAGATTGACGGCGACCTGCAATGGACGCTGGCCTTCGGCTTCCCACACGCGCAGTTGCGCGCAGACCTGGTCGAGCACCCAGTTGCCGATCGAAATAATGTGGCCCGACTTTTCCGCGATAGGAATGAACTCCGTCGGGGACACGACGCCCAGTTCAGGGTGATGCCAGCGCAACAACGCTTCGGCCCCGACCATGGCGCCGTCGACGCAATCGAATTTGGGCTGGAACAGCAGGAAGAACTGGCCTTCATGGAGGGCCGCCTTGATGCCCTGCTGAATCTTGACCTTGCGGATGGCCGAGGCATTCATTGCCTCTTCATAAAAGCGGTAATGGTTGCGCCCGCTTTCCTTGACCTGGTACATGGCCGCGTCGGCCCGGCCCAGCAGGACATCGGTCGAGTCGCCGTGGTCCGGATAGACGCTGATGCCGATGCTGGGCGACAGCCACATATTTATTTCCGGCAGCTGGAATTCCGCGCTGAAGGACGCCAGCAGCTTGTCGCCGATCTGGGCGACATCGTCCAGCGTGCCGATGGCTTCGATCAGGACCACGAACTCGTCGCCACCGAAGCGGGCGACCATATCGTGGCGCCGCACCGCTGCGCTCAGCCGCTTGCCGACTTCCTTGAGCACGGCGTCCCCGGCACTGTGGCCGAAAGAATCGTTGATCGCCTTGAAGCCGTCCAGGTCGATGAAAAACACGGCAAAGCGCTCGCCGCGCGCCTGATGTTCGGTGCAGGCATCTTCCAGCCGCTCGGTGAGGTGCTTGCGGTTGACCAGCCCGGTGAGCGCATCATGGCTGGCCTGGTGCTTGAGGCGACGAATGAAATGGGCCGTGCGGCTCTCCAGCCGCGCGTCGAGAATCGACAGCACCACCGTGACGCTCAGAATGCCGAATGCGGAACCACCCACCGACACGGCCAGCCAGTTGCTGTTGATGTCGGTGACTGAACGGCAGATCGTACCGAGCGGGAAACTGACCGCCGCCATGCCGGTGAAATGCATGCCGGTAATCGCCAAGCCCATCACCAGCGCGGCCAGCGGCCGGTACACCCAGAACATGCGCCCGTCGCGGCCACGAATCGAATGGGCCAGCCAAAGTGCCGCCGTGGCGGCGACGATGGCAATCACGATCGACGTCACCAGCAGCAGCGGCGAATACTCGATCGCCGTCATGCGCATGGCGGCCATGCCGGTATAGTGCATGGCCGAAATGCCCAGGCCAAGCAAGGTGCCACTGCCACCCAGACGCGCCGCCGTCAAGCCGGGCCGGGTGGCCACGTCCAGCGCAAAATACGAGATGACGGCGGCGATCACCAGCGAATACAGGGTAACCGCGGTGTCGTAGCCAAGCGGAATCGGCAGCGAGAACGACAGCATGCCGATAAAGTGCATCGACCAGATGCCCAAACCCATCGACAAGGCACCGCCGCACAGCCAGTACACCCGGCGGCCGACCTTGATGGCGCGAATACGGTCGGCCAGGTCGAGCGTGGTGTAAGAGGCAATACTGGCGATGAACAGCGAAGCCAGGATCAGCCCGGGATTGTAGGTGCCTTGTAGCATAGGATGTAATTGCGCAAACGCAATAAATGGCTTTGAGAAATGAATGTTACATCAAATCCACATTTCCGCGTTGAAAGTGATTAAACTCGGCACGCGCGCAACGTGGCGCCGAATTAATGTTTTCGCAATGACATCACCCGTATTTATTGCGCTCTTGACATGTTCGCGGGGCCGCGCCCCAGCGGCAAGGCCCGTGCCAGCGTTTAGAATTTCGGCAATTTATCCAGCGTAATCACCTTGGGGTGCCGGTATACCCGCTGCTTGTGCGCATTGGTGTTGTAATACTCCCCGGTCCAGAAATTGTTCGGATCAGACACCCCGGCCACACCATCGGCGTCGCTCCACACCATGAACCACAGCCACCAGGCGCCATCGGCGGCGACCTTGTCGGGATCGGGAATGTAGCTCGTTTCGCTCAGCGCAATCAGTTTCTTTTCGGCGCTGGCCTGTTGCGTCAGCCGGTAGCTGGCCAGTTGCGATGCGTAGGTTTTGTTGTCGGTCTGGTCGTAGATGTCGATGCTGCTCACGTCGACGACATCGTCGCCCGGGTACCAGGCGGGATCCTGACCGTTCCACACCCAGATCAGGTTGTGAATGCCATGCGCATTGACCAGGCGGTCATACATGTGGCGCCACAGCAGGATGCTGGCATACGCCTGCGGGGCGCCGTCGGTGCGGCTGCGGCCCCACCAGAACCAGCCGTCGCCCTTGTAGCCCGAGGCTTCGTGCAGGGGACGCCAGAGCACGGTCACGCCGGCGTCGGACAAGCGCTTGAGTTCGACAGCGATCAAGTCGATGCCATCATTGATTTGCTGAAAGGCCGGGCTGCTCCTGTCGAGCGCGCCTTTCGACAAGGGAATCGTGAAGCTGGTGTTTTTACTGGCGTCGCGCTCGTGCGCGTAGAACTTGGCACTGTTCACTTGCGCGGTTTTCAGCAGCGCCGGGTCGCGCCAGTGCCAGCTGAATTCCACCAGTCCGCCCTTGGCCGCGAAGGCGATCGCTTCCTCGGTCTGGCGCCTGCCCTCGGCCCAGCTGGCGGTCATGCCGTAGTTCATGAAATCGTAGCCCATGAGCGCCGGATACTTGCCGGTGTCGGCATGCACCCGTTCGGCCATATCGATGGCATCCTTCCAGGTCAAATCGCCCTGGCCGGCAATGATGCTGGTGCCCCACACGCGCCGCAAAAAGCGGTACACCGATTTGGTGCGGGCGGCGGCCAAGCCGTCCACGGGTGCCGCGCGTGGGGCGATCGTCGGCAAGCTGGTCCGGTTCGCCGGGCAGAAACTGCGGGCAATGCAATATTTTCCGCCCTCGTAGCCCCAGCTGCCGCCATCGGTCCCGCACAGCGCCCAGCTGGTGCCGTTGACGGTGCAGGTTTGCGCCGTCGTGCCGCGCTTGCCGGCATCCGGCCGGGCGCTGCTGGCGGTGGCCACCGTGGGCTGCTGTATCACAGCCGAACCCGCACCGCCGCCACAGGCGGCCAACAAGGCCAGCGCTGGCAGCGCCGTCAATGCAAGATGTTTCATGTCGAGCCCTTGCACGCGCCGTCTAGCGTTTCACGGCCGTGTAACGGACCACGTAATCCTTGGCGCTGTCCATCGCCAGTTCGTAGCGGTCGGCGCCGGTGTGCTTGATGACGCCATCCTTGCTACTTGGCTTGCTGGCGCTGCGGAAACGAAGCACGCCCTTGCCGGCCACACTGCTGACCTTGATCTGCTGTGCGTTGATCGCCACGCCGACATCGCCGAGCGGCGTCGGCACTTTGCCTTCCAGCCATGCGAGACCGCCCAGATTCGGCTCGACCGCGTAGCTCGAATAGCCGGGCTGTGAAGGCGTCACGCCCAGATAGTATTTCCCGAGCAGATAGATCGGGCTGGCGCCCCAGGCATGACACAGGCTCATGCCGAACGGCTTGCCATACATCGCATACTTGGCCGCGCCCTTCACGTTCGGGTCATATTGTTCCCAGAAGCAGGTGGCCCCCTCGCGCAGCATGCCACCCCAGTAATCCTTGATTTGTCCGGTGACATAGGCTTGCTGGCCAATTTCCGCCAGCGCCGCCAGCTCGTAGAAACGCATATAAGGCGTCGTAATTTTTTGCACCTTATCGTTCATGAGAACCTTGCTGGCCACCGACGCCGACTGCTCCGCATTCAGGTAGCCAAACATCAGGGCGAACATGTTCGGGTAGCGCGTCACTTGCTGATTGAGCGTCCCATCCTTGCGGCTATGCACATAAAGCTGCCGCTGCGGGTCCCAGAAGGTCGCCGTGATCTTGGACTTCAATTCGGCGGACAGCTGACGGTAAGTGGCCGCGCGGCTGTCATCCTTCACCAGGGCGGCCGTTTCGGCCATGGCATCCAGGCTGCGCGCGAACAATAGCTGAATGACGCTCAGTTCGCCATCCTTGGCCATCGGCGCCCAGTCGATAAACACCCAGTCGTTATGCAGGCCTTCCAGCATCCCGTTCTTGTTGCGCCGGTTCAGGACGAAGTCCATCATGGTGACCATGCGCGGGTAGATGCTCTTCAGGAAGTCCGTGTCGCCGGTGTGCCGGTAGTAGTCGTTGATGCCGATGAACCAGTACAGCGAGTAGTCCAGGATGGTGTTGATGTGCATGTCGACCGGATCGGCGCCGCGCAGCCCCCAGAGCGTGCGCTTGACCACGTCCGCATCGAAGAAGGAGTAATAATTCATCAGGTAGCTTTGCACCGCATCGCCGGACCATAACCAGTGATCGCGCTTGATGCCATCGATGAAGAACTCGCGTGTGTTCAGTTCCAGCGTGCGGATCGCCACATCCCAGATCTTGTTCAACTCCGGGTCGGAACTCTTGAACGTGCCGCGCTGGGTAACTGGAAGGTATTCGTACAGCAGCGACACGTCGTCGAATGCGATGCCTTCGTCATATTGGATGTTCACGTAACGCAGCGCGCGCGAGGTTCCGGCCACGAACTCAGGGGCAGCGGCATCGACCGTGAAGCTGTCCAGCGTTTCGCACGTCTCGGGCGACAGCGCCTCTTCCAGGGACTCGCCGTAGTAGAAAGTGAGCTTGCCCTTGCCCTTGAGATGCTTCAGTTTGACGAAACCGATCGTTTCCTGGCCGAAGTCGACCAGGACCGAACCCTTGCCCCGCTTGACCGACCTGGGCGCCACTTCCCTGGTCGCCAGCTTGTAGCTTGAGGGCGGCTGCTCGGGGGTATCGAACTTCCACAGGGCGGCCTGCACGAGCGCCCCGTTCGCCGGCGTGTAGTTCGGCACCGGCCCGACCGTCCATGCGCCATCGGACTGCACGGTCTTGCCTTGTACCAAAATCGCAGGCGGCGTGGCGCTGTTGAACACCTGAAAATTGATCGTGTGCTTACCCGCCGGCAGCTTGATGCGGCGCTGGTCGCCATAGATGAACTGGCCGTCGATGGTCACGTTGTACTTGCCTTCGACGCTCGCCATGATTTCTTCCGGCGCAGCCAGATCGACGCGGCGGGTGAAATTGACCTGTGGCTGATGGCTGTACATACGCCAGAACGGCGGCCAGGTGACGTCGCGTACGACCCGCTTGGTCTGGGTTTTGTTGCTCAGCCAGATTTCAAAATCGCCGGGATACCAGATCCAGCTGGCGCGGGTTTGGGCAAAGGCAGCGTTGGAAAAAAGCATGAACAGCATGCAGAACAGCAGGGAAACTAGGCGCATAAATCAAAACCTGGGCGGGATATCGATAACCGCCCAGTATAGCGGCGCGTGCCGCCGTCATGAGGCGAGCAGGTCATCTGCTCATCCGATTGAGCGATATGACAGGCCGGCGCCTGGCCAGCGCCAGCGCCAGCAGGATCAGCAGCGCCGCAATGCCGAAGGTCAGGCGCATGCCGGTGTCCACCGAGGACGATGCAAGCGCGAACACGGCGCCCATGAACGATGCCCCCGTGATCAGACCAAGATTGCGCGACAGGTTCAGCAGGCCGGAAACGGCGCCGCGCTGCTGTTCCGGCACGCTGGCCATCACTGCGGTGTTGTTTGCCGCCTGGAACAGTGCATAGCCGGCGGTGAGTATGACCAGCGCAACGATGTAGCCAGCCACCCCGTAGCGCGCAGCCAGCACGGGAAGACATGCCGCGCCGACGAGCATGGCGCCCAGTGCGGCGACGGTGGCGCGCGGCGGGCCGGCACGGTCTACCGCCAGCCCGGCCGGCATCCCCGCCAGCGCGGCCGCTGCGGGGCCGCAGGACATGACGAGGCCGACCTGCGCCGCCTGCAATCCCAGCGCGCCCGACAGATAGAAGGGGCCGACCACCAGTGTTGCCATCACCACGGTTGTCACCAGCGCGTTCATCGCCACGGCGCCCGCCAAACCGGGAGTACCCAGCAGTGCGATGCTCACCAGCGGCGCCGGCGCAGCCTTTTCAATCACCCGGAACCAGGCCGCGCCGGCGCCGGCGGCGATGAGCAGGCTCAGATTGAGCGGCCCTGGCGCGCCCCGCCCCATGGTCATGGCCAGGGCGAAAGCAGCCAGGGTCAACGCCAGCAGGAGCGTGCCGGCATAGTCGTAGCGGGCAGCTTGCTGCCGGTTTGGCGCGGGGTCCGCCGGCAGCTTGCGCCGCACCAGCAGCCAGGCCAGGATGCCCAAGGGGAGCTGGCTGAGAAACAGCGCGCGCCAGCCGAACCCGGCGATGAGAATTTCGCCAAGCGAAGGGCCGAGCGCGGTTCCGACCGCCGACATACTGCCGAGCAAGCCCATGGCCCGTCCGGTGCGCTCCTTGGGCACAGCGGCGCCCACCATCGCCATGGTCAGCGCCATCACCACGGCCGCCCCCACACCCTGCAGGGCGCGGGCGCCGACCAAGAGCCACAGCGCCGGTGCGAGCGCGCACAAGGCCGCGGCGATGGTATAGGTGGCCAGTCCGGCCAGCATCAGGCGGCGCCGGCCCAGCATGTCACCGAGCCGTCCGGCGCTGACGACCAGCGCGGTGACCACCAGCAGGTAAGCCAGCACCACCCACTGGACTGCGCGCATAGGCGCGGCAAACGCCTGCGCGATCGACGGCAAACCGACATTGGCGATACTGATACCTAGTGCGGACAGGAGCATGGAGAGCGCCAGCGCGGCCAGGGCGCCGCCTGCATTGCTGGATGGCTGGGGTGCGGCTGCAAGCTGGGCTGGGTCGAGAGGCATGGCGTCGATCGGTAACAAGGCGATAGCCGTAGCATAGACGCGGCCCCGGCATGGCGGAAGGCGCATGGTTTGCAGTTTATTCGTGCATGAAACGCCATGTCGCCTTCCCTGTGCTAAGGTGGCACCCATGTCCCTGCCCGATTTGAACCTGTTGGTCACGCTCGACGTTCTGCTCGCGGAAGGCAATGTTGCGCGCGCAGCTCAACGCCTGAGATTGAGCGCGTCCGCCATGAGCCGGGCGCTGGCGCGCTTGCGTACCACCACCGGCGACCCCTTGCTGGTGCGCGCCGGACGCGGCCTGGTGCCAACGCCGCGTGCACTGGCCTTGCGCGAGCACGTCGACCGCCTGGTGCGGGAGGCGGAGTCGGTGTTGCGGCCCGCCGGGGAGATCGACCTCGCCCACCTCCAGCGCAACTTTGCGCTGCGTACCAGCGACGGTTTCGTGGAAAATTTCGGGCCCGCTCTTGTACTGCGCGTCCACCAGTCGGCGCCGCGGGTACGCCTGCGTTTCGTCCAAAAGGACAGCAAGGACAGCACCCCGCTGCGTGACGGCAGCATCGATCTTGAAACCGGGGTCGTGGTCGACAGCAGCAGCCCGGAGTTGCGTGTACGGGCCTTGTTCCGCGACCGTTTCATCGGCGTGGTGCGCGTCGGGCACGCCCTCGCGCAGGGAGACATCACGCCGCAACGCTACGCCGGCGCCAGCCACGTGCTGGTGTCGCGGCGCGCGCTGCAGCGTGGCCTGGTCGACGACGCCCTGGAGAACTTGGGACTGGACCGTGAGGTCGTCACCACAGTCAGCGGCTTTTCAGCCGCGCTGGCGCTGGCGCGGGGCTCGGACCTGGTGGCGACCGTGCCCGAGCGGCATACCAGCACACTGCGCACCGGGATGGTCAGTTTCACCCTGCCGGTGCGCATCGACGACATCACCGTATCGATGCTGTGGCACCCGCGCATGGATGCCGATCCGGCCCACCGCTGGCTACGCAACTGTGTGTTTGACGTATGCAGCGGGCCCGCAGGCGATGCCGCACCCTGAGGCGCGGCATGCCCATGGACGGCTACTCGTCCAGCGACTGCAGTTTCTTGGCAATGATATTGGCCGCGTGCGTGCTGGTCTCGGCATTCGGATGTAGCCCGTCCCCCAAGTGCACGAAGTCCTTCCAGATATCGAGCACGATCGCTTCGGGCAGTTCATTTTGAATGCGGGTCCTGTGCAGCGTGCGAAATTCGTTGTAGTCGGCTTCGCCGATCACCCATTGCAGCCCATAACGCGTCCGGAACAGGGGCAGATCCAGGGCATCATAGGCCGGCATGACGTCGTAGATCGGCGTGAGACCGCGCTCCACCGCGTACCGGCCGGCGGCCAGCATACGGTCGACCGAGGCGTTCATGTCGGCAAGCGTACACGGCTGTGCAAGCGACTGCGGGATGCCGAAGGCATCGGCGTGCATGCAATCGTTGGGCTTAATGATCAGCACGTATTTTGCGTTCAGCGTGGTCAGGGCGGGCGGAACCGCCACGCGGGCGATCGCCCGCTCGAGCTGCGTCTGATAGCTGTCCCAGCCTGCCGGACCGCAGGTCGACGCGCCCGGTGCGCAGGATGGCCGCGCGAAGCTGGTGGCCCCCGCCTGGGCTTCGTTAATCACGTGCCCTGGCAATTTGTGATTGCGCACCAGCGCGTTGCCAAGGCTGAGATAGCTGCCAAGCTGCACAGCCGCCCCGCCCAAGGGCGCGGTGCCATTGGCAAACGGAGTCTTGGCTTCGGCATACGACGCGCCGATGATCAACAAAGGAAGCTGCGACGGTAGCTGCTGCGCTACCGCGCCGTGAAACGCCGTGAGACTGAGGGCCCCGGCAACCAGAGTGCGAAGAACATTCATTGACGCGTAACTCCCTGATGATGTCATTGTGATTGAGCTGGATGCCGTAAGCGGACACCCTGCCCAGGTATGCGGATGAAATATTATTAAATCCGAAACCATACTAACATCATAACCAGGAGAAACTATTTCTATCCAGAAATCTATCTTAGCAGCCCTATCACACGGTTGTCTCTGCGCGTCGATGCGGCGGGCAAGCGTGCTCAATGCGCCATCCACACGGGCACCGGCATGTGCCGCAGTATCGTTCGCGTGGCGCCACCGAGCAGAAACTCGCGCAATCGGGCATGGCCGTACGCCCCCATCACCAGCAGATCGGCCTGGCATTTGCCAAGCGCGTCCAGCAGGGCCTGTTCCGTGTCCTCGCCAAAGTGGCTGAGCACTTCCACCGTCACGCCGTGGCGCGCAAGGTAGAGCCCGATATCGGCACCGGGCACGCCCGCGTCTCTTTCCGTATCGGGGTTGGCGAGAATGATGCTGACCTTTTGCGCGCGCTTGAGCAGGGACAGGGCCGACGTCAGCGCGCGGCTGGCCTCGCGGCTCCCGTTCCAGGCGACCGCGACATTGCGCCCGACCGCGCTGAAGGTGCCGGCGGCAGGCACCACCAGCACGGGCCGCGTGCCGTTCAACAGCGTGTATTCGGGCACGTCTTTGCGCAGCGGTCCGGCCTGCCCCGGGGCGCGCGTTTGCCCCATGACCACCAGATCGCTGTAGCGCCCATGCTGGACCAGCCCATAGCCGGCTTCCTCGTCGATCAGGCGCCGCTCGAACGAGCTCACGCCGGCCAGGCGCACCTGCCGCTCGCACGCGTCGAGCATGGCCAGCCGCTCGCTGCGCAGGAGGTCAAAGGCTTCGGCCACCGGTGGCGAAGCGGGATCGATCCCATTGCCGATCATGAGCAATGGCGACATGCCGGTGGTAGCGAGGCCGATCAGGTGAGCGTCGTTGTCCATGGCCAGCTGCGCGGCTGCCCGCGTGCATTCCTCGGGACGCAGCGCCGGGTCCAGGAACACGAGTATCGTTTTGTAGGCCATGTATTACCCCCGATAAAGTGGACTTGATCGCCATTGACGCTTATGCGCCGTGCATAAATCGTAGAGCCGCGGCGGTCTTTGGTCCAGCGGCGCACGAACGGCCGTCGCCCTACCCGTTCGGCATTTGAGCGGCGTCAAATCCAGGAACTCGGCTGGACCGCCCTCCTCTAAACTGGCATGCGGGACACCATGCGTCGTCCCCCAACGTATAGGGAGCCGCCATGCAAGAGCACGCGCTGGTACTGGGGATCAATCGCACGCAGGATGCCAGCGCATGCCTCATGCACGGGTCCGCCGTACTATGGGCAGTGCAAAAGGAACGCCTGAGCCGGCGCAAGCACCACTGGGGCCGGGTCGGTGACGTCAGCGGCCATTACCGCGCGCGCCTGCCCGGACTCGACCATCCGCTTGACGTCCTGGTCGAGTGTTACTCGTCCGACGCCGAAATCGGCCATCTGGCGCAGTACGAGCACGAGCTGGCCCACAGCATCGCCATGGCACCGGCCGTGCGGCGCGCGCGCATTTCGCATCACCTCGCCCATCTTTACAGCGCATTCCATCCATCGCCATTCCGCGAAGCGGCCGTACTCATCATCGACGGCCAGGGCAGTGCCGCGGCAGACATCACCGAGCCCTACCCCGCGGCCACCGAACCGCACTGGCGCGAGATCGCCTCCTGCTACGTTGCCACGCGCGCGGGCAGCACCTGCATCGCCAAGCAGTTCTGGGAGCGCGACGAACGCGCACCCGCGGGCCTGGGGATGTTTTACTTCCTGCTCGCAAACGCCATCTTTCCCGGCGAGGGAACCGAAGGCAAGGTCATGGGGCTGGCGCCCCACGGCAATGCCAGCACGCTTGGCCTGCCGCCGCTGGAAGTCGAGGGACACATGGTGCATATTCCGCCGGTCTGGCTGCACACGCTTGCCGAACGCGAGCGGTTTCGCTACCGGGCGGGCGACGCCGACCGCTTCGTCGACGCGGCAAACCTGGCCGCCGCCGGCCAGCACGCCTTCGAGCAGGCCTTGTGGGCGCTGGCGCGCTGGCTGCACCGGCAGACCGGCTTGCGTCAACTGTGCTTTGCCGGCGGCACCGCGCTCAATTGCCCAGCCAATGAAGGCTTGCTGCGGAACACGCCATTCGAGCGTGTATTCGTGCCGCCGGCGCCGGGCGATGCGGGCACGGCCCTTGGATGCGCCATGTACGGCATGCTGGAATTGGCGGCCAGCCCGTGCGAGTACCGCTGGCGTGACGACTATCTCGGTGCGCAAGTGTCCACGCTGGCCATTCACGGCGCACTCGCGCACGCCGCCGACCTGCTGGTCGAGCGCATCGACGACAGCGACGCCTTGTGTGCGGCGGCTGCGGCATGGCTTGCCGACGGCAACGCGGTTGCGCTGTACCAGGGCCGCAGCGAGTTCGGTCCGCGGGCACTGGGCCACCGCAGCATCCTGGCCGACCCGCGCCAGGCCCGCATGCGCGACTGGATCAACGCCGAGGTCAAGGAACGCGAATGGTTTCGTCCACTGGCACCGGTCGTCCTGCTCGAGCGCGCGCCCGAGTACTTCGCACTCGATCACCCCTCCCCGTTCATGCAGTTTGCCGTCCAGGCCACGGAAGCGGGCCGGTCGCAGGCGCCGGCGATCGTGCATGTGGACGGCAGCGCGCGCGTGCAAACTGTCGGGGCCGATGGCGATCCCATTCTGCGCGCCCTGATTCTGGCATTCGCCGCACGAACCGGCGTACCCATTCTGCTCAACACCTCGCTAAACCGCAGGGATGAACCGATCGTCGAAACGGTTGAGGAAGCATTGGCCACCTTTCGTGCCACGCCGCTGCGGCGCATGGTCATGCCCCCGTTCCTGATTCGCAAACGCGACCCCAGCCCATGATCCAAGCCTATCCTGAACGTGCCAGCCTCGATCCGGGCGATGTGCTGGTTCTGCGCATCAGCACCGATCATCGCCGGTTCCGCGTTCATTTCTTCCGCTGGATCGGCGCGCTGGAATTGATGGACCGATCGGACTGGCTTCGCGGCGAGTACGCGCCGCCCCGTCCGGCGGACCAGGCATGGGACTGGCCGCCGTACCGCTTCAGCATCCCCGACAACTGGCCATCGGCGGTCTATCTCGCGTACTGCGAGACGGCGGGTGGGCCGCCGCCTCGGCTGTACATGCCCGAGGCGGCAGCGCTGTTCGTTGTCCGCGGGCGCGGCACTGGCGGCTTGCTGTTCAAGCTGCCGCTGACGACCTATCACGCCTACAACTATAGCGGCAACAGCTGCTTTTATCAGCACCCGCTGCCATGCCAGGAACCGCCGGGGGCACGGGTGTCGCTGCAAAGGCCGGGCGGCGGCACCGGCGGCATCGTCTGGGGGGCGCCCGATCACTACGACCAGTCCACGCCACGGCAATGTTTCGCCCATTGGGACGCCCCCTTCATCGCCTGGCTGCGGCAACAGCACTTCCCAGCTGAATTCTGCACCGACCTGGACATACACGCCGACCCCGATCTGTGCCAGCGCTACCGCCTGCTGGTATCGGCCGGCCACGATGAATATTGGAGCGAACCGGCACGCGACCATGTGGAAGCGTTCATCGGCACCGGCGGCAACGTGGCATTTTTCGCGGCCAACGTGTGCTGGTGGAGAATCCATTTGAATGCCGATCTGTCCGCCATGGTGTGCCACCAGGGTGGCCCTGCCGGCGCGCGCGACCGCTGGTCCGGAGCTGGCGGTGTGAATCGGCCTGAAGACAGTCTCAGCGGGCTAAGCTACCGGCACGGCGGCGGCTGGTGGGACGGCCCGCGCACGGGCACCGGCTATCGGGTGGAGGCGCCTGATCACTGGGCTTTTGCCGGCACGGGCTTACACTCCGGCCAGAGCTTCGGAACCGATAGCACGCCGCCACTGGTCGGCTACGAATGCGATGGCGCTCCGCTGGCACAGATCCAGCCGGCACGCATCGCTGCCGGCGCCACGGATTGCGGCACCCCGTCCACGCTCAGGCTACTGGCCGTCAGTCCACTACACGGCAACTGGCAGGAATTGCCCGATCGCGAACAAACAGCGGCGCGCACCGGCATTCATGCCGCCTGCATGAGCGTGTACGAGCGCAACGGCACGGTCTTTAGCGCCGGCACCACCGACTGGGCGCAAGCGCTTGTCCAAGCCAGGGACCCGCATATTCCCCTTATCACACGCAACGTGCTGCGTCATTTACTGGAGGGCCCCTGTCCATGACGCGCCTTGCATTGCATCGAAGCCCGGACGGCGCCATCGCAGAATCCGGTTCGCCGTCTTGCGGCAAGGCGCTGCGCGGCGCATGCAAGGTGGTGCTGTTTCGCGCCCTACACCTGGGCGACATGCTGTGCGCGGTCCCAGCGCTGCGCGCCTTGCGCGTCGCCTTGCCGGATGCCCAAATCACGCTGGTCGGGCTGCCTTGGGCAAGCCAGTTTGCACAGCGTTTCGGCCGCTACGTCGACGACTTCCTGGTATTCCCCGGGGCGCACGGCTTGCCCGAGCAAGGCGTTCGGCATGCCGAGCTGCCCGATTTCCATGCCACCTTGCGCCGACGGCGTTACGACCTGGCGATTCAACTGCACGGCGATGGCGCACTCAGCAATGGCATCGTTGCCGAATTTGGCGCCCGCGCCTGCGCCGGGTATGTGCCTCCGGGACGTCCGCTGCCCATGGGTTGGACCGGCATCGCCTATCCACGAGGCGGCAGCGAGACCGAGCGCCTGCTGCAATTGACCGACCACATCGGTGCAAGCCGCCGCGGCAGCTATCTCGAGTTCCCACTGGCCCCGCGCGATTGGGAAGAGTTGCGCTCGTCCGGTCTTGCCGATGGCTTATCGCCCGAAAACTACGTATGTCTGCACGCAGGCGCGCGCAGCCGCGACAAATGCTGGCCGGCCGAACGTTTCGCCGAAGTGGCCGATCATGTGGCGCGGCGCTGGAAGCTGCCTGTCGTGCTGACCGGGTCCGCCACCGAAGCGGATGTTGCCCGGTCAGTCATGGACCATATGCACAAGCCAGCCCATCTGGCGACCGGTTCGATCTCGATCGGGGCCATGGCGGCGCTGATGAGCGGAGCAAGACTACTGATTTGCAACGACACTGGGGTCTCGCACATTGCTGCCGGTCTGCAACTTCGCAGCGTCGTCATTTTCAGCAAGGCAGACATCAACCGGTGGTCTCCCGAGGATAGGCACATGCACCGCTGTCTGTGGGATCCCGACGGCGCTCATGTAGAGACGGTGATAAAGCATGTCGATCAGCTTTTGGGTGAGACGGAAAGCTGAATTGCCTGGATTCCAGGACAAAGGAGTGAACATTGGTGCCGCTTGCTGGTCGGGCGCGTTCGCACCTGACTGCACGGGTGTTAGCTGACACAGCCGCTCAGCGGAAGTTGGCGGGGTAGCGGCGCCGCTCTCCACCGACACGCGCGCACCACTGCCATGGTGCGAGTCGAAGAACTGTACGCCCAAGTGTGCGCCCTCGCGACAAAGCGCTTTCGAACACCATAGCGAGGCGTGCGCTCACGCCACATCGGCAAACATTTCCAGGGACAGGCCCACCACCTCATCGGTTCCGACGTCAGCGACGAAGCACACATCATGGTGACAACGCGCGCGCAAATTTTCAACGCCGCACAGTGGGCAGCGCGCCTGTACCGATAAAGCCGGACTCAGCAGATGAGGCCGCAGCGGCGCCGCCTCGATCAAATTGGTCAGCCAGAAGATTCCGACGGCGGGCGTGCCGATCGCCAGCGCCACGTGCAACGGCCCGGTGTCATTGGCGACGATCATGCAAGCGCGCTCCAGCATGCCGCACAAGGCATTGAGCGACAACTTCCCGCCCAGGTTTGCCGGTGCATGGCGCATCCGCGCCGCCACGCTTGCGGCCAAATCGGCTTCGGCATCGCTGGCACTGAGCACAATTGTCGCGCCCCGATCCGCCAGCGCGTCGGCCACGGCCGCGAACCGCTCGGCCGGCCAGCGCCGCCGCAGATCGCTCGCGCCAGGATGGACCACGACAATGCGCTCGCCAGCCTGCCGCGCCAGCACGGCAGCGGCCAGTGAACGATCCTGCGCCGTCACATGCAGTTCAGGCGTCACCATGCACGGTCGGGCGCCGGCCAGCGCAACCACTTGCATCAGCTCCAGTCGACGGCTGGCAATAGCGCGAAAGGGAATGGCCCGGTCAAGGCGCGCGGCGTCCGGCGTCGCCGTTCCGATCGTCAAGCGCGCCCCGAGTTGGGCGACAAACGCATTCGAATAGCGCCCACCGCCGTACATCTGAATCGCCAGATCGAACCGCTCGGCCCGCAGTCCATCGATCAGGCCGCGGACCGCAAACGGGTCGAATCCAGCGTCCGGCGGGGCGCCCATCCCCGGATAGGGCGGCATCACCCGCACTTCATCTACCGGCCCGGTCCGTCCTCCAAGAAAGTCGGCGTGCCAGGCCTTTCCTAGCAAGACGATGCGGGCATCCGGATAGGAAGCGCGCAAGCCGTGCAGTGCCGGCAACGCAAACATGAAGTCGCCGATGGCATTCGGCCGCACGGCGAGGATGCTGCGCACGTCCGGCTCGATTCCGTACGGCATAGTACTCATTCCGGCCACAGCAGCCGGGGCGCGTCAACTGCGCGCACGGGTAGCGTGGTGGGCAATTCCATGTGGTACGCCCCCGATGGAATCAAGCCGCAGCCGCCGTCACGCGCCATTACCCGTAATTGCGCCAGCACGTCTTCGCCGCAGTGATCCGGCGGCAGCCTGGGCCAGAAGTCGAATCCGCCGGCCGCGCGCAGCTTGCCGGTGTCGAACATCACGCAGCCGCCCACCCACGCCACGCGGTAGGCCCTGCTGGCGCTCACTCCAATGCCCAGGCTGCTTTGCACATGAAATAGATTGGCGGCGCTGTGCAGATGATGGCGCTCCCATTCCGCACTATCGGGCACGACCAGCTCGGGCGTGACTTTTCCCTCCCAGAATTGAATCGAGTGATGGTGCGGCCGCACGCTGCCGATGTGGCTTAAGCCGTGCACGGCGCTGCCGACGAAGCCACAGCCCTGTGCCTCGATGACGGCAAGGAGACGTTCGATCAGATCCGGCTCGATCACGACGTCATCGTCCAGAAACAGACAATACGGTGCCTGCGCCTTGGACAGCAAGAACGCGCGCTGTTCGGCCATGCCGAGCCGTGGCAGATGGCGCAGCGTGTGCACCTCCCACCGGCGTGCGCGCAACACGCGCAGCACGGCCGCGACCTCGCCGGTGTCGTACGCCGACCGGTCCGACTGGTCCGAGATGACGATCCGCTGGCCGGCGCGCGACTGCGCGGCGACACTGGCCAAGGTAACGGCAAGCGCCGCCGGGCGATCGCGCGTCGGCACCAGCACGTCGACCTGCGCCGCCATCAGGCCTCCCCCGGCGGGGCCGCGCTCCGCTGCCCATACAGATAGGGATTGAGCGCCGGATCGTTGTACATCTTGAACTGCCGGTAAGCCTTGAAATAGGCGCGGCCCGCTGCGGCTTCAGTGAGCAGCGTATCCAGGCAGCCTGCCAGGTCGGCGCGCTGGGCCAGCAGGCGCGCAAGTTTGCTCTGACACATCTGCACATGCATTGGCCCTACATCGGCGCGCCGCGTCTGCTCGTTCATGTGGAATATCTTGAGCGCGAGAATCGACAAACGGTCAACCATGGCGCCGGCCGTTTCGCTGTGCAGGCGCGCCCCCTGCCCAGCCTCGCCGAGCCGGTTCAGCAAGGCTTCGTCGATCGCTTCGACCGCATCGTTACGCTGCTGGTTGTACTGGTCGATCAGGCGCTTGCTGCCCGCGATGGCTGCCGCCGGCACGTCGGTGCGGCGGGCCCGGTCTTCTTCATCCCACAGCAGACAGTTATAGCGGTGGTTTGCCGCCGCCGCCCCCCATTCGGGCAGCGTGGGCCACGCCGCATCGGCATGGTGCAGGGTTTCGTCGTGCAGACGCACTAGAATTGCAGCGGCAAACTCGGTGAACATGCTCCCTCCCGGCGGATGTGTTAGCCGTTGGAGTACGCGCTGTTCAATAAGTTCCGGCGCCGCCGGCGCATGCTTGCCTTATGCGCCCTGCCGCGGCGCCGGTAAAATCTCGAGGACCAGGTCGGCCGGCCGGCACAGGCGCACGGCGCCGGGCGCAGCCACGAACGGCCGGTTGATCAGGATCGGGTGGGCCACCATGGCGTCGAGCAGTTGCTCATCGCTCAGCGTCACATCGTCCAGACCCAGCTCAAGATACGCCGGTTCCTTCTGGCGCAAGGCCTCGCGCACCGTCAGGCCTGCCTGCGTAATCAGCGCAGCCAGGGCGGCGCGGTCGGGCGGCTGCTGGAGGTAATCGACGACGACAGGTTCGATACCGGCAGCGCGGATCAGCGCGAGGGTGTTGCGCGAGGTGCCACAGCGGGCGTTATGGTAAATCGTGACTGTCAAGCTGGGTTCTCCTTCATGTTGGGATGGGCGCCACCTTACGCGAATTTCCCTTGCCCGGGCTGGTGATTGCGCTATCATGCTCTGCCATGCATGGTTCGTAGTAAAAATCGTCAACCTCCTTTATGTAATTTAACGAGCCGGCCGCCATGCCGTGAAGCGGGATGTATCATTATTCCCCTCATCCAACGTCTTCATATTCGTACTTACAGAATGAAATTCGCCATGCCCTTGTTAAGCCGTTGTGCCCTTGCCCTTGCCCTGTCCAGCGCCCTGGCCGGCTGCGCCACCCCGCCGCCGGCCGGATCGTCCGCGCACCTCGCCTTGTATGAAGGCCGTGCGCTGCCGGGCTGGCAGGTGCTCGCCGCCGATCCGGATACCGAACAGGCGCTCAATGCTTCCTCGATTACGGTCGCCAAGGCCGACGCGAGCAAGTATCCCAACAGCCTGGTCAGCGTCACCAGGTCGGCAAAGTCGGCCGCCGATGACGCCCTCACGCTGCGCTGGAAAGATATCTGGAAAAGCGCGCTGCACATCGATGGCGGCCCGGCCGATCTGACGCCCTATCTGGCCAACGGGACGCTCGCGTTCGACCTGAACGTGCAGGAACTGGCGCACGGCGGCATCGCCTTCAATGTCGGCTGCGGCAAGGATTGCGTTCGCCAAGTGTCCTATGTCGTTCCTGGCCGCGCGGCCCAGGGCAAGGGCTGGCAGCACATCGTGCTGGCAATGCGTTGCTTCGTGCGCGATGGCGATGCATTCCAAAACGTGACCCGCCCATTTTCGCTGGAAGGCACCGGCGCCGGCGAGGTAAGCGTGGCCAACATCGTGTTCGATCAGGCCGGCACGCCCAACACCGCCTGTCCCGATTACAAGACCCGCAGTGTCACGCCCGAGATGCTCAACGAGTCATGGGCGATCGACTGGTGGCAGCCGCGCCACCAGCGCAAACTCGACGACATCAAGGCGCTGCAGGCTTCCGGCAAGCAGCCCGAAGTGATCTTCATCGGCGACTCCATTACCCAGGGCTGGGAAAAGGACGGCGCCAAGGTCTGGGAACGCAATTTCAGCCGATACAACGCACTGGACCTGGGTTTCGGCGGCGACCGCACGGAAAATGTCCTGTGGCGTCTGCAGCACGGCGAAGTGGACGGCATCGCACCGAAAGTAGCGGTACTGATGGTCGGCACCAATAACACCGGCCACCGCTTCGAAGAGCCTGCCCGCGTGGCCGCCGGCATCGCCCGCGATATCGAAGAATTGCAGCGTCGCCTGCCGGCCACCAAGATTTTGCTGCTGGCCATTTTCCCGCGCGATGCCACGCCCGCTAGCGCGCTGCGCCAGAATAACGAAAAGGTCAATGCTCTCCTGCCGCGTCTGGCGGACAACAAGAAAGTGTTCTTCCTGAACATTAACCAGGCCTTCCTGCAGGCCGACGGCACCCTGTCGAAGGACATCATGCCCGACCTGCTGCACCCGAACGAAAAAGGCTACGACATCTTCGCCAACGCCATTCGTCCGGAACTGGAACGTCTGCTCAGGCAGCCGTAAGCCATGCGCTGGGGCCGGATCAGCATCTACCTCGCGCTGCTGCTCTCTGGCAGCGCCTGCGCCGCGCCCTATCAATGGGGCAACGTCGCCATCGGCGGCGGCGGCTTCGTGTCGGGCCTCGTCACCAGCAAGTCCGAGCCCGGCCTGGTCTACGCCCGCACCGACGTGGGCGGCGCCTACCGCTGGAACGCCAAAGCGGCGCGCTGGACGCCGCTGACCGACTGGGTATCCGACCGCGACACCGGCTTGCTGGGCATCGAATCGATCGCCCTCGATCCAAAAGCCCCAGGCAAGCTGTACATGCTGGCGGGCACTGCCTACCTTAACGGCGGCCAGAGCGCCATTCTCAAGTCCAGCGATTACGGCAAGACCTTCACCAGGATCGACGTGAGCGCGCAGTTCAAGGCGCACGGCAACGGCATGGGCCGCAACAGCGGGGAAAAGCTGCAGGTCGATCCTGCCAGCGGCAATATCCTGTTTGTCGGCACGCGCGCCAACGGCCTGTTCAAAAGCACGGACGAAGGCCTCAGCTGGCGCCACCTGGATGCCCTGGACGTGCGCACGACGCCTAACGGCAACGGCATCAGTTTCGTCCTGCTCGACCCGGCCAGCGTGGCCAAGGGCGCGGCCCAGCGCATCGTCGTCGGCGTGTCGCGCACCGGTGCCAATCTGTACCTGTCCACCGACGGCGGCGGCAGCTTCGCACCGGTTCGCGGTGCTCCCGCGCAGCTGCTGCCGCAACGCGCCGTGCTGGCCGGCGGCGACCTGATCGTCACCTATGGGAATGGCGCCGGCCCCTGGGGCAAGCCGGCCGACGCCGAACCGATGGATCAGGGCCAAGTCTGGAAGTACCGCCTGGCGAGCGGCACCTGGACCAATATCACCCCGCCCTTGAACCGCGCCTATGCCGGCGTCACGGTCGACCCCGCCAATCCCGCCCGCCTCGCGGTCACCACCATCAATTACTTCGCGCGCCAGTACGGCAAGGCCCAGGGCGACCGGATTTTCCTCAGCAAGGATGGCGGCGCCAGCTGGACCGACGTGATTGCCAAGGGGTTCGTGCTCGATCCACAATCGATCAGCTGGATCGACGGTAATTCCATCCACTGGGCCGCCTCGATCGAGTTTGATCCGGCCAATCCGCGCGCGGCCATGGTCGTGTCCGGCAACGGCATCTTCCGCACCGGCGATATCGAAGCCACACCGGTGACCTGGGCCTTCCACGTTGCCGGCCTGGAAGAAACTGTGCCGCTGGGCCTGGTCAGCATTCCACAGGGGCCGCTAATTTCCGTCATCGGCGACTACGACGGCTTTGTCCACGGCGACGTGCGCCACTACCCCGCCATCGTCAAGCCCACCATGGGCACCACCACAGGCCTGGCGTATGCCGCCCGCAACAGCAAGGTGGTGGCACGCGTCGGCAGCGCCATTTATTTGTCCAGGGACATGGGCAAGAGCTGGTCCCGGACCGCCGCCATGCAGGGCCAGAAAGGCCAGTTGGCGCTCAATGCGACCGGCGAGGTATTGCTGCACAGCCCGGAAAACAGCAGCGACAGCTTTGTTTCGCGCAATGGCGGCGCCCGCTGGGACAAGGTCGAAGGCCTCCATGTACGCAACGCTTATCCGCTGGCCGACCCGGTCGACCCCAAGCGCTTCTACGCGCTCGACGGCGACCACCTGCTCGTCAGCAAGGATGCGGGAGCCAGTTTCATTTCCGCCGGTCAACTGCCTGGCGCCAATGGATCGAAGCTCATTCGCGCCGCGCCCGAGCGCGAAGGCGACCTCTGGGTCGCGCTCTACGATGGCGGCCTGGTGCGTTCGACCGACGGCGGCAAGCACTTCACACCCCTGCGCAATGTCAGCTACGGCGGCGCGGTCGGCTTCGGCAAAGCGGCGACCGATAGCGCCTATCCCACGGTCTACCTGTGGGGCACGGTCGGCAGCGTGCGCGGCATGTTTTGCTCGACCGACAGCGGCGCCAGCTGGACCCGCGTCAACGACGACCAGCACCAGTACGGCGGCCCGGGCAACGGTCAGTTTGTGGTGGGTGACATGAACCGGCCCGGTGTGGTCTATATGAGCACGGCCGGGCGCGGCCTGGTGGCAGGGACATCGAGCAGCGGGCAGCCCTGCCGCTAGATGGTTTTTGTTGCCCGATTCATGAATTTCACACTATTCCGCGCCGGCGCGCCCGGGCAGAATGCTTGCTTCAGAGGCCACATGGCTCAGCCGGGCAAGGCAAAAAGCCCGCTGATGCAGAGCCGCCATGTGCCGCTTCGGATGAACTCTCTCCTGATGGTCTTGCCACGTCTACGCGACAGGGCCATTCTTTACAGGGCCGCTTCTGCGGCCCTTTTTTTCGCCCCGGCGCGGT
This sequence comes from uncultured Oxalobacteraceae bacterium, assembly GCA_946480015.1. The sequence continues at coordinate 33,325 of CAMLIL010000033.1, read as the reverse complement.
CTCTGCGATAGCTCAATCGAATTGGCGCAAGCCGTCTCCATACTCGCTCCGTCGATGTCCCCCTTCGCGCGAGAAATCCGATGCTGCTGCAATTGCCCTATGTCGCCGCTGCCGCCCTGGCCACCGTCTCCACCGCCGCCGCCGCCACGGGAGCGATCGACACGGTCACGATCACGGGCGCCCGGCCCACCTCGCTGCCGACCCGCATCCCCACTACCATCGAAGGCGTGACGGCGGGCCAGATCGAGCAAACGATCAACGCGACCGACAGCGAAGACGCGCTGAAGTACCTGCCCAGCCTGCTCATCCGCAAACGCTACATGGGCGACTACAACCATGCGGTGCTGTCGACCCGCGCCTCCGGCACCGGCAACAGCGCCCGTTCGATGGTGTACGCCGATGGCATCCTGTTGTCGAATTACCTTGGCAATGGCGCCGGCTTCACGCCGCGCTGGGGCCTGGTCACCCCCGAAGAAATCGAACGCGTCGATGTGCTGTACGGCCCCTTCTCGGCGGCCTACGCCGGCAATTCGGCCGGCGCCGTGGTCGACTACGTGACGCGCATGCCGGACCGGCTCGAAGCCCACGCCAAGATCACCTACGCTACCGAGAAATTCGATCTGTACGGCACCAGCGAACGCGACAGCGGAAGACAGGCCAGCGCATCGGTAGGGAACCGCAGCGGCGCGTTGGCGTGGTGGTTCAATCTCAACCGCCTCGACAGCACCGGCCAGCCGCTGGTGTTTGCCACCCGCGCCGTAAGCGAGGGCGGCGCGCCGGGCGCGGGCACGCCGCCGGTCAGCGGCGCCATTGCCGGAAAGAACAACAAGGGACAGGACTGGTGGCTGCTGGGAACCACGACGCGCTACCGCACGGTGCAGGACCATGCCAAGCTGAAACTGGCCTACGACCTGTCACCGGCCTTGCGCGCAAGCTACACCCTCGGGTGGTGGCACAACGATGCCGACGGAACCGCGAATTCCTATCTGCGCGACGCGGGCGGCAATCCGGTGTCTGCCGGAAACGTCGCCATCGATGGCCGCCAGTACACGCTCGATGCCCCCAGCCCCGCCTTCGCGCCCGCCACCAACGCGCTGGAACACGTGATGCACGGCCTGTCCCTCAAGTCCCACACGAAATCGGTGTTCGACTGGGAAGTTGCGGCCAGTGTGTACGCCTATCGGCACGACATCCAGCGCGCGCCCACGGCACCCGGAGAAGGCGGCCCCGGCCGCATCACCGACATGCACGGCACCGGCTGGCACAACCTGAACCTGCGCGGCGTCTGGCGTCCGGACGGGAACGGCCACGGCGCCGCTACCCATGTCATCGAATTCGGCTACCAGCACGATGCGTATCGCCTGCGCACGCTGGTCAGCACGACCGCGAACTGGCTCGGCGGCGACGCCGGCCCACGCTTCTCCGCATTCAACGGCAACACGGCGCTCAGGAGCGTTTTCGCGCAGGACAGCTGGACCATCACCCCGGACTGGAAAACCACCCTGGGCTTGCGCTATGAGCGCTGGCGCGCCTATGGCGGGGAACTGGGCAATGCCGCCACCATCGTCCGGTTCGGCCAGGACCGCAACGAGGCGCACTTTTCGCCGAAAGCCGCGCTGGCCTATCGGCTCAGTCCGGACTGGGTCCTCAAGGCATCGAGCGGGCGCGCCGTGCGCATGCCCACCGTCGGCGAGCTATACCAGGGCTCTATCGACGGCGAGCGCATCGTCAACACCGATCCCCGGCTCAAGCCGGAGACTTCCTGGACGAGCGAGCTGAGCGCGCAGCGCGACGGCGCCGCCGGCACCCTGCGCGCCACCGTCTTCATCGAACGCATCCGCGATGCCCTGTACACCCAGGCACTGACGGCCACCGTCTCGACCGTGCAAAATGTCGAGGCAATACGGACCAAGGGGCTGGAACTGGTCTGGCAGGCAAGCGACGTCGGCATCCGCGGACTGGAGCTGGGCAGCAATCTGACCTGCACCGATTCGCGCATCGCGGCCAACCACAACTTCCCGGCCAGCGAAGGCAAATGGCAGCCGCGCGTGCCGCGCTGGCGTGCGACCGCCGTGGCCAGCTACAGCCCGCACGAGCGCTTGTCGTACAGCCTGGCGGCGCGCTACAGTGGCAGGCAGTACGGCCAACTCGACAACAGCGACACCAACGGATTCAGCTACCAGGGTTTCAGCAAGTTCTTCGTCGTCGACGCCCGTGTGCGCCTCAAGTTCGGCCGGCAATGGAGCGCGGCGCTCGGCATCGATAATCTCAACAACTATAATTACTGGGCCTTCCACCCCTACCCCCAGCGCACTGTCGTCGCCGAATTGAAGTTCGATCTGTAAAGGGCCGCCAGGCATGAATAACAAGACCTCTTTGAATCCGCCGCACAGCGCGGCGAGCCGGCGCAGCGCGTTGTGGCGCATCCATTTCTGGGCCGCGCTGATCGCCTCGCCATTTCTGCTGGTCGCCGCGTCGACCGGCATCCTGTACATTTTCACCCCGCAGATCGAGGCGATCCGCTACGGCGCGCTGGAGCGGGTCATCCCTGGCGACGCCCGCCACCGGCTCGACGAGTCGGTAGCGGCCGCGCGCGCCACCATTGCGCCCGGGTGGCAGGTGCAGTCGGTCGGGCCGCCGCAGGCACCAGGCGATGCGGTGCGCGTGACCTTCGGCCAGCGCAAAGGCGCCGCCGGCGGCCATGACGGACACCAGAACGCCGAAACTGAGTCCGGCACGCGGACGGTCTACGTCAATCCCTACACCGGGGCCGTGATGGGCAGCATGAACGACGCCGAACGTTTCGGGAACTGGTCGAAGAAGCTGCATTCGCGCCTGCTGCAGGGCGACGGCTGGCGCTGGGTGATCGAACTGGCCGCCAGCGCGATGATGGTCATGCTGCTGACCGGCATCGCCTTGTGGTGGCCTGGCAAGGGCCGGGGCGGCGTCCCGCGCGCCGGCGTCAAGGGGCGCGCCGCCTGGAAACAGTGGCACAGCTTTATGGGTGTCGCGCTCGGCGCGGTAAGCTTCACGATCCTCGCCACCGGCCTGACCTGGAGCCACTATGCCGGCAGCCAGATCCGCGCCGCCCGCGACGCGCTGGGCCAGGCGCCGGCGCCCTTGCCGCATCTGATGGTGGCGCCGCGGGAGGCTGCCGAACTGGACTGGGAAGGCGCCTGGATGGCGGCGCGCCGGCTTGCACCACGCGTCGCCATGCGGATCACGGCGCCGCACGGCCCGGGCGCAACCTGGCGCGTCACGGCGGCCGATCCGGGCCGGCCCGCCAGCCGCTTCGATCTATTGCTCGATCCCTACAGCGGCGCCCCGCTCTACTATGCCGACTGGAGCCAGCAGACGGCATTCGGCAAGGCAACGGCAATCGGCATTCCCTTCCATCGCGGCGAGTTCGGCTGGTGGAACCAGGCCTTGCTGTTGATGTTTGGCCTGGGCGTGCTGTTTTCGCTGGTTTCCGGATGGACGATGTATCTGCGGCGGCGCCAGGGCGGAGCCGGATGGCTGCCGCGCCTGCTGCCGGGCGCCTGGCGCGGCGCGGCGCCGCTGGCCCTGCCCGCCGTCTTGCTGTGCGCACTCATGCCGGTACTCGCTGTCGCGAGCGCGGCGGTGCTCGTGCTGGAATTGGCGCTGGCCCGCAACGCACCGGCGCCAGGTCGCTAGCGGTCGCCGACCAGGATGTCCACGGTATTTTGATACCACTGACCGTGGTTGGGCGCGCGGCTGGGCTGCCCTTCCGGGCCATGATCGCTGGCGGGCTTGAACTTGGTGCCGATCGGCAGGATCGCATTCATGAACGAGAGATCGCCGGGCGGGAATTGCAGGCTGGTCGATTTCGGTTCGAATCCGGCACCGCTGGCCTGCGTGGGCGTGAACACGCGCAGCGCGATATCGTCGCTGTGATTGACGAAGGTGAGCGGCAGGTTGCGCGTCGATAGCGTTGCCCAGTACACCTTGTCGTGGAAGCCCTTGAATTCCGGGTAAGTCCAGGACAGGCCGGTAACGCTGTCGTTATAGTCCTTCTGCCACACGCCGAATTCCACGCCCTTGGTGCGGTTCTTCCACACGCGGTATGGACCCTTGCCCAGCCAGCGCATGGCGGTGACCTGCTGCTCCGGATAATCGAAGCTCACGCCCAGCGCATCGGCCTGCTTGCCGGCGTCGAACGAATACGCGTAGGTCATGCTCAGCGTGCCGTTGCCGCGCAGACGCCACTCCACCTTGCGCAGCCCGCCGGTGTACTCGGCGCGCACTACCGCGTCCGCGCCCTCGCGCGCGGCCTTGATCGATTGGAGTACCGCCGTGCCCAACACCGGGCGTGGCCCGTTGGTCAAGGGCACCACGGTGCCGCCCTTGCTCAAGGTGCGCAAATAGCCGGTCGCCTTGTCGATCGACACGCTCAGCGGCCCCGCTTTCATCTCCACGGCAGCATCGGATTGCTCGATCGTCGCCGCCCCGCCATCGGCGGCGCGCATGCGGCTTGCCACCGCGTCGGCACTGGCGATCATCCACGACCACGTGTAGATTTCGCGTCCGGTATGGTCGACCGCGCTCAGCATCAGCGCATCGTGCTCGCGCCAGTTGCCGGGCAATGCGATGTGGGTGGTGCCGCGCATGCCGGGCGCGGCGTCGGGCGAGCGGGCAGTGCCCTGCGCGAGCACCTTGAAGCCCGGTTCCATGCCGAAACGCACCAGCTTCCACTGCAGCTTGACCTTGTTCAGGTTAGTGAAGTCGTAGCGGTTTTCCAGCACCAGATTGCCGTCGAACGAAGCGGGCAGGAAGGACAGTTCCGACATCGGCAGGTACAGCGGCGACCAGATTTCCTTGATCGCAAAGAAGCTGCCTTCCTTTTCGCGATACGGTCCGACGATGCCGTCCGGCGCCTGATTGCCGGCCACGTCGATGGCGCCGTTCTTGTCGCTGCGCACGATGCCTTCGTCGGCGAATGCCCAGATAAAGCCGCCCGCACTGAGCGGGTTCGCCAGCATGGCTTTCCACCAGTCGTCCAGGCCCGCACCGGCGCCGCCGTCGTACAGGCCGTGCAGGAATTCGGTCGGCATGAACACGTCGCGGCCATGGAAGAACGAGCTGGCGCAGCAGTCGTAATTGAGATAGTGGGCGGTGTCGATGCCGCCGAAATTGGCCCACGGATGAATCACCGGGCGCCCTTGCAAATCCCAGCGCCCAAACAGAGAATCGAGCGCGAGATTGAACCCGCCCTCGTTGCCGTTGGCCCACATGATCACCGATGGGTGATGCTGGTCGCGCCGCACCAGTTCCTTCACCAGCGGCGTGCCAACATCGGTGTCGTAGAATTTCTGCCAGCCGGTCAGCTCGTCGATGACGTACAGGCCGACTTCGTCGCACACGTCGAGAAAATGCTCATCCGGCGGATAGTGCGACATGCGCACCGCGTTCATATTCATTTCCTTCATCAGGCGCGCATCGGTATAACTGAGCTCCTTGCTGGAAGCGCGTCCGGAGGTCGGCCAGATCGTATGGCGATTCGACCCCTTCAGGCGCACCTTGGCGCCGTTGACATACACGCCGTCGTTCTTGCGCAGCTCGATGGTGCGAAAACCGATGGTCTTGCTCACCTCATGCACCAGGCGCTGGCCGTCCAGCATCCTGAAATGAGCGCGATAACGCTGCGGCTGTTCGGCCGACCAGGCAATCACCTTGTCGAGATGGCCGCTCAACTGGGCCACACCCTTGTTCACCGTCGCCGTCATCGGCTTGCCGACCGCTTTCCCGTCCAGCGTGGTGATCTGCGCGCTGACCCGCGCGCCGTTCGGCACGGCCCCGCCGGTAAACACCTCGGCGCGGAAATCGCCGGTATGCTTCGCATCGACCGTCAGCCGCTCGATATTGGCCAGCGGCTTGGCTTCCAGCCATACGGGCCGGTAAATGCCGCTGAACAGCCAGAAATCCGATGCGCGTTCAGCCCGGTTGACCGAGGCGTTGGCCGAGTAGCGGTTCACCGTCACTTCCAGCGCATTGCTCTGGCCCGGCTTGATCAGCTTGCTGATGTCGTAGCGGAATTCATAAAAGCCGCCCTGGTGCGTCGGTCCGGCGCTCTGGCCGTTGACCGTGACCTGGGTATCGGTCATGGCCGCGCCGAACACGATCTCGATCTGCCGGCCCTGCCAGCTGGCGGGCACCTCGAAACGGTGGCGGTAGATGCCGGTCGAGTCCGGCGCCGGTTCACGGGTGTCGTCGAAGTAGCGGTACGTGCCGAAGCCTTCCATCTCCCAGTTCGACGGCACCGGGATGGTGGTCCAGGTGCCGGCCTTGCGGCCCCCGTTGACCATGAATTCCCAGTCGACCCGGTGGTCCTTGTCGGTGCCGCTCAGGTATTGCACCTGGGTGGCGGTCGGGGCCGGGGCGGCCCAGGCGCAGCCGCTCGCTGCCAGCAGCAAGCCGATCAAAATATGACGCATATTATCTCTTGTCTCGTTATCGATTCTTCTTCATTGGCGGGCGTAAAAAAATCCGCCGGCCATCGCCAGCCGGCGGATTGCGGTGCGAGCGTGCCGTACTTACAGCTTGACCGTCACCGGCTTGCCTTCATACACGACCGACTTGTCGGCCGCGTCGAGCTGCTCGGAGGTCGACATGCCGGGCTTGATGAAGTGCACCTTGAACTCGCGCTTGGCCACCATGCCTTTGTACCGCCCGACCCGCGCACCGATGGTCACGGTGCCGGTCTTGTCGTCGTAGCTCAGCGGAATCCGGCTGAACTCGCCACGGGTATAGGCATTGGTGACGCCGTCGTCCTCATACAGGCTGAACTTGCCGTCGGCGCCAGTATACACACGCAGGGTAATCGGCGCATCAGGCTTTTCGTCAACATATTGAATAACTGGTCCCATCGGCACAATCGCGCCGGCCTTCACCAGCAGCGGCATGCGCGTCACCGGCGCCTGCACGGTCGGGCGGGTGCCGCCCTTGTGGAACTGGCCGGTATGGAAGTCATACCAGTCGGCGCCCTTGGGCAGGTACACGCTGCGCGCGCGCTGTCCATACACGTGCACCGGCGCCACCAGCAGGTCGTGCCCGAACAGATACTGGTCCTTGATGTCCTTGACCGCATCGTCTTTCGGGAAGTCCATCACCAGGCCGCGCATGATGGTGCCGGAGTTGTAATGCGTGTCCGACGCGGTGGCATAGATGTACGGCATCAGGCGATAACGCAGCTTGTCGTACCAGACCATCGAATCGCGCATTTCCGACCCTTCCGGGGCGATCAGGTTGATTTCGCGCTTGACCACTTCGCCGTGCGAGCGGAACAAAGGCGAGAACGCGCCGAACTGGAACCAGCGCAGGTTCAGTTCCTGCCATTCCTTGACGTCTTCCGGCTTGGCCTGGGCCGCGCCGGTGTTGCGGTTTTCCTGGGCCGAACCGACGTCGCCGGTCTGGAAGCGGGTTTCCTGGGCATAGCCGCCGATGTCGTGGGTCCAGTTCGGAATGCCCGACATGGAAAAATTCACGCCAGCCGAAATCTGGTTGTACAGGTCGCTCCAGCGTCCCACCACGTCGCCGCTCCAGACCGCCACCGCGTTGCGCTGGATGCCGGCGAAACCGGAGCGCGACAGGATGAACTGGCGGGTGTCCGGCTGGTCGCGCTTCAGGTTGTCATACAGGCCGCCGCTGTGCACCAGGCTGTAGGTGTTGAAGGTCACCTCGCCAGGGCCGTGCACGGTCGGGCCGATCAGCTTCTTGAAGTCTTCCAGGCGCGTGTTCGACAGCACGTCCGGCTCGGTGTTGTCCATCCACCAGGCGTCGAAGCCCATGTCCACCACTTTCTTGAGCTGGCGGTAATAGATATCGCGCGCTTCCTTGGTGTAGGGATCGTAGTGGCTGTTCTTGTAGCCCTTGCCGACCCAGTCCAGCGCGCCGTCCTCGACGTTCTTGGTCCACATATAGCCCTTGGACGCCAGTTCCTTGTAATTGTTGGTGCCGGCGTAGAACTTGCCCCAGATCGACAGCATGATGCGCGCGTGGTTCTTGTGCACCTCGTCGACCATGCCTTTCGGATCCGGGAAGCGGACCTTGTCGAAATCATGCGAGCCCCAGCCGTCTTCCGGCCAGTAGAACCAGTCCTGCACGATATTGTCGATCGGCCAGCCCTGCTTGCGGTATTCGCGCAGCACGCCCAGCAGCTGATCCTGGGTTTCGTAGCGCTGGCGCGATTGCCAGAAGCCGTACGACCACTTCGGCATCATCGGCGCCTGCCCGGTCAGGTGGCGGTAGCCGGCGATGACCTTGTCGATGTTCGCGCCATTGATCACGTAGTAATTGATGCCCTGCGCGACTTCCGACGAGAAGGTCAGCGAGCGCTGCTGCTCCGGCGGCAGCGGATCGTTGTGGGTGATCGCCACCATGCCGCCCGACGGCACCCATTCCAGATGCAGCTTGACCGGCTTGTTTTTCTCGAACTTGACCTCGAAATTGTGGTACCAAGGATTCCAGCCCTGGCGCCACACGTCCAGCACCTGCTTGCCGTCGATGCTCAAGGTGGCGTAGTCGGACGCGTACAGCTGCATCTTGTGCACGCCCGGCTTGCCCGATTCCATGGCCGCGTCCCACACCACCTTCACGTCGGTGAGTTTCTTCGGGTCGCCCAGTTCCTTGGGCCAGAATTCGGCCACGTCCTTCAGGTACTGGTACGAGATATCGGTTTCCTGGCGCGTCAGGGCCAGCTTGCCGCCGATGTAGTAGCGCGCCGTCAGGCCAGGCTTGCCGCCCTCCCCGGTCAGCTTCAGATCGCGGCTGAGCCAAGCGTAGGGGCTTGGATTGCCGAAACGCGAAATCGAATTATTGTCCCACAGCACGCCGTAATTCTTGTCGGAGACGACGAAGGGCACGGCCACATCCATATTGTGCTGCTGCAGCTGCACGTCTTCGCCGTTCAGATTCATCTGGGCGTTCTGGTGCTGGCCCAGGCCATAGAACGCGTCCTTGGTGCCCGGGTTGAAGCCTTCCTTGATGGCCACGAAGGCCTTGTCACCGAGCTTGACCGGCGCGATGTCTTGCGCGTATTGCTTGAGGATGGTCTCGCCCTTGGCGTTGCGGAACTGCAGCTGGCCATCCTTGAGCGACACGGTGGCGGCGATATTGGCGGCCTTGAGCACGACCGCATCCTTGCCGGCGGCGCTGACGCTGAAGCGCGCCTTGCCCGGGGTGGCCACCGTCATCATCGACGGATCGAGCTGCTTGCCCGGCTGGTCCACCTTGACGACGTGGATGATGTCGTCGTTCATGACTTCCAGCCGCACTTCCCTGGCCGGGCCCCGGTCGGTCTTGACGACGACGCCGGTGGCGGTCTTTTCGAAGCTGCCGGCCAGCGCGTGGCTGGACGCGAAGATCGCGACGATGGAAGCGGAAATAATGGTCCTCGAATGCACTGTGTGTCTCCTCGTTATCTTAGTATGTGCCGATGCGCACTTTTAGAACGGTTGGCTTGGCCGGCAGGTTAATGCCGTAGTCGGTCTGGTCGCCGTTCCAGTTGCGTACCATCACCCACTTGCCGGACGCGTCGAACGCGCCTTCTTCGACGCGCGCCAGCATGCTCGGCTTGCCGGCGTTGGCGCCGATGCCGTTCAGTTTGATGCGGGCGCGATGGCCCACGAAAATAAATTCGTTCTCGCCGATCTGGGCGATGGCCACGCCGCCGCTTGGCTGTTCGGTATTGTCCGGCACCTCCTTGCCGGTGTACTCCTTCTCGCCGAACTGCAATTCGCGGAACGACACCGTGGCCTGCCAGGCTTGCATGTCCACCTTCTGCGGCGCGCGGTTGTCGCCTTCGGCCACGCCGTAGGTGCGCCCCTCGAAGGCCCACTTGGCCCACTGGCGCTGCATGGGCTTAAAGACGGCGAAGATCTTGCCGAACGGCTCCACCATGGTCTTGTCGGTGGCCTTGGAACCCAGCGGGAAATTGCTGTAGTCGAAATAGTCGATCCCGAACGGCGCGAAGCCGAGCGCGCCGCGTCCCAGCGCCAGGTAGGCAAAGCGCGCGTAGCCGGCGGCATTGCCGATCTCGGGAATCATCAACGCATTGTCGGGCCGCTGGAACTTGTCGATGGTGGCGCGCACCTTCACCGATTCCGGGAGGTAAATATCCGGTGCGGCGACATCGATGTGCGGCGCGACCGCCTTATAAATGTCGATCACGTCGTAGGTCGGCCCGCCGCTGGCGAAATTCTTTTTCCACGGCGCGATCGGCTCGACCGGGTCGCGCAGCGCGTTGTTGACATACATCGGCAGGTTGTAAGCGGCCCGGCCGGACTTGGCGATGTCTTCGATATAGCTGGCAATGGCCCAGGCGTGGAAATATTCGTCGGCGTAGTCGCCATAGACTTCCTTCCAGCTGCCCTTGGCGGCCAGCGGCACCGGCGACTTTTTGCGCTCGAGCACCGCCTGCGGCACCGGTTGCGCGAACAAGGCTTGCGCCGCCGGGCTGAAATCGCGCACCCAGCCGTGGGTACCGACTTCGTTTTCGACCTGCACCATGATCACGGTGCGCTGCTCGGAATCGAGCTTGGCCAGGTGCGTCATCAGGGCGGTAAACGCCTTCTTGTCGGCCTTGCGGGTTTCCTCGCCCAGCGGTGACAGGCAATAGATCGGCTTGCCGGCCTGGTCGAGCATGCGCGGAAAGCGCGTGTTATTGAATTTGACCCACTCCGGGGTGTATTGCGGACTGGTGTTCTTCCAGGTGCCGAACCAGAGCAGCACCAGCTTGACCTTGTTCTGGCGCGCCTGCGCCACCAGCGTGTCGACATACGAAAAATCGAACTTGCCCTCGACCGGCTCGATCTGCTCCCAGGCCACTGGAATTTCCAGGGTGTTGGCATGGGCGTCGGCCACCGCAGCCCAGACCTGCTGGAGCGCAAGCGGATAGTTGCTGGAGTTATGGGCTTGTGCGCCCAGCATCAGGAACGGCGCGCCATCGACCAGCAGGGCGTGGCGCCCATCCTTGCTGACCAGCTGGGGCAGCGGCGCGGCAGCGTGGACGGTGGCGATCGCCATGCCGGCGGCCAGGGTGACAAAGTGTCGGGAAAGTTTGCTCATCGTAGTGGGACCTGCTTTCGTGGTTAAGAATCAATATTGTTCATGTGATGCCTTTTCCGACGCTTGTTGGCTGTATTGACAATCATGGCCCCGACCTAAGCGAAAGGGCCTGAACCCCGGCAACGCGCCAAGCTGGCGCAGTGCCGGGGTTCAGGCCCGCCGAGTCGATCAGACTACGCTGATGTCGGAAGAAATCACTGGAAGTTGACGTTCAACTTCAGCGCGTACCGCGGACCGGATGCGAACCAGGCGCGGCCCATCATACCGGTGGTTTGTTGCATTTGCTGCTTCCAGATCGAATCGGTCAGGTTGGTACCGTCCAGAGCGATCTTGACGTGATCGTTGATCTGGTACGACACGCCACCGTCCAGCTGGCCGTAGTTATCGGCCCAGGTCGGCAAGCCCCAGCTGACGACACTCTTGCCGAAGGTCGGGCTATCCGGATTGGTGTCCAGGCCGTCGGTGCCCTGGGTGCCGTTGACGTTGACGTTCTGCAGGCTCTTCGAGCGCCACGAGTACGCCAGGCGCCCCGACCATGGACCTTTGTCGTAGAGCAGGGCCAGGTTGAACGCCTGACGCGACAAGCCTTGCATCGGCAGGTTGCCGAAGGTGCGGCCATTGGTGTCGCAACCGTTCAGGTTCAGGTTCAGGTTGGCCGCGCCGCCGGCACCCGAGCAGTATTGCTGGTAGACCGGGTTGTACAGCGTGCGATGGCTGTCCACATAGGTGTAGTTGGCTTGCAGACCGATGCCCGACAGCCAGCCCGGCAGCTTGTCGAAGTACTGCTGGAAGGCCAGCTCGGCGCCGTGCACCGTGCCATTGGCGCCATTGACCGGCGCCGTGATGGTGAAGTCATACAGCTTGCCGTTCACGTCCGGCAACTGGTAAACCGAGGTCTGGTTGACAACGACGTCTTTCAGGCGCTTGTTGAACACCGCCAGGGTAATCGAACCGGTCGGAGCGAAATAGTACTCGGCCGACAGGTCGATCTGGCGCGACGAGGTGGGCTTCAGGTTCGGATTGCCCTGTGCCTTGCCGGTCAGCGCCAGATTGGTGATTTCGATTTGCTTGGTCGCATCGTTGCGGACCGACGAAACGTCCTCCGACAGGCTGGTGTAGGCCTGCAACTGGCTGAAGTCCGGCCGCGAAATGCCGCTGGCAATTGCCAGGCGCAACTGCACTTCGCTGTTGAGCTTCATGCGCAGGTTCAGGCTCGGCAGCACATTATGGTAAGAATTGTCGAAGTCACGTGCCAGGGCATAGGCCGGAATGTTCGGAATGGCCGGGCCCGACATCGCGTAACCGGTCGGTACCGTCGGCAGGCTCGGCGTGAACGCGATGTAGCCGCCGGCGGTCATGTCGGTCTTGACATAACGGATGCCGATATTGCCGTCGATCGGATGAGCCAGATCGTCCCAGCCGAAGCGCAACTGGGTATAGAAGGCTTTCGATTTCTCGTGCTGGTCGTTGACGCCGGCAGGGTCGGTACCGAAGGTGGCGGGCGTCCACTTCGCACAGCCGGAACTCCAGCCCTGGGCTGCGGCCTGCTCGGCGCACAGGATGTCGTGGTACTTGTGCAGCCCGACGTAGCTGCCCGGATAACCCGTGTTCAGCGAACTGTCCGGGAACACCAGGGTCGGCACGCTCACGCCGCCGCCGAAGAAGTTCGGGAAGCTGTAGGTATGGGTGTTGCCCGCGAAGCGCGGATCGCCCAGCGATGCGAGATTTTTGACATCCCAGCCCACTTGCCAGGTCTGGGTAATCGGCTGCCAGTTGTAGCTTGGATTGGTGTTGGTGTTGAGCGAATCGCGGTCGGTCATGCGCACGCCAAAACGCAGGTCGCGCAGCACCGGATGGTCGAACGTGTACTTGAGGTCGGTGCGCCAGGCTTTCTCGTTGGCCACGCTCTCGTCGGCGTGCTCCATCGTGAAGGCCCAGTAGTAGTTCTTCGGATCGGCCAGGTAGGCGCGGTCGGCATCGTCGAAGATGAGGTTCGGAATCTTGCCGGTCAGGTCGAGTTGTTCCTTGGCCATGGTCACGCCGGTGGCCACGGTGGAATCGAAGCTGCGGGTCTTGGCCTTGACCTTCTGAATGTCGGTCGTCACGGTCCAGGACGGCGATGGGTGCCATTCGACGTTCCACGCCAGGTCCGTGGTCGAGGAAGTGCGGTCGGAGGTACGGGTGTCGCCGCCGAAATTGATGCCGTTCGAGAACGGCGAGGTCAAGGTGCCGGTCAGCATGTTGCCGTTCGGGCCGTAGGTCGAATCGGCGCTCGGGTCGATCTTGTACGGCTCGGACTGGGCGAAAATCGCGTTTTCGTCCCACTGCATCTTGTACTTGGACTTGAAGTAGGTCAGCGAGCTGCGCAAGGTGTTGTTGAGCTTCCACTGCAGCGCGCCGTACAGGCCGTCACGCTTGCGGTCATACATCAGGGTGCGCCATTGCGCGCCCTTGGGGATGTACACCATCTTGCCGCCGACGTCGCGCGGATAGTACGGCTCGACCTGGAACGCGTCGGTGCGCACCACGCTCTTGGACGAGGCCACGTCGACCAGGGCGCCGAATTCGCCGAAGCCGGTCTTCCAGCGGTCGGAAATCATGACCGAGCCCGATGGCGAGGTCTTGCCCTTCTTCAGCGTCGAATACGTGGTGTCGGCCGATGCGCCGAACTTGAAGCCCTTGAAGTTGAACGGCATCGCGGTGCGCAGATTGACCAGGCCGCCGATCGAGCCTTCGACCTGTTCGGCCGATGGGTTCTTGTAGACGTCCACGCCGGCCATCAGCTCGGGCGGCACGTCTTCGAAGTTGAGCGAACGGCCGCCGTTGGCCGAGAAGGAATCGCGGCCATTGAGTTCCGAACGCACATAGGTCAAGCCGCGAATGGTCACGCCCGAGCCTTCCACCGAGAAGTGCTCCGGGTCGCCCTTGGCCATGGTGCGGTCGATCGACACGCCGACGATGCGCTGCAGCACTTCGGTCACCGAACGGTCGGGCAGTTTGCCGATGTCTTCGGCGACGATCGAGTCAACGATCTCGTCCGCGTTCTGCTTGAGCTTCTGGGCCGATTGCAGGGCGGCGCGCTGGCCGGTCACTACGACCACGGTCGCTTCGGCCGGCTTGTCGGCCGCTTGAGCCAAGACGTTGCCGCTGTACATCATGGCGATTTGGGCCACACCAACCGCTATGGCGGTTTTTTTGAACTGGTTCATTGTTGAAGTTTCTCCTGATGGTTTTGCAATTCTTTTTTTGGTGCTACGAAAACATCTTGCGACTCTTGCTGGTGCTAACCCTTTATCGCTTTTGGTTAAAAAAATGGATGGAAATCAGATGCATGAGCGCGCCCATGAAAACGTTGTCATAAACATCAAGAAGCTGCACTCGGAATTGCGAAGGTGGTACATGGAAGGGCGTCTCTTATTTATTTATTATCGTTTACCGGCATTGCCATGCTTGCTTGCACCACGCCGTAAATCCATTCTGCAAGTTACGGTTTTTCGCTGCAATTATGAAAATCACCAAGCCGACGAATGATATTAGGCAAGCACACACACTTCGGTCAAGGACAGGTGGGCCCTTGCCATAGCGAAAATTTGACATACGGGCAGGAAGGCAAATTAACAATCAATCGTTCGGTACCGCTACCAAAAACCAGAGACTTGGTTCGGCGGTGGCATGGGGCGCCAGGCGCGGCGCGCGCCCACGCTTGACCCATATATAAAAACCAAATTTGCGGCACCGCTACAACACTTGGCGCGGGGCATGGGCCGCCGGTATGCATAATTGATGAAGGAAGCGCGCAAAAGGCGTATGCGCCTCATGCAATTTGCATTGGTAGCGCAATCAGGTGACGACTTGCGCTGCGGACGCGCCGGTAACACCTGGCAACTGTCGCTTTTTAGTCACGTGTCGGACCGTCAATTTTCGTGCTTGTGACCTACAATGCGCTACCCCATGCGCATGGCCAACCATCCACCGAAAGTTCCTATGCCCCACGTACGGATCGACTACACGCCCAATCTGGGCGAAGCGGCCCACATCGACGGCCTTTGCCAGACCTTGCTGTCGACGCTAGTCGCATTGAAATCCGACGAAGGCCGCGCCGTCTTCCCGGCCGGCGGCACGCGCGTGCTGGCCTACCCGGCCACCTATGCGGCCGTGGGACCGGGCGACATCGCGCGCGGCTTCGTGTATGTCAACCTGCGCATCGCTCCTGGCCGCGCGGCGGAGATGCTCGACGAAATCGGCCAGGCCGTGCAGGCCACCGTCAGCCTGCACTTCCAGCGCCACGCGCCCGACCTGCCCTGCCGCGTCACCGTCCACATCGACGAAGGCAAGCCGGTTTTCGAAGCCAAGGGCGAGATCGGCATCTTGCAATAGGCGCAAGCGAAAAGGCGGGCGGGGAGAGAAGCGCGATATGGTTGACGTGGACAAGGGCGTCACGGTCAAAAACAAGCACGAAGTGATCGGCGGCGACAACTGCGCACTGGCCTGGCTGTGCACCACCAGGGCGGCTATGCGCAGCGCGTCACGCGCGCGAGGCGTCCAGCCAAGCGGCACTGGTGGCGACCCGCGTGCCGTGCGGCCACCCGGAAGGCTATCTGGAAGCGTTTGCGCGGTTGTACCGCGATGCGGCGGCGCAGGTCCGTGCGCTGCGCTGCCTGCCGACGGTGGCCGACGGCGTGGCCGGCATGAAGTTCATCGATGCCGACCTGGCCAGCGATGCACAGGGATCGCGCTGGCTTGGCCTGGCGACGTCGGGGCCGTGGCTCAGGCGACCAGGACCGACGTGGCCGCAGCCGGCTGATCGTCCTCCAGCGCCACTTCGACCCGGTCGCGGCCGTTGGCCTTGGCCCGGTAGAGCGCCATGTCGGCGCGCTTGATCACCGCGCCGATATCTTCACGCGGGCCGAGGGCGGCCACGCCGAACGATGCCGTCACCCGCAGTCCGACCGGCCACTTGTGCAGCGGCAGTGCGGCGCGCAGCTTGCTGGCCAGGTGGTAGGCCTGCTCGGCCGTGGTGGCTGGGCAGATGATCAGGAATTCCTCGCCGCCCCAGCGTACCAGCTTGTCGTTGGAGCGGATTTCGCGGCCCACCGTCTGGGCGAAATCGCGCAGCACCGCGTCGCCTACCTCATGCCCGTGCTGGTCGTTGACGCGCTTGAAGTGATCGAGGTCGATAAACAGGACCGACATCGGCTCGCACAGCAGGGGCGAGGTGCTCATCATCGCGGCGCGCAGCCCCTGGCGGTTCAGCGCGCCGGTCAGCGGATCGACGTGGGCCTGGCCGACCAGTTCCTTGGTTTCGATCTGCAGCGCCTTGTTGAGTTCATTGAGCATTGCCAGCCGCTCCCTGCTGCTCTTGAGCTGGGCGCGCAGCTGCAGCGCGGCAAGCGCGGGCCAGGTGACGGCGCAGATGATCCACGCGCTGACCAGTATCATCAAGAGGTGGTTCTGGGTGATCCACTTGCCGTGGAAACGGATGGCGCGCAGCGTAATGATATGCTCGCCTTCGCCCGGGTTGCTGCCGGTGAGCAGTTCGACCCGGGTGACGTTGTCGACGCGCATGTCGGTGTGCTCGAGCGGAACGTTGCGCTGGTCGTTCCACCAGCTCGCCGTCCGATAGACATTCAGCGGCACCACGGCGTGGCCGCTGGCGGGCACGTTGAACTCCACCTCATTGATTTTTTGCGACATCCAGTCGTCAACGCGTGACAGGCCCGGTTCGAAGTTCATCAGCATATTGCGCATGGAATGCGTGCCGGGACCGCTATAGCTGATATCGAAACTGGCGTGAGTGAACTCGGACAGGTCCAAGCCATTGGGCGCTTTGCCTACCGGGAAAATAAACTGGCAGAATGGCCAGCTGATCTTCCTGACAATTTTGCAATGCATTGTGATGAACTTGCCGTCGGACCGCACGGTGGCGATGCTCTGGCCACCCTGCATGCGGTCGTCACCAGTGACCATATCGGCTGAAGTTGCCGAGGATAGCTCGACAACGCGTTCCATGCCGTAATGATGCCAAATCAGCAAGCCGAACGTCAGCAACAGCAGTGCCACCAGCGTGCGCTGCATGACCTTGAGAGAGCGGGCAGTGAGTTCCATGGCATGTGTGAGCGAAGTGGAGAAGGTCACGCGGAAAATGACATTGTTTGTCTCCGCGGATAGCTCAACATAGCCCCAACCTTGATCTAGTGCAACATATATTTCTAAATGTGTAGCATTTTCTGGCGCGCGGGCGAGGCAGACATGTCGAATGGATATACCCAGTTATGCAAACCTGACATTTGCATTGGATTGCCGCAGAAAATTGCGCAGTGTCCGGTCACAAGGGCACGGTACGGGCAATGAAATAGCACCCGCCGAGCGCTGCCGTGACGAGACCGATCATACGCCAGCTTAATTTGCGAATGGCCACCTCCAGATCGTACCTGGTGGCGTAGCCCTCTTCGATATGGGTCATGCGCTGGGACAGCTGCCCCATGCGCTGGGAGAGCTCATGGACCGTGTCGGCGACGTGATCGATTCGCCGTTCCAGGCTTACACGCGTGGTGTCGATCCGCTCATCGAGGTAATGACGGGTGACGTAGTCCGATCGGACCACGGCCATATCCCGGCTCAGTTCGTGAAATTCCTGCGCGGTGGTGGAGGCGGCCTCGAGCATGGCAACCCGGTCCGCCACCTGCCCCACCATCTCGCGGGGCGCATAGCTTGCCTTGACGACCAGGAGCTCGCCTTTGACGGTTTCCAGCCCGCCCTCGACGGCCGCGATGCGCTCTTCGTTATCCATGCTTGATGATCGACCGCGCCGCATAAGGGGTCAATCGCCGCACGATTGAAGGCGTGCGGCGATTGAGCCGGACAGCTTACTGAATCACGCGGTAGCAAGGCGTGTAGGTCTTGCCCGGCAATTTCATGCGGCTTTGCGCCACGAACGAGGCCAGCAGCGCATCCATCGGCCCCATGATGGCCGCGTCGCCGTGGATTTCGAAGTGGCCATACTTCTCGATCGCGCGGATGCCCTCATCCTTGACGTTGCCGGCCACCACGCCCGAGAACGCGCGCCGCAGATTGGCCGCCAGCAAGTGCGTTTCCTGATTCTTGTGCAGCTTCAGGTTGCGCATGTTTTCATGCGTCGGCTTGAACGGGCGCTGGAACTCCTCGTCGATCTTCAGCAGCCAGTTGAAGTAATACGCGTCGCTACGCGACTTGCGGAACTCGCGCACCTGGCGAATGCCGTTCTGCATTTCCTTGGCGACCAGTTCCGGATCGTCGATGATGATCTTGTAGCGCTTTTGCGCCTGCTCGCCCAGGGTCAGGCCGATGAACTCATTAATCTGCGCAAAATATTCGCGCGCGCTTTCCGGCCCGGTGAAAATCAGCGGATACGGCATCTCGGCATTTTCCGGGTGCAGCAAAATGCCGAGGATGTACAGGATCTCTTCGGCCGTTCCAGCGCCGCCCGGGAACACCACGATGCCGTGGCCGGTGCGCACGAACGCCTCCAGCCGTTTTTCGATGTCCGGCATGATCACCAGGTCGTTGACGATCGGATTGGGCGACTCGGCCGCGATGATGCCCGGCTCGGAGATGCCCAGATAACGCCCACCCGTCAGGCGCTGCTTGGCGTGGCCGATGGTGGCGCCCTTCATCGGCCCTTTCATCGCGCCCGGTCCGCAGCCGGTGCAGATATCGAGCTCGCGCAGGCCAATCTGATAGCCGACTTCCTTCGAATAGTTATATTCGACGCGGTTGATCGAGTGGCCGCCCCAGCACACCACCAAATTGGGGTTGCGCTGCGGCTTGAGGACGTTGGCGTTGCGCAGGATATGGAATACCGAGTCGGTAATGCCTTCGGTCCGCGTCATGTCGAATTTCGGATTGTCGGTCACTTCATTGCTGACAAAGACGATATCGCGCAGGACCGAGAACAGATGCTCGTGGATGCCCTTGATCATCTTGCCGTCGACGAAAGCGATTGCCGGCGCACCTTTGATTTCTAGCTTGATGCCGCGCTCGCGCTGCACGATGCTGATATCAAACGATTTATACCGTTCTAATAATTCCTTTCCGTCGTCAATCGAACTGCCGCAATTGAGAACCGCCAGCGCGCAGTTGCGAAAAATCTGGTAAAGGCCACCTTGGCTCGTGTCGAGCAGTTTGTTGACTTCCGCTTTGGAGAGCACTTCCAACCGGCCTTCCGGCGAAATCAGGGTGTCGACGACGTCGTGTTCCATATTACGGGTCCTTTCCAGTTTCAGTAAATCAAAAGCTTGCAGTGCCAATATACGACAAGTGGCCGCGTTTGTGGCCGGTAAATGGTGCGGCGCGGCGCTGTGCGCCGGCTTGATGGCATATCTTGCACAGTTGATAAAAAACCTCTAAATGCAAGGCGATTTCCATTAGAATGCAGGCCATTGGAATGCCCCTGCCACAAGCTGCGGCGATCCAGAATGATTTATCCAACCATAACCATGCCCTCGCGCAGGCGAGGGACCAATCAGGAGAAACCGCATGAGCGGTGCCGCGACTACCCCCACCCCTGAAGTAACGATCCCGGAGTTCAAACAGATCATGGGGCACCCCAGTCCATTGTGGATGCTGTTCATGACCGAATTCTGGGAGCGCTTCGCGTTCTACGGCATCCGCTGGGCGCTGGTACTGTACATCGTCACCCAGTTCTACGGCGGCGACGCCTCCGGCCAGCAGGACGCCAACCTGACCTACGGCACCTATCTGGCCCTGGTGTATGCCGGCGCCGTGTTCGGCGGCTACGTGGCCGACCGCGTGATCGGCTACCAGCGCTCGATTCTGGTGGGCGCCGCCTTCATGGCCGCCGGCCTGTTCGCCATCACCATTCCCGACCCCGACATCTTCAAGCTCGGCCTGGCCACTATCATCGTCGGCAACGGCCTGTTCAAACCGAATATTTCGACCATGGTCGGCAAACTGTATTCGGTCAGCGATACGCGGCGCGACAGCGGCTTCACGATCTTCTACATGGGCATCAACGCCGGGGCCTTCCTGGCGCCGATCTTCACCCAGGTGCTGGCGCAAAAAGTCTTCAACACCGGCGACACCCCGGCCTACAAGGTGGTGTTTTTCGCCGCCGGCGTCGGCATGCTGATCAGCCTGGTATGGTTCGCGATCGGCCGCCGGTCCCTCAAGGGCATCGGCGCCCCTGCGCCGGACGCGTCCAGTCCGAAACGCGTGGTCATGGTGGCGCTGGGCGCCCTGTGCGTCATTCCGCTGATGTACCTCCTGCTCAAGGCCGGCGCCAGCAACCTGCAGATCGTCTTGACGGTCCTGTTCGGCGTGCTGGCCGTGATGCTGATGATCGAAGGCATCCGCAACGGCCCCGTGGCGCGCGACAAGACCATCGCCATGATGATCATCTTCGCCTTCAATATCCTGTTCTGGATGTTCTTCGAACAGGCCGGCAGCTCCTTCACCTTCCTGGCCGATAACATCGTCAACCGCGCCGGCGCGCTCGGGATGGAGGTGTTCCCGGTGGCCTGGTTCCAGAGCGTGAACTCGATCGCCATCATCGTGTGCGCACCCATCATCGCCTGGATCTGGGTGCTGCTGGGACGGCGCAATGTCAACCCGTCGATCCCGCGCAAGTTCGGCCTGGGCCTGCTGTTCAACGGCGCCGCCTTCGGCCTGCTGATGTACGCGCTGACCTTCCTGGTCGACCCGGCCACCAGCAAGATCCCGTTCTGGACCCTGTTCGCGGTCTACTGGATCCAGTCGGTCGGCGAGCTGTGCCTGTCGCCGATCGGCCTGTCGATGGTCACCAAGCTGGCCCCCACCCGCCTGGTCGGCCTGGGCATGGGCGGCTGGTTCCTGTCGACCGGCATCGGCAACAACCTGTCGGGCATCTTCGCCAGTTTCGTCAGCGGCGAGAAAGGCATGTCGGTGCCGTCGGCGCTGCACGGCTACACCCTGGGCTTCTGGTCGCTGGTGATCGGCGGCGCGCTGCTGTTCCTGATCGCTCCACTGATCCAGAAGCTTATGCACGGCGTGAAGTAAGCCTTCGCGCGGCGGGCTAGTGCTGATCCATCGCCCGCCGCATGTCGTCGAACTCCACCACCAGCCAGGCGCGAAAGCGCTGCACCTTCGGCATGTTCTCCTTGCTGCGATTGACCAGGAAGCGGTAGCCGCTGCCGAACGGCGCGCTGCGGCAGTCGATCTTCCTGAGCGAGCCTTTCAGGATGTCCTGGAAGGCGATCCCGTACGCCACCAGCGCGATGCCCTGCCCCGCCACCGCCGCCTGCGCCAGCACGCCCCAGTGGCTGTAGCCGCGCGAGAAATCGTAATTGCCGTCCAGCGCGCGGTTCTCGTTTAACAGCTGCAGCCACGATTCGGTTGAATTCTCGTACAGCAGCGGGAAGCGCGGCAGGTCGGCCAGCGTCAGCTCGCTCTGGCCGGGCGCCAGCAGCTCGGGGCTGTAGACCGCGATCAGGCGCTCGCGAAACAGCAGCTTCGGGTCGCCCTCGGCCACCGGTCCGTAACGTACCGCCACGTCGGTGCTGTCGTCTTCCAGATCGACCGGCGCGTCGTTCGAATCGAGCCGGATATCGAGCTCGGGATACAGCTTGGTGAAGCGGTGCATGCGTGGCACCAGCCATTTGATGGCGAACGAATGGGTGGTCGAGATACGCAGGATGGTCTCCTCGTCGCCGCCCTGCAGGGCGCCCACCTTGGCGCGCAGTTCGGCCAGCAGGCGCGCCACCACCACCGCCAGCTCCTGGCCTTTTTCCGTCAGGGTGATGTGGCGCGGATGGCGGATGAACAGCGCGAAGCCGACACTTTCTTCCAGGTGCTTGACCTGCTGGCTGATCGCCGCCGGGGTCTTGTGCAACTCCTTGGCCGCCACCTTGAAACTGCCCCAGCGCGCCGCGCAGTCGAAATCGATCAACCCGGAGAGGCTGCGCAGAGGCTTCAACAGGCCTCCATGCATAAGCTTTTCTTATTCATGGCGTCAATTTTTCTCGTTTGATGAATCCTGTCATCGAGCAGAAAATATAACGCAATTGACAAGGGAATGCCATGACCAAGAAAATTTTGCTTATCGGTGGAACGCGCTATGTCGGCAAGCTGCTCGTGCAGCGCCTCGTCAACGCCGGCCATGACGTCACCATCGCCACGCGCGGCAATGCGCCCGATCCCTTCGGCACGCGCATCCGCCGGGTGCGGGTCGACCGCCGCAACGAGCCGGCCATGCAGGCGGCCTTTGCCGGCAGCGACTGGGACATCATTTACGACCAGGTGTGTTCCAGCCCGCTGGACGCGGCCATCTCGGTGCGCGTCTTCAAGGGCAAGGTGCGGCGCTACGTGATGACCTCGACCATCGACGTCTACCGCACCCTGCCCGGCCAGCGCGCGCCGTTTGCCGAAGCGGGCCTGGCGGTGATGGCGCACACCATCGACACCGCCTACCCGTGGGCCGATCCGAAGCGCGCGGTGGAGAGCTACATCAGCGGCAAACAGCAGGCCGAAGCCTATCTGTACCGCGACGGCTCGCTGCCGCTGGTGACGGTGCGGCTGGGGCATGTACTGGGCGGGCCGGAAGACTTTACCGAGCGCCTCGCCCACTACGTCGACATGGCGCGCCTGCATGCGCCGCTGCGCTATTCGAATGCGGCGGCGGCCAGCTCCTTCACCAGCGCCCCGCGCGCCGGCGACTTTCTGCTGTGGGCCGGCGCCCAGCAGTTCACCGGCCCGGTCAATGCCGCCTGCGACGGCGCCCTGTCCGCGTTCGACATCTACCAGCGCATCGGCGTGCTGGTAGGCGAACCGGTCAACACGGTGCCGGTGGCCCCGCCCGCCTTGCCGGGCGAGCTCAGTCCGTTCGACTACCCGGCCGCCTGCCGCATGGACACCAGCCGCGCCACCAGCCTTGGCTACCGCTTCGGCCATATCGACGACTGGCTCGACGAGGCGATCCTTCGCCACGATCTGGCCTACGTCTAGGCGTTGCTGTTGTTTCCATGCGTCAATAACTATTTGCGCCGAAAATTGCTCGAGAGTACTATGGG
This sequence comes from uncultured Oxalobacteraceae bacterium, assembly GCA_946480015.1. Next base: position 10,202 of record CAMLIL010000033.1, on the reverse strand, counting down.
TACATACATATTGGCATTGACAAGGAGTGGCCATGAATCGGAAGCCTTACTGGTCGGCACTGTGCGTACTTGGCTTGCTCGGTGGGTGCGGCGGTGGCGGCGGTGGCGCCACCCCGGACACGGGCACGGCGGCATTGGCCGCCACCGGGACGACCCAAAATGGCCCCATCATGAGCAAGCTGTCGGGCAAGATTGTGGACGCGAACGGCAAACCGGTCGCCGGCGTCACCGTCAGCGCATTCCACCACAACGACCACACCACCTTGACCGCCGTCACCGATGCCAGCGGCGCCTATGCCGTGTCCGGCCTGGACACCGTCAACAATGCCGATTACGCCATCTATGCAAGCAAGGCGGGCCAGGCATTCCTGCCGGCGGTGAGCGACACCGCGGGCGCGGTCGGCCGCCTGGATTTCAACGGCCTCTACCGCACGGTCATCCGTTTCATCGCCATGCCCGCCCACGATGTGGCGAGCGCGAATTTCACGGCGCTCGGCGCGGGCGACAAGGTGGTCAGCCTGCCCCGTACCGGGCAGACGGTCAGTTATGCGGCCGGCGACGACGCCGCGGCGCAAAGCGGAGTCGCCTGGCCCTCGGCGCGCTTCACCGACAACGGCGACGGCACCGTGTCCGACCGCCTCACCGGTCTGGTCTGGCTGAGAAACGCGGGCTGCTTCACGCCGGGAAGCTGGGCGGGCGCCTTGACGGCAGCCAGCCAGCTCGCCAGCGGCGCCTGCGGCTTAAGCGACGGCTCGGCGGCCGGACAATGGCGCATGCCGAACGTGAACGAGCTGGAAAGCCTGATCGACGTGTCGAAAAGCAATCCGGCCGTGGCGGGCGCGCATCCGTTCGCCAATATCAATCTCGGCACGGCCTACTGGTCGTCCACCACCTACACGGCCGGCACCGCCAACGCGATGGCGATCCGCTTCAGCGACGGGCGCTGGATCAACGGCGCCGAGGGCAGCTTCGACAACAACAAGAGCACGGCCAGCAACGCGCTGTGGGCGGTCAGGACCGGCACCGGCGGCGCGGTCAAACTGCTGGCCACCGGCGTCTACAACAGCCAGGGTGGCGGCTCCTTCGGCCCCAACGACGACGCCAGCCTGCAGCTGGGCGTGCGTGCGCCGGCCGAGCGCTTCATCGACAAGGGCGACGGCACGGTGGCCGATACCGCCACCGGCCTGATCTGGCTCAAGCAGGGCGATTGCATCCGGCAGACGTGGGCCGACGCCGTCGCCAGCGTCAACAGCCTGGCAAGCGGCCGCTGCGGCTTGACGGACGGTTCGAGCGCCGGGCAGTGGCGCATGCCGAACCGCAGCGAGATGCTGAGCCTGTCGGACCGCGCCCCCACCTTCCCGCAGGCGTCCTACCTGAACGGGCAATACCAGGCCAGCAGCACGACCACCGGCCCCGTCATCTTCAATAACTTCATCGTCTCCGACTACTACTGGAGTTCCACCACCGACGCCGCCGACATCCTGCAGGCATGGGCGATCTACAGCTGCGATTTCGGTGCCTACAACGTGGCCAAATCCGAACCACACTACGTCCTGGCGGTACGCCAGTAGGCCGCTAGCGGCGCGCTTTCTCGCGCCCGACCAGGTACAGCAGCAGCACCAGCGCGGCGTACGGCAGCGTCGACAGCAGGTCGGCGCTGGCGCCGGCAAAGAACGGGTTGAGCCTGGCCGACAGTTCGGTCATGCTGGCATCGAACGCGGTCATCACCCCGGCGGTGATGGCGATGATGATGCCGGCCAGCGCGCCGCCGGCGATATAGCCCGATGCCAGCAGGGTGCCCGAGCTGCGGTCCCCCGCCGCCTGTTTTTCCTCGGCGTTCAGATTGGCGTAGTGCGCCAGCTTGCCGTTGCGGCGGTCCACCAGCCAGCGGATAAAGCCGCCCACCGCGATCGGCGCGGTCGACACCAGCGGCAGATACACGCCCACCGAAAACGCCAGCGAACTGACGCCCGACATTTCCAGCACCAGCGCGATCATCACGCCGAACAGCACCAGGGTCCACGGCAGCTGCTGGTCAAGGATGCCCTTGATGATGTAGGACATCAGCACCGCCTTGGGCGCGTCGAACTTCTTCACTTCGGTGTGCTCGTCGCCCGGCCGCTTCTTGTGCACGCCGTTGATGCCCGGATCGACCAGGTAGGCCAAAGTGCCGTCTTCGGCCACCAGGTATTTGCCGGCCGGTCCGCCCACGGTGTCGGTCTTCTGCCAGACCTTGTAGCTACGGCTGTCGCTCTTGGCCTGCGGCCCCTGCAGCTGCGCGGTGGCGCTCAGTTTGGAGGGATCGACCTTGAGTCCGGGCGCCACCTGGGCCGCCGGCACGTACACCGTGCCGGCATCGTTCAGCTTGAGCAGGATCGGGCCGAGGATCAGGGCCGAGGCCAGTGCGCCGGCCAGAATCGCGTACTGCTGCAGGCGCGGCGTGGCGCCGACCAGAAAGCCGGTCTTGAGATCCTGCGAGGTGGTGCCGGCATTGCTGGCGGCGATGCAGACGATGGCGCCGACCGACAGCGCGGTCACGTAATACTGGCCGCCGGTCCAGCCCATCACCAGGAAAATCAGGCAGGTAAACAGCAGCGTGGCCACCGCCATCCCGGAAATCGGATTGGAGGACGACCCGACCTCGCCGGTCAGGCGCGACGACACCGTCGAAAACAGAAAGCCGAACACCAGGATCAGCAGCGCGCCGAGCAGGTTCATGTGCAATGGCGTGGCCGCCGTGATGACCGCGATGATCGCCAGGCAGCCCAGCACTACCCACTTGAGCGGGATATCCTGCTCGGTGCGCAGGCCGCTGTCCGCGGCGCCGCCCTTGCCCATGCCCGTCAGCCCGCCCTTCAGGCCGGACCAGATGGTCGGCATCGAGCGCGCCAGGCTGACCAGGCCACCGGCGGCCACCGCGCCCGCGCCGATGTAGAGCACGTAGGCGCCGCGGATATCGTCCGGCCCCATGTCCCGGATCAGCGTGGTGCCGGGCGCCAGCGGCACCGACAGCGAATCGCCGAAAAACTTGATCATCGGGATCAGCAGCAGATACGACAGCACGCCTCCGGCCGCCATGATGGAAGCGATGCGCGGGCCGATGATATAGCCCACGCCCAGCAGTTCGGGCGAAATCTCCGCGCCCACCGAACCGGCCTTGAGCGGCGCCTCGAACACGAAGTTGACGGTATCCTTCCAGCCCTTGAGCGAAATGCTGGCGACCTTGTACAGCAGGCCGATGCCGAAGCCGCCGAAAATGATCCGCGCGCGCATGCCCGCTTCGCGCGCCTCGTCCGAGCCGGCCGCGCGCACTTCGCCGGCGGCGGCACGCGAGGTTTCGGTCGCGGCCGCCTTGAGCACTTCAGCGCAGGCCGTGCCTTCCGGGTACTTGAGCTCGCGGTGCTGCTCGACGATCATGGTGCGGCGCATCGGGATCATCATCAGGATGCCCAACAGGCCGCCCAGCACGCCGACCAGCATCACGCGCGAAATCTCCAGGTCGAAGCCGAGGATCATAATGGCCGGCATGGTCACGCCCAGCCCGAAGGCGATCGACTCGCCGGCCGACCCGGCCGTTTGAGTGATACTGTTTTCCAGGATGGTCGAATCGCGCCCGCCCATCTTTTTGTGCAGCCCGAACAGGGTGATCGCAATGACCGCCACCGGGATCGACGCGCTCACCGTCAGCCCCACCTTGAGCACCAGGTACAGCGAGGAGGCGCCGAACACCATGCCCAGTACCACCCCCATGATGAGCGCGCGCATGGTCATTTCGGGCAGTTGCGCGCTGGCGGGAATATAGGGTTTGACCGCCGTCAGGCTGGGATCGTAAGGCATCGCTGTTTCCTTTTGGGATATGAGGCTGTATTCAGGGCAGGCGTCGTGCCGACTATGGCACAGCTCCGGATAGGACGACGCACAAAATCGATGGATTATAATCGCCCGCAAGAGCCGTCGCGTTGGAACGGCTTCCCCTTGAGAGTACGGTTTTGACAACTACGCGCAGATCCTCGTTTTCCTGGGCCAGGCGGCCTTTTCTCATTCGCGGCTTCATCCTGCTGTTCGTCGCGGCGCTGCTGGCCGGGCTCGGCCTGCTCGGCTATTTCTTCGGGGTGGTCTACCCCAACGTCCCGCCGATCGACGCGGTGACCGACTACCGCCCCAAGATCCCGCTGCGCATCTACACCGCCGACAAGGTGCTGATCGGCGAGTTCGGCGAAGAGCACCGCGATTTCGTGGCCATCGCCCAGGTTCCCGACCTGATGAAAAAAGCCGTGCTGGCCATCGAAGACACGCGCTTTTACGAACACGGCGGCATCGACTGGCGGCGTGCGCTCAGTGCCTTGCGCGCCAACCTGGCCGGTGGCTACCGCCAGGGCGCTTCCACCATCACCATGCAGGTGGCGCGCAATTTCTTCCTCACGCGCGACAAGAAACTGGCCCGCAAAGCCAACGAAATCGCCCTGTCCTACAAGATCGAGTCGGCCCTGTCCAAGGATGAGATCCTGGAGCTGTACATGAACCAGATCTATCTGGGCCGGCGCTCCTACGGCTTCGCCAGCGCCGCCCAGGCTTACTTCGGCAAGAAGCTGAACCAGCTGTCGATCGCCGAAATGGCCATGCTGGCCGGCGTGCCGCAAGACCCGGTACGGCACAACCCGGCGATCAATCCCAAGCGCGCCAAACAGCGCCAGCTGGCGGTGCTGCGGCGCATGCGCGACGTCGGCTACATCACGCCCGCGCAGTACGAGCTTGCCGTGGCCGAGCCGATGCGCATCACCGAGAAGCGCCAGGATTTCGCCGTGCACGCCGAATACGTGGCCGAACTGGCGCGCCAGGCCGTGGTCGAGCAATACAAGGACATCGCCTACACCGCCGGCATCGTGGTCACCACCACCATTCTGAAGCCCGAGCAGGAAGCGGCCTATCAATCGGTGCGCCGCAACGTGCTGGCCTACGACCAGCGCCATGGCTACCGCGGTCCGGAAGCCTTCGTCAACCTGCCGGCCGACGAGGCCGACCGCGAAGAGACCATCGCCCAGGAACTGCGCCGCCGTCCGGTCAGCGACGGCTTGACCCCGGTGATGGTGATCGAGGCCTCGCCCAAGCTGGTCAAGCTCGAAACCCTGGACGGCGACCGCATCGACGTCGGCCCGGCGGGCCTGAAACTGGTGGCCGCGGCGCTGTCGGACAAGGCGCGCGACGCGATTCGCCTGCGCCCCGGCGCCATCGTGCGCATCGCCCAGGACAATCCCAAGTCCGGCTGGTCGATCGTCCAGGTGCCGCTGGTGGCGGCCGGCTTCGTGGCGCTCGACTCCGACACCGGCGCCTACCACGCGCTGGTGGGCGGCTTCGATTTCGGCCTGAACAAGTACAACCATGTCACCCAGGCCTACCGCCAGCCCGGTTCGTCCATGAAGCCGTTCATCTACTCGGCCGCGCTGGAGAAGGGCTACAACCCGGCCACGCGCATCGCCGACACCCCGCTCGACATGCCAGGCGAGAACGCCGGCGCCACCTGGTCGCCCCAGAACGACGACGGTAAATACGATGGCGAAGTGACCATGCGCAACGCGCTGGCGCACTCCAAAAACGTGCCCTCGATCCGCCTGCTGCGCGCCATCGAGGTCGGCTATGCCCACGGCTACATCGGCAGGTTCGGTTTCGAGCCGGCGCGCCAACCGAAGAACATGACCCTGGCGCTGGGCACCGGCGCGGTCACGCCGCTGCAGCTGGCCGGCGCCTACGCGGTATTTGCCAACGGCGGCTACCAGATCAAGCCCTACCTGATCGCCAAGATCCAGGATGGCGACGGCAAGGTGCTGGCCGAGACCAAGCCGCCGGCCGTGCGCGACGAGGCCAACCGCGTCATCGACGAACGCAACGCCTTCATCGTCGACAGCATGCTGCGCGACGTGGTCCGCTACGGCACCGGCGCGGCCGCCACCAAGGCGCTCGGGCGCGACGACATCGCCGGCAAGACCGGCACCACCAGCGATGCCGTCGACGGCTGGTTCGCCGGCTATGGCGGCGGCGTGGTGGGAGTGGCGTGGATGGGCTATGACGACCCCAAATCGCTGGGCGGGCGCGAATTCGGCGCCACCCTGTCGCTGCCGATCTGGATCGACTATATGAAAGCGGCGCTGGACAAACGGCCGGTGAGCGTGCGCGAAACTCCCGAAGGCGTCATGCGCGACAACGACGACTGGATCTACGGCGAATACGCCGGCACGACCGAGTTCAAGAGCATCGACATCGATGAGCAGCCGGCCACGCCGGCCGAACCGGCGCCGGCGAGCGAACCCCCGGCTGTTCCGGCGCCCGAGGCCGGCAGCAGGTAGAATCAGGTCCTCGGGACTGATGCGCCACGCGGGGCGGAACATGAAAAACTGGTTAATGCGCTTGTTTGGCGGCGGCGCCGCCGTGGAGACGGCAGTGCCGGCGGCCAGCGCCCCGGCCGCCATCGCGGCGCAAGCGCCGCTTGAACTCGATGTCGACGCGGCCTTCCTGCGCTGGCTGGCCGGGCCGGCGCCGCAAGAAGCGCCGCCCCGGGCGGAGTCCCTGATCCTGGACGAACTGGCCCGTCTGGCGGCCACCCCGGACGCCGGCGCCAGCCTGGTGCCGCGCGTGCCGGCCGTGATTCCGCAGCTGCTGCGCAGCCTGCGCGACGAGAGCGTCACCGGCGCCGGCCTGGCGCGCCAGATCGCCCAGGACGTGGTGCTGGTGGCCGAAGTGATCCGCGAAGCCAACAGCCCCTACTACCGGCCCGCCGCGCCGGTCAAGACCATCGAAGGCGCCATCATGCTGCTCGGGCAGAACGGCATGCGCATGCTGCTGGCGCGGGTGTCGTTCCGCCCCATCATCAGCATGCAGAGCGGGCACTTCGCGCGCCTGCTGGCGCCCCAGATCTGGCGCCAGTCCGAGCAATGCGCACTGGCCGGCAGCCTGCTCGCGCCGCGCCTGCGCGCCAATCCGTTCGAAGCCTATCTGGCCGGCCTGATGGAAAACGTCGGCCTGATGGTGGCGCTGCGCCGGATCGACCAGATCTACGCCGACCCGGTCCTGCCGCACTCCGACCAGTTCTGCGCGGCCCTGTGCGCCCAGGCGCGCACGCTGTCGGCAAAAATCGCCGGCGTCTGGGACTTCCCTGCCACAGTGTCGGCCGCCATCGGCGAGGCGGGGCACGAAGGCGCCGGCGCGCTGGCGCAGGCCCTGGCGCATAGCGGCCGCCTGAGCAAGCTGCGCATGCTGGCCGACGCCGGCGAGCTCGATGCCGGCGCCGTGCGCGCCAGCCTGGACGCGGACACGCGCGCCTGCTTCGATACACTCAACATCGACAATGAGGAAGATTAATGCCGTTTCAGATCGAGGATAAACTGGTCATCGGGATCGCATCGAGCGCGCTGTTCGACCTGACCGGCTCGCACCAGGTGTACCTGGACAGCGGTCCCGACGAGTACCGCGACTATCAGGAGCGCCATCTCGACGTCATCCTCGACAAGGGCGTGGCCTTTCCCTTCATCCGCCGCTTCCTCAACATCAACAAGGTATTTCCCAAGCAGTCGCCGGTGGAGGTCGTCCTGTTTTCGCGCAATTCGCCCGAGACCGGCCTGCGCGTGATGCGTTCGATCGCCCACTACGGGCTGGACATTTCGCGTGCCGCCTTCATGACGGGCAAATCGCCCTACACCTATCTGCCGGCGTTCAACGCGGCGCTGTTTCTGAGTGCGAACGAGGAAGACGTCAAGAGTGCCATCGCGGCCAATTACCCGGCCGGACTGGTCCTGCCCTCCAAGATCGCCGATGACGAGGACGACGCCGAGCTGCGGGTGGCATTCGACTTCGATGGCGTCATCGCCGACGACGAGGCGGAAACGGTCTTCAAGCGCAACAACAGCGTCGACGAATTTCATGCGCACGAAACCGAACGCATGGCCATTCCGCACCGGCCCGGCCCGCTTGCCGACATGTTCCAGAGGCTCGCGGTGATGCAGCGGATGGAAGAGCGCGCGGCGCGCCGCAATCCCGCCTACAAGAAGATTTTGCGCATCGCCATCATCACGGCGCGCAACGCGCCCTCGCACGAGCGGGTGGTCACCACGCTCAAGAGCTGGGGCGTGTCGGCCAACGAAACCTTCTTCCTTGGCGGGATGGACAAAGCGCGCGTGCTGTCGGTATTCAAGCCGCATATTTTCTTCGACGACCAGCTCACCCACCTCAAGGCCACGCCGGGCGGGACCATTCCGATGGTGCATGTGCCGTTCGGGATCGCCAACCGGCGCCATCAGAGTTAATTGACCGCCCCCGCGCCCAAGAGGACGACGCCAGCGTGGTGACGGTATAATTGCGGGCTGAAACCGACTATCGTCCAGCCGCCCGCATGCCCTTCGATCTCAAGAAAAACCTCCCCAAACCGGGTCAGCGCTTCGTTCTTCCGACCTCGTACGGCTCGTCGGACGCGTATGCCCTGGCGGTGGCCGCGCTCGAACTGAAGGCCGGCAAACGCATGCTCACCGTGTTTGTCGCCAATGCCAGCGACGGCCAGCGCCTGCTCGACGAGATTCCCTGGTTCAGCGGCGGCAAGCTGGCCTGCCACCTGCTGCCCGACTGGGAAACCCTGCCGTACGACGCCTTCTCGCCGCACCAGGACCTGGTCTCGGAGCGCCTGGCCACCCTGCACGAAATCCAGAGCGGCCAGTGCGACGTCCTGATCGTGCCGGCCACCACCGCGCTGGTGCGCCTCGCCCCGCCATCGTTTCTGGCCGGCTACACCTTCTTTTTCAAGCAGGGCGAAAAGCTCGACGAAACCAGGCTCAAGGCGCAGCTGACCCTGGCCGGCTACACCCACAATTCGCAGGTGATGTCGCCCGGCGAATATTCGGTGCGCGGCGGCCTGATCGACCTGTTCCCGATGGGCTCGGCCCTGCCCTACCGCCTCGACCTGTTCGGCGACGAAATCGACACCATCCGCACCTTCGACGCCGACAGCCAGCGCTCGCTGTACCCGGTGCGCGAAGTGCGCCTGCTGCCGGGCCGCGAATTCCCCATGGACGAGGCGGCCCGCACCGCCTTCCGCAGCCGCTGGCGCGAACGCTTCGAAGGCGATCCATCGCGCTCGGTGGTCTACAAGGACATCAGCAGCGGCATCGCCTCGGCCGGCATCGAATACTACCTGCCGCTGTTTTTCGAACAAACCGCCACCCTGTTCGACTACCTGCCGCAGCAGGCCAGCCTGGCGCTGGTGGGCGACATCGACGGCGCCATCAAGCGCTTCTGGCTCGACACCGAATCGCGCTACCGCTTTCTCAACGCGGACCGCGACCGCCCCATCCTCACGCCCGAAGAACTGTTCCTCAGCGACGAGCAGTTCTTCACCCTGGCCAAGCCGCTCGGGCGCTGGGCCATCGGCAAGGATGGCGACGGCGAACCGTCGGAGTTGTCCGCGCCGATTCCCAACATTGCCGTCAACCGCCGCCAGGAAGACCCGCTGGTCAACCTGCGCGCCTTCCTGCTGCAGCACGACAAACGCGTGATGATCTGCGCCGACACCAACGGCCGCCGCGAAACCCTGCAGCAGTACTTCGCCGAATACGACCTGGCGCCGGTGCCGGTGGAAGGCTTCGAAGGCTTCCTCAACGCCAGCGTCGATCTGGCGCTCGGCGTGGCGCCGCTGCAGGCCGGCTTCGAACTGTTTGCCGAAGGCGGCGAGAACCTGATCTTCATCACCGAGACCGAGCTGTATGCGGGTTCGGGCCGGCGCGCCGGCACCAAGAAGCAGGAAGCGGCCACCCAGGTCGAGTCGATGGTGCGCGACCTGTCGGAACTGAAGATCGGCGACCCGGTCGTGCACATCAACCACGGCATCGGCCGCTACATGGGCCTGACCAGCATGGACCTGGGCGAAGGCGAGACCGAGTTCCTGTACCTGGAATACGCCAAGGACGCCAAGCTGTACGTACCGGTGTCGCAGTTGCACGTGATCTCGCGCTACTCCGGCGCCTCCCCCGAAGATGCGCCGCTGCATACGCTCGGCTCCGGCCAGTGGGACAAGGCCAAGCGCAAGGCGGCCGAACAGGTGCGCGATACCGCCGCCGAACTGCTCAACCTGTACGCGCGGCGCGCCCTGCGCCAGGGCCACGCCTTCGAATATTCGGCGCACGACTACCAGCACTTCGCCGAAAGCTTCGGCTTCGACGAAACGC
>CAMLIL010000032.1 GCA_946480015.1 uncultured Oxalobacteraceae bacterium | reverse complement strand
GGTTTTCCAGGTGCCGGCCTTCGAAGGAGATGTGCAGCAGGTTGGCGTCCATCGAGTAGGGCGCGCCGCCGTTCTTGTGCTTCATGTCGATATCGATGCCGGCCTCTTCGGCGTACTTGAGCAGCTTTTCGCGCGACAGCAGGTCCCACTCGCGCCACGGGGCGATGATCTTGACGTCCGGCTTGAGGGCGTAGGCGCCCAGCTCGAAGCGGACCTGGTCGTTGCCCTTGCCGGTGGCGCCGTGCGAGATGGCGTCGGCGCCGGTCTCGCGCGTGATCTCGATCAGGCGCTTGGCGATCAGGGGACGGGCGATCGAGGTGCCCAGCAGGTATTCGCCTTCGTAGACGGTGTTGGCGCGGAACATCGGGAACACGAAGTCGCGCACGAATTCTTCACGCACGTCGTCGATGTAGATGTTTTCCGGCTTGATGCCGAACTTGATCGCCTTGGCGCGCGCCGGTTCGAGCTCTTCGCCCTGGCCGAGGTCGGCCGTGAAGGTGACGATCTCGCATTGGTAGTTATCCTGCAGCCATTTCAGGATGACCGAAGTATCGAGGCCGCCGGAATAGGCGAGGACTACTTTTTTAATGTCGCTCATGGGAGTTCCAATCTGTGTTGACGTGGTGTTCGGGTGCGCTTGTGTAGTTCAGCTGCCGGCAATTTCGCCCAGCAGCAGGTATTCGATCAGGGCTTTCTGGACGTGCAAACGGTTTTCCGCTTCGTCCCAGACCACCGATTGCGGGCCGTCGATGACCTCGGCGGCGACTTCTTCGCCGCGGTGGGCCGGCAGGCAGTGCATGAACAGCGCGTCCGGCGCGGCGCGCGCCATCTTGGGCGCGTCGACGATGAAGCCTTCGAAGTCGGCCAGGCGCTGGGCGTTTTCCTTCTCATAGCCCATGCTGGTCCACACGTCGGTGTTGACCAGGTGCGCGCCGGCGCAGGCGTCGGACGGGTTCTCGAAGAAGGTGTAGCGCTTGGTCGACACCAGCGTGTGGTCGATGTCGTAGCCCTTGGGCGTGGAGACGTTCAGGTGGAAGCCGAACACTTCGGCCGCCTGCAGCCACGAGTACAGCATGTTGTTGGCGTCGCCGACCCAGGTCACGGTCTTGCCGCTGATCGAGCCGCGGTGCTCGACATAGGTGAAGATGTCGGCCAGCACCTGGCAGGGGTGGTGTTCATTGGTCAGGCCGTTGATCACCGGCACGCGCGAATTGGCGGCGAAACGCTCGATGATGTCTTGCCCGAAGGTGCGCACCATGATGATGTCGCACATGCGGCTCATCACCTGGCCGGCGTCTTCCACCGGTTCGCCGCGCCCCAGCTGCGAGTCGCGCGTGTTCAGGTAGATGGCGGCGCCGCCCAGCTGGTGCATGCCGGCCTCAAAAGAAAGCCGGGTGCGGGTCGAATTTTTTTCGAACACCATCACCAGGGTGCGGTCGACCAGCGGGTGGTAGACCTCGTAGTTCTTGAACTTGCGCTTGATGATCTTGGCGCGCTCGATAACGTACTCGAATTCGGCCAGGGAGAAGTCGGAAAACTGGAGGAAGTGCTTGATCGGTTTTTTGGTAGACATAATTGCAACTTTTAAATGCTTTTTGCTACGAGCGGTCCGGCGCTGACGCAGGGGAGCCTGACATTATAATTGTTTTTGTGGATTTGCCCGAAGTAAAGCCATGCTGATGCAGCAAGTTCCCCGGCGGCGTCAATACAGCGTCTGTGCCGATTCGTGCAGCAGCTGGCCGTACAGCTGGTGGCGGAAGCGGGCGATCCTGCCTTCCCCGACGGCCTGCAAAATGGCGCATTGCGGTTCGATCAGGTGGCGGCAATTGTAGAATTTGCAGCCGCCCAGGAACGGCGCGAACTCCACGAAGGCGCGTTCGAGCATGCCTTCACTGAGGTGGTACAGGCCGAACTCCTGGAAGCCGGGCGAATCGATGATCGAGGACCGCTCGTTCAAGGCGTACAGCCGGGTGAAGGTGGTGGTGTGCTTGCCGGTGTCGAGGGCGGCGGAAATCTCGCGCACGGCGATGTCGGCGTCCGGCACCAGCAGGTTGATCAGCGAGGACTTGCCCATGCCGGACTGGCCGATGAAGATCGACGACTGGCCCTCGAGCAGCGGCATCAGGGTGGCCACGGCATGCCCGGGGTCGCGCCTGGCCGAGACTTCGTGCAGCGGGTAGCCGATCGAGGTGTAGGCTTGCAGGCGTTCGCGCGCCTTGGGCAGCAGGGCGGCCACGTCGACCTTGTTGAGGATCAGATGGGCTTCGATGCCGGCCGCTTCGGCCGCCACCAGCGAACGCGAGATCAGGTCGTCGGCAAAGCCCGGCTCGGTGGCCACGACGATGAACAGGCGCGTCAGGTTGGCCGCCAGCAGCTTGGACTTGTACTGGTCGGAGCGGTACAGCAGCGTCTTGCGCTCGCCGATGGCTTCGATGACGGCCTGGTCGTCCGACGTCATCTTCAGGTCGACCACGTCGCCCACGGCCACATTGGTTTTCTTGCCGCGCGTGACGCATTGCAGTTTGCGTCCGGCCACGTCCACGAGGTAATGGCGCCCGTGCGCCGCGATGACGGTTCCGTGCAGACTCATTGGGCCGCCAGATTCAGCCGGGCGATCCGTACCGAGGCCGGTGGATGCGAATCGTAGAAGGCCGAATGGAGCGGATCGGGCGTGAGGGTGGAGGCGTTGTCCTCGTACATCTTGACCAGCGCCGAGACCAGGTCGCGCGCGTCGGTGTGGGTGGCGGCGAAGGCGTCGGCTTCGAATTCGTGCTTGCGCGAGCTGATCGACGCCAGCGGCGACAGCACGAAGGTAAATACCGGCAGCACCAGCATGAACAGGATCAGCGCGAGCGCGTCGTTGCCGGCGCCGATCAGGGGATCGACGCCCAGGCCGGTGTAGAACCACACCTGGTTCTTCAGGTAGCCGAGCAGGGCCAGAAAGCCCAGCGACACCAGGAACATGACGGCGATGCGCTTGATGATGTGCCGGAGCTTGAAGTGGCCCAGTTCATGCGCCAGCACCGCTTCGATTTCCTGCGGCGCCAGGCGGGTGATCAGGGTGTCGAAGAACACGATGCGCTTGTTGGCGCCGAAGCCGGAAAAGTAGGCGTTGCCGTGCGCGCTGCGCCTGGAGCCGTCCATCACGAACAGGCCTTTGGCGGCGAAGCCGACGCGCTTCATCAAGCCTTCGATGCGCGCTTTCAGGCTGTCGTCGGCGAGCGGCGAGAATTTGTTGAACAGCGGGGCGATGACGGTCGGGTACAGCACCATCATCAGCAGCTGGAAGCCGGTCCAGACCAGCCAGGCGTACAGCCACCACAGATCGCCGCTGGCGGCCATCAGCTTGAGCACGACCCATACCAGCGGCAGGCCGACGGCCGCGCCGATGCCGGCGCCTTTCACCATGTCGGCCAGCCACAGCCTGACGGTCATCTTGTTGAAGCCGAAGCGCTGCTCCAGCACGAACTGGCGGTAGTAGTCGAACGGCAGGTCGAGCAGGCCGGTCACGACGGCGAACGCCGCCAGCAGGCCGATCTGGAAGGCCATGCCGGGGCCGGTCAGCGGCAGCACGGCGCCCGCCAGCCATTGCAGGCCGCCCAGCAGGGTAAAGCCGATCAGGACGACGCCGTTGAAGAGCAGCTCGAGCATGCCGAGGCGGGTCTTGGCGACGGTGTAGTCGGCCGCTTTCTGGTGCGCGTCGAGCGGGATTTTGGTGGCGAATTCCGGCGGCACCCCGTGGCGGTTGCGCAGCACATGGCGCAGCTGGCGCATCGATAACCATAGCCGCAGCGAGATGGTCAAGAGAAAGAAGCAGACGAACAAAATCGAAAACGCGGATGAATACATGCTGTGCCTGTGAGAAAATGCAGGATTGATTAGGCCAAGAGAGAATTATGTCACAAGCGACTGATTTAGCAGCTGCGGGCGTTCCAGCCCGTCCGAACGAGTTCAACCTGGTGTGGGTCGATATGGAAATGACGGGCCTGGACCCGGATTCCGACCGCATCATCGAAGTGGCCGTGGTGGTCACCGACATGCACCTGAACGTGCTGGCCGAAGGCCCGGTGTTCGCCATTCACCAGTCCGACGAGACGCTCGACAAGATGGATTCGTGGAACAAGGGCACGCACGGCCGTTCCGGCCTGATCGACCGGGTCAAGGCGTCGACTGTCTCCGAAAGCGAGGCCGAGGAAGCGCTGATCGCTTTCCTGAAACAGTATGTGCCGGCAGGTAAATCGCCAATGTGCGGCAACACCATTTGCCAGGACCGCCGTTTCATGGTGCGCGGCATGCCCAAGCTGGAAGCGTTCTTCCACTATCGCAATCTGGATGTGTCGACCCTGAAAGAGCTGTGCCGCCGCTGGAAGCCGGAACTGATCGCCGGCTTCAAAAAACACCAGAAGCATACGGCGCTGGCTGATATTATCGAGTCGATCGATGAACTGAAATACTACCGCGAGCATTTCATCAAGCTGGACTGAACCGGGAGGGTGTCCCTGTGAAAACCGTGCTGCTGCCGTCTGGACCGAGCGTTGCCGCGCTCGGGCAGGGAACCTGGAATATCGGCGAAGACCCGGCCGCGCGCCACGCCGAAGTGCGCGCGCTGCAATTGGGGATCGACCTGGGCATGACCCTGATCGATACGGCTGAAATGTATGCCGACGGCGGGTCCGAGGAAGTCGTTGGCGCGGCCATTGCCGGCCGGCGCGATCAGGTTTTCATTGTCAGCAAGGTGTATCCGCACAATGCCGACCGCAAGGGTGTGCAGGCGGCGTGCGAGCGCAGCCTCAGGCGGCTCGGCATCGATCGCATCGACCTGTATTTGCTGCACTGGCGCGGCACGGTGCCGCTGGCCGAGACGCTCGACGCCTTCATGCGCCTGCGCGAGCAGGGCAAGATCGGCGCGTTCGGCGTGAGCAATTTCGATCTGGACGATATGCTGGAAGCGGCCGGCTTGCCGGGCGGGGCCGATATCGCCGCCAATCAGGTGCTGCTCAACCTGGTCAAGCGCGGCATCGAATATGACCTTCTACCGTGGTGCAGGCAACGCGGCATTCCCGTGATGGCGTATTCGCCGCTGGAGTCCGCCGGGCCGGAGCGGCTGCGCTTTCTGCGCACGCCAGCGCTGGTGGCGGTGGCGCAGCAGCATGGATGCAGCCCGGCCCAGGTGGCGCTGGCGTGGGTGCTGCGGCACGACGGGGTGATCGCCATTCCCAAGGCCGCGACACCGGAGCACCTGCGCGAGAATCGCGCCGCGCTCGACCTGGTGCTGACCGAGGCCGATCTGGCCCAGCTGGACCAGGCGTTTGCGCCGCCGAAGCGCCGGCTACCGCTGGCAATGCGCTAAGTTGCCGCACGGCGGCGGCCGGTATATGTCGCCGCGGCGGATGGCGCCACGATGAGTTTCGATAGACACAGAAAATCCTGCCACGCGAACACAAGCTTTTCCAGTTTTCGATGCTGGGTGGTGACATCATCAATTTGTTCTGCAACACATTGCGGTTGTGCCTTTAATTAATGAAAAAGACGGCGTTGCCGACCCGCGCCTATCAGGCTGATTAGGCGGTACCACACCAAGGATTTTCTATTGAACACTTGACAGGTCAATACATATCGGCCAAGTTTGACGCTTTGAGCCCTATTGACCACGCATGAACCAGCCGCCCTCCCGCATGATGCTGATGAGCCATTATTTGGTTGGTTTATTATTATTGTTGAGTCCAATTTTGCTAATCTGGCAGCATTTTGGCATGGCCCGCGTCATTGAGCTTTCCAGCCGGCTACCGCACGGCGCCAGAGTGACCGATGACCGTTACGAGAAAGGTAATTCGGTCTCGTCACTGGTTCGCAGCAAGGATGCGCTCACCATGCGTTGTGCGCTGCAAGTGGGCTATACGTGGCCGTTTTGCAAGCTGCAATTTTTGCTGGGTGCCGCCGGCAAAGGGGTGGACCTTTCGCAGTTCGACACGATTACCTTCAACATGAGCTATTCGGGTCGCCCCCCGCAAAAAATCAAGCTCCATCTGATTAATTTCGAGCCCGAATTTTCCACGGTTGACGACTGGAATTCGCAGCGCTTCAACGAAGCCGAAATTGAACTCCCGGACCAGCCCACCTTCACCATTCCCCTCAATGTCCTGCGCACTGCGGACTGGTGGAGAAGCACGCGCAGGGTGCCGCTGTCGCAGAGCTACACCCGGCTGGATAACGTGACGGCGGTGGAAATTTCGACGGTCAGCGCACCCGGCGAAGTGGTCACCATGGAGGTGAGGTCGATCCAGTTCCGTGGAAAATGGATCTCGCACGCAAAACTTCTGATGTATCTGGTGTACGCGTGGATCGCCTGCGGAATGCTCAGCTTGTCCCTCAGCCTGCTGCACTATCGGTCCAGGCTTTTGGCCAGCAACTCGCGCCTGGAACTTTTGGCAAGCATTAACAAGGCGCTTGAACTGGAAGCGCGTGAACTGGCCGACCAGGCCTATACCGATCCGCTCACCGGCGCCCTGAACCGCCAGGGCCTTCGGGAGGCGTTGGTGAAGCGCCTGCAGACTCCCGAGCACTATGGCAAGGATATGGCGGTGATCTTCATGGATCTCGACCATTTCAAGCAAGTCAATGACCGGTATGGGCATGACGCGGGCGATGAGGTGCTGAGGCGCTTCGCCGCCATCGTCAGACGCGAGGTCCGCGCCGGCGATAAGCTGGTGCGCTGGGGCGGCGAAGAATTCCTGCTGGTGTGCCCGGAGACGAGCAGGGAGCAAGCCGCGAACATGGCGGAAAAGCTGCGCATTGCGATGACCCGGCAGGATTGGCCGCATGGGTTGCGCGTTGCCGCTTCCTTCGGCGCGACCGCGCTCAAACCGGACGAAGACATCGGGACCGCCATCGCGCGCGCCGACGGCGCATTGTACGCGGCGAAATCGAAGGGCAGAAACCGGGTGGAAGTCGTCTGAGCTTACGCACCGAGTCAACGCTCGCGCCTTGACCTTATGCTAAAGTTGCCGCGTTGCCAGCCATCACGCGGGGACCGGTTTGAACAGCCTGATGAACATCTTGCGCGCCATCGGCGAGCGACTCAAGGAAACCGGCTCGATCGCCTGGCGCTGCTTCTACAGCCTGACGTTTACCCTCGTCGGCGCGGTCGGCATGGCGGCGATCCCGCAAGGGCGCGAATGCCTGCGCCTGGTCGCCCAGCCGGGCTGGAATTTCTCGCTGTTTCTGTTTGCCGTCGCGACCTGGTCGCTGGCCGCCTGGTATAGCGCGCGCCTGACCCTCGGACGGGTATTCGACGGCCACAGCGTGATCGACCGGTCCGGCACGCTTTTCGTCGACACGGCGCGCAACTGGCTGCCGCGCTGCCTGGGCGTGCTGCCCAATGCGCTGCTGGCGCTGACCTTCTTCCGGCTGGGCGAAGCGGTCCTGGCGCTGGCCTGCGCGCTGTCCGGCCTGGCCATCGGCATCTTCATGATCAAGCGGCGGCGCTGGTTTGCGTCGCGCTTTCGCCTCGTCGATGGCGCCCAGCCGATGCGCTTCGTCTCCTTGCAGCGGCGCACCGTGGCCACGGCGGTGACGGCCATCGGCGTATCGTTCGCGCTGCTGTTTGCGGTCTGGTGGCGCCCGGTGGAAGTGACGGCGGTGGTGACCGCGCCGATACTGCTGTGCTTTGCGCTGGCCAGCTGGATTCTGTTCGGCGACCTGGTGCTGACCTATTTTTTCAAGCAGCTGCATCTGCCGTCGATGGCGGCAGCGCCCTTGCTGCTGTTCGTGATCTTTAGCTTCAGCAACGACAATCACGCGGTCGCGCTGATCGGCAACGATCCGGCGCCGATGATCCGGCGCGATATCGACCGCCACACGGATGCCTGGCTGCAGAGCCGCGTGCAGGCCGGCGAGCTCAGGCCGAAGGAGGCGTTTCCGCTGTACCTGGTGGCGGCCGAGGGCGGCGGCATCCGCGCGGCCTACTGGGCCGGCAATGTGCTGGCCAAGCTGCAGGACGACAGCGGCGGGCGCTTTTCGCGCCACGTGTTCGGCATGAGCGGCGTGTCCGGCGGCAGCCTGGCGCTGGCCAGCTTCGCGGCCCTGGTCGCCGATGGCCACAGCGGCGCGCTGGCGCAATCGCCCTGTGCACGGCGCAACCCGGCGCGCGCCTATCAGCAATGCATGCGCACGGTGCTGCGGCGCGATTTCCTCTCGCCCACGGTGGGCTATCTGATGTATCCCGACATGGTGCAGCGCTTCCTGCCGTTCGCGCTGCCGGCCGCGGACCGGGCGCGCGCGATGGAGGCGGCCCTGAACGATGGCTGGCAGCGCGCCACCGGCAACGACCGCTTGGCCCAGCGCTTCGACCGGCTGTGGCACCAGGACGGCGCGCGCAACGTGCCTTCGCTGCTGCTCAACGCCACCCTGGTCGACGGCGGCAACCGCGTCATCGCCAGCGACCTGGTGATCGACGGCCGCTTTCCGGACGCCTTCGACGCGTTCGATCCGCTGCTCGACCTGCGCCGCATGAGCCTGGCGACGGCGGTGCACAACAGTGCGCGCTTCAGCTATGTGAGCCCGGCCGGCACGGTGTACGCCTGCCGCCGCGCCGGCCGGCTGGCGCCCTGCGGTCCCGGCACCGAACGCGCGCCGTGGGGCAGGGTGATCGATGGCGGCTATTTCGAAAACTCCGGCGTGGAAACCATCCGCGACTTGCTGTTCGCCATGCATCCGGCGCTGGAGCGCTGGCGCGCGGCGGGCTACGCGATCGAGCCGGCGGTGATAGTGATCAGCAATTCGCCGGGGGCGATGGCGCCGTCCGGCAAGCTCGACCCGGCCAGCGCGCGGATGGACATGACGTTTTTGTCCGAACTGCTGGCGCCGCCGCGCGGCCTGTTCAGCACGCGGGCGGCGCGCGCCACCTTTGCCGTGACCGCCGAACGGCGCGATATGGATGTGCTGTTGCCGGCCGGTTTCCTGTGGTTCGGGGTACTGGCGCGCAACGATACGCCGCTCGGCTGGGCACTGGCCGACCGCAGTTTCGATGGCATGGATGAGTTGCTGCAATACCGCCAGGCGGAGGCGCTGCCGTTTCGCGCGGTGACGCAGCGGCTGCTGCCGCCGGATCAGAAGCGGTAGGCGGCGCTGAGCTGCACGGCGCGCTCGATGACGCTGCGCCCCGGGGCCGCGCCGAATTCCACGTGGTTGCGGTGCAGCAGGTTCAGGCCGCTGATGCCGATGTCGACCTTGGGCGTGGGTGTCCACATCCACATCACATCGAGCTCGTAGTAAGCCGGCACGGCCGGACGGGGCAGGCTGCCGACGTAGCGCAGGTTCAGGTCCAGCTGGTGGTGCTGGCCCAGGTCGTGCGAGGAGCGCAGCGTGTAGCGCCGGTCAGGGTCGTTGGGGGTCAGTCCGAAGAGTTCGCTGACGTCGCGGCTGCCCGGCAGCAGGCTGGTGCGCACTTTCTGCAGCACCGCGCCGCCGTCCAGCCGCCAGGCCGGCAGCACTTGCCAGCGCGCCCACATTTCGATGCCGCGGGCGCGGCCCTGGCGCAGATTTTCAAAGGTCCAGGGACTGCCGGTGTGCACTTCGAGCGTGCGCAGGCGCTCGAAGTCGCTGAAAAACGCCGTGGCCGACCACGACAGGGTGGGCAGCGGCTGGCCGCGGTAGCCCAGCTCGGCCACCTTGGCCGTTTCCGATTCGAAGTCCGGGCCGCCGCCGATGGTGTAGCGCGGGACGCCATTGGTCACCGGCGGATACGTGGGCGAGTAGAAATCGCGGTCGATGCGCGAGGGCGCCCGCACCGTGCGCGACAGGCTGCTCCAGAACAGGTGGTCGCCATGGGTGTAGGCCAGGCGCAGGTTGGGCAGCACTTCCATGCCGGTGTAGTTGTTCTGCTCGAACTTGACCCCGGCGGTCAGGCGCAGCGGTTCGGTGAGGGCGATTTCATCCTGGATGAAGACGTTGCCCCAATGCATGTCGAGCGACGCGGGCAGGAAGCCGGAGCGGAGACTGTTGACGATCCGGTCCCAGCTGTAGCGGTAGCCGCCGCCCCAGATGATGTTGTGGGCGCCGCGCCGGATATCGTGCTGGACTTCCAGTGCCAGCGTGTCGAGGTGCTCATTGAAGGCGTTGGGCTGGTCGCGCTGGGTGTGGTCGGCAATGATCTGGACGTTGACGACTTGATTGTCGGGCAGCAGGGCGGTGTAGCGCGCCGTCAGGTTGGCGCCGGCGATGGCGATCGGTACGGTTTGCGCCTGCGCCAGCTTGCCTTCGTAGGCGTCGCCCGAGACCGCCAGGCTGGCCGTGCCAACCGGCAGATCGGCGCGAAAGCCGGTCTGGCGCCGATGCCAGCCGGTCAGCGTGGACGCGCCGGCGGCGGTGGCGGTGTCGTCGGCTTCGCTCAGCGAGCCGTAGACGCGGTAGTGGCCGCCACCGGCGAGCTTGCCGCCGTGGCGCAGCACGCCATTGCCCTCGTGTTCGCCGCCATCGGCGCTGAGCAGGTTGCCTTGGGTGTCGGCGGCATTCTTGGTGATCACGTTGATGACACCGTTGACGGCATTGGCACCCCAGATGGTGGCGCCCGGCCCGCTGATGACTTCGATGCGGGCGACGTCGGCCAGCACCACTTCCTGGGCATCCCAGAACACCCCGGAAAACAAGGGCGAATAGACGCTGCGCCCGTCGATCAGCACCAGCAGCTTATTGGCGAAGACGCTGTTGAAGCCGCGTGCGGAAATGGCGTAGTTGCGTGCGTCCGCGCGCGCGACCTGCAGGTTGGGGGCCAGGCGCAGCGCTTCGGGCAGGGTGCGCGCGCCGCTGCGCCGGATGTCGCTGGCGCTGATGATGTACAGCGAGGCCGGCGCCGCCGACAGGCGCGCTGGCTGGCGCGAGACGGAGGTGATCACGATGTTGCTCAGCTGTTCGAGGGAAAGCTCGGCCATGTCGTCGGCCTGCTGGGCAAATCCGGCCCGCGGCGCACAGGCGGTCAGGGCGCTCAAGATGGCTACGACAGTCGAGATCGTCTTCATGCAGGCAATCATACCGCAGCTTGTGTCGCATGCGAATGCTGATTGTTTGCAATCGCGCTCAATCCGCGGTGTAGGCCCCCAGGCATTTGCGCACCGGATCGGCCGATGCCTTGCGCGCTTCGGCTTCCACGCCGGGCTCGCCGAGGTCGCCTTTGAAGACCACGCAAGCGCCGTCTCGGTCCAGCCTGGCCACGGCGATGAGCTCGCCGGGATTGCGCTGGTCGAGCCGGGTCAGGCGCACCAGCAGGGCGGTAGGCATGGCATAGCCCTTGCGCGTGCCCATCACCCATTCGGCCTTTTGACCGACCGAGGCATACCCGAGCGTGACCACATCCCAGTACGACAGCGGATAGACGGCTCGCCTGGGAGAAATCACGTCGACGCTGGTGCGGTCGTCGTCGTCGTGCACCGCCAGGGCATAGCCGGCCACGCCGCTGCATTCGCGCGTGCTGCCGTGCGCAAGCAGTTCCGTGGTGCGGCATTGCTTGCCGTAGAGATCGGAATACCGGCTGGGCGCGGCGCCGGCAGGGAAGGACAGCAGGGCAAGCGCGCTCGCCATCAGGCAGATGCGGAACATCGGGGTCTCCTCGGACTGAATGTTCTCCAATGGTAAGAGTTTGCGGGAAGTTGCTTGTTGGCAAAACTCAAGCGGGGCGCCGGTTGGGAAATGCACAATTTTGGTGCATTGCCATGGCCGGATATGTTTTAATAGCGGTCCTGCTGACCTTGCCTGACCGATTTCCGATGTCGACCACTCCCTTTACCCGGCTGGGCGCGCTGCTGCCGCCCGCCACCAACGCTTCCCGCACCGAACAAGGGCGCGCCAGCCTGGGCGCCTTGCTGGGCCTGGGCATCACCGGCCTGTTGTGCTCGCTGCTGCATCCCGACGTGGCCAGCTGGCTGGTGGGCCCGATCGGCGCCTCGGCGGTGCTGCTGTTCTGCCTGCCGGCCAGCCCGCTGGCCCAACCTTGGGCCGTGATCGGCGGCAATACGGTTGCCGCCGTGGTGGGCGTGACTTGTGCCCAGCACATCGGCTCGCCATTGCTGGCCGCGCCGCTGGCGGGCGGGGCGGCGATCGCGGTGATGTTTGCGCTGCGCTGCCTGCACCCGCCCGGTGGCGCGATCGCGCTCACGGCCGTGCTGGCCGGGCCGGCGGTGCTGGACATGGGATACCGCTTCGTGTTCGTGCCGGTGGCCCTCAACTCGGTGCTGATGGTGGCGGCCGCGCTGCTGTACAACAACCTGACCGGACGGCGCTACCCGCACCGCCAGCAGGCCGCCGCACAGCATCCGCACGCCACCGCCGACATCACCCCGAGCGCGCGGCTGGGTTTTACCAGTGCCGACCTGGACGCGGTGCTGGAGCGCTACGGCCAGGTGCTGGACGTCAGCCGCGACGACCTGGAAGACATCATCGTGGCCACCGAGTCGCACGCCTACGGACGCCGCTTCGGCGTGATCACCTGCGGGCAGATCATGTCGCGCGATGTGGTGACCCTGGAATTTGCCACCGAACTGGGCGAGGCCTGGCGCCTGATGCGGCACCACCGGGTGCATGCGCTGCCGGTGATCAACCGCGCGCGCCGGGTGATCGGTATTGTGTCGCAAAGCGATTTTCTGGCGCACAGCGACCTGGGCGACCCGGCCACGATTGGCACCCGCCTGCGCCATTTCCTGGTTCGCAGCGGCCGCACCCATTCGGAAAAGCCGGAAGTCGTGGGGCAGATCATGACGGCCAAGGTCACCACGACCAAGGTGGACACCCCGATTGTCGAGCTGGTGCCGCTGATGGCCGATTCCGGCCTGCACCATATCCCCGTGGTCGATCACGAGAATCGCTTCGCCGGCATCGTCACCCAGTCGGACCTGGTGGCGGCGCTGTATCAGAGCCGCCTGGCCGAGACGGCGCTGGCGGGATAGTTTTACGCGCCCTCGGCGCCGCAGCACTTCTTGTATTTCTTGCCGCTGCCGCAAGGGCAATCGTCATTGCGGCCGACCTTCGGCTCGTCGCGCTTGAGGGTCGGCACGGCGGCCTTGCGGCGCGGCAGCCAGAACCGGTAGATCAGCGGCAGGTTGGCTTCGATTTCCAGCGCCAGCTTGTGCGCCTTGACCGGATTGTTCACCTCGGCCAGCTCGGCTTCCTCGATTTCATCGGCGCCCAGCAGGTAGAGCGGGCGCATCAGCGCTTCCTGCTCCGAGTCGAAGATCGGTTCCCACGAGCCCGGACGCAATTCCATGCCTTCCCAGAAGCCCCAGCACCAGCCTTCGGCGTCGATCAGGGTCTGGCCTTCGAACTCGTGCTCGACGTAGAGCGGTTCGAATTCCTTGGGCGCAACCTCGAAGGTGACCAGCACCTCGTTCATGAAACGCATGATCAGGTTGAGAATGCGTTCTTCTTCCTTGCCGTTTTTCCAGGCCGGCGCGGTGCCTTCGCCGCCCCACACCTTGGGCAGCCACTCGGCCGGCATGATGGTTTCCGGACCGATCGCGATGGCGGTCAGGTAGCCGTGCAGCGTGTCCATGGTCATGGCGTCGTTGGGGCAACGGTCGGACAGGAGGAACTGGTCGAGGTCGTCGAATTCTTTGTCGCTGAGGGGCTGTTCGAGGTGCATGGGGTGCTCTGTTTCGTCGGTAAAGGCGATAGTGTAACGCTTGCGCTTACAATACCGCGATGGAAAATCCGATACACCCTTTTGCCGCCCTCGGCCCCGGCTGCGTGCTCGACGCGCTCGACAGCGTCGGCCTGCGCGGCGACGGCCGTCTGCTGGCACTCAACAGCTACGAAAACCGGGTCTACCAGGTCGGCATGGAAGAGGGGCCGCCGCTGGTGGTCAAGTTCTATCGCCCGCAACGCTGGAGCGATGCGGCCATTGTCGAAGAACACGGATTCGTGGCCGAACTGGCCGAACGGGAAATTCCCGTGGTGCCGGCGCTGACCATCGGCGGGGCGACCTTGCACAGTTTCCAGGATTTCCGTTTCGCGGTGTTTGCGCGCCGCGGCGGGCGCGCACCCGAACTTGGGGACCCGGCCACGCTGGAGTGGATCGGCCGCTTCATCGGCCGGATTCACGCGGTGGGCGGCCTGAAGCGGTTCACTGAACGGCCCGCGCTCGACATCGCCAGCTTCGGCCTGGAACCGCGCGATTATCTGCAGGCCCATGATTTCATCCCGCCCGAGCTGAACGCCGCCTACACCAGCGTGGTGGCGCAGGCGCTCGACGGCGTGCGGCGCTGCTACGAGCGGGCCGGCGAGCTGGCCACCTTGCGCCTGCACGGCGATTGCCATGCCGGCAATGTGCTGTGGACCGATGACGGCCCCCATTTCGTCGACTTCGACGACAGCCGCAGCGGCCCGGCCATCCAGGACTTGTGGATGCTGCTGTCGGGCGAGCGCCAGGAGATGGTGCGGCAGATGGGCGACGTGCTGGCCGGCTACGAAGACTTTTGCGATTTCGACCAGCGCCAGCTCTACCTGGTCGAAGCCCTGCGCACCCTGCGCCTGATCCATTACTCGGCCTGGCTGGCGCGGCGCTGGGACGACCCGGCCTTTCCCGCCGCTTTCCCATGGTTTAACACGCAACGTTACTGGCAAGACCGCATCCTCGAACTGCGCGAACAGATCGCGCTGATGGACGAGCCGCCACTGTGGCCGGTGTAAGAGGCTGCCTCCAGGCCACCAACGCAATCACCGGTTCGCCTGATGGACGAGCCGCCGCGCTGGCCGGCCTAAACCGCGAATAGCAGCACTTTTGCGGGTCTGCTTGGCCTCATGGCTAAAGTGTTGCTGCCGGATAATTGCTCCTGAGCTATCCCGTTCGGGGGAAGGCAAACGGAGCGAGAACACATGAACCACGAGCAAGCCCAGCAGGACGACGCCCACGTCAGCATCGAACTGGCCGCCCAGCCGGCGCCGGCCGACCGTGCGCAGGCGGAGATGCGCGCCATCCAGGAAGCCATCGCCCGGCTGGAAGCTGAAGCGAAAGCCTCGTGCGCCGCCGAAAGCCGCGCCCACGCCGAAGCGCGCGCGCGCGCCCTGGCCGAGCAGCGCGCCGCCATGGATGCCGCCGCCGCCGCCGCCGCCCTGCAGAATGCCCAAGCCTCGGAAGACGCCATCGAAGCCAACCGCGACCGTCTCGAATCGCTGCGCGCCGCCGCCCAGGCCAGCGTCGACAAGCTCGAAGCGGTGCGTCAGGAAACCGCCGAATTGCGCGCCCGCGTGGCCGCCGACACCGAAATCAAGCTGGCCGCCGAAGCGCGCGTCAAAGTCGAGGAAGAAGCGCGCCGCCGCGCCGCCGAACAGGCCGAGGCCGAAGCCGATCTGGCGCGCCAGGCCGCCAAGGCGGCTGAGGAATTGCTGGTCCAGACCGAGCAGGCGCGCCTGCAGGCGGTCGAACGGGTGGCCGCCGTGCACGCGGCCAAGGAAGAAGTGCTGCACATCGCCAGCGCCGACGCGCGCCTGGCCGTGCTGGCGCGCGAGCGCGAGCGCCAGGCCAAGGGCGCCCGCCAGACCGCCGAACTGCTGGCCGAAGCCGAGGCTGAAGCCCTGGAATTGACGGTGCAGCGCGAAAAAGCCGACCAGGTCGCGCTGGCATCGGCCTTCGCCCGCGCCCAGGCCGAAGCGCGCGCGCTGGAAGAAGCCCGCGCCCTGGCCCATATCGAACAGGAACGCGAAGCCATCGCCCTGGCGCATGCCGAATCCGAACGGGTCGCGGCCAAGTCGATCTCGTTGCGCCTGCAATCGGAAAAAGCCCTGCGCGAAGCGGCGCTGCACCGCGAGCGCGTCGAGCAGATGGCTGCCGTCAGCGCCGAAGCGCGGCGCGACGCCGAGGCGCGCATCATCGCCGCCACCGAATCGCGCATTGCGGTCGACCGCCAGTTGCGCGAAGTGGCGCTGGGGCGTGCGCAGGCCGAACAGGAAGCGGCCGCGCAGGAGCAGGCCAGGATCGAGGCTGAAGCGGCTGCCGCGGACAAGGCGCGCGAGCGCGCCGCCGCCGAACAGGCCGCCGCCAACGCGGCCGTGCTGCACATGGACGAACAACAGCGCGCCCGCGCGCTGGCCGAAGAACGCGCGGCGCTGGCGCAAGCCGCCGCCGCCGCCGCCGCCGAACAGAACGCCGCCGAGCAGGCTGCTGTCGAAGCGATCTCCGAACAGGTCGCCTTGCAGCGCCAGGCAGCGCAACTGGCGGCCGAGAAAGCCGCCCAGGCCGAGGCCCTGGCCCGGGCCGAACGCGAGCGTGCGCTGGCCGAGGAAATCGCGCTGGTCGGTTTGCAGGAAAAGCTGGAAGCCGAGCAGGCACTGGCCAAGGCCGCCAAGGCGCGTGCCGATGCGGAACTGGAGCAGGCCGAACTGCTGCGCCAGAAGGCGGATGCCGAGCGCCGTCTGGAACAGGCGCAACTGGCCGAAATCGAAGCGACACGGGTGATTGCCGAACAAACCGCCCGCGAATGCGCTGAGAAGAGTGCCGCAGCCGATAGCCTTGCCGCGCAGGCGCGCGCCGCCACCGAACTGGCGGACGCGCAGGCGGCCAAGGCGCAGGCCGGGCAGCAGAAGCTGGCGCTGGCGCGGGAATTGGCGGTGGCCGAACTGGCTTGCGCCGAGGCCGAGCGCGCGGCGCTGGCGCTGGTCGAGCAAAAGCTGGAGGCGCAGCGCAACAAGGCGGCCGCCGACCTGCGTGCCAATCAGGCCATCGCCTCGCGGCTGGCGTCCGAGCAGGCCGCCTGCATGGCGGCGCTGGCGCGGGCCGAGGCGGAGCAGGAACAGGCCGACCTGGCGCGTCAGGCGGAATTGGCGGAAGAAATGGCGGCCCAGTCAGCCATCGACAAGCGCCATGCGCAGCAGTTGCTGCTGGAAAGTGCGCAGGCGCATGCCGACATGCAGCGCAAAGTGGCGCAGACGACGCGCGAGATGGCCGAGGCCAAGCGTCAGCTGCTGGAACTGGAAACGCGCCGGCTGGAGGCTGATACCGCCACGCTGATGGCGACGCGCAAGGCTATCGAGGACGAAAAGCGCGAGGCGCAGGAGGGGGCCGTACAGCGCTCGTCGTCGGCCACCATGACGCATGAAGTGCTGGGACGTCTGGCGCAGCCGGTGAAGGCGTGAGATAGGCTCAACCGGCAGGCCCGTCGCACGGCAGCTTGTCGAGATCCTGCAGGGTCCAACTGTCGCGCCAGCGCACGATCGGCTTGTTCCCATCCCACTCGACCGGCAGCCACGCGTAGCGGCCGTCGATCGCATCCTTCGGACGCCAGATGTCGAACATCAGGATATGCCGCGTGCAGCCGTTGCGGTGCAGCGTCAGCGCGTACGTCGACTGGCCGCCGAACGTGGTCTTCTGCTCTTCCGGGGTGCCGCGCACGGGATTGCCGAGCGCAATCCACGGCCCGAAGATAGTCGATGCCATGTAGGACTTGGCGGCGTTCGGCGCCCAACCGGTCAGGCCGGAGGTCACCAGGTAGTATTTGCCGCCGTGCTTGAAGATGGCCGGCGCTTCGTCGTCGCCGCCCACCGTCATGCGCGCGTACCGGCCCGTCGTGCGCAGGTAGTCCTCACTCAGGCGTGAGACGTGCATCGTGCGGTTTTCCTCGGACGCGAAAATATCGTAGGCCGTGCCGTCGTCGTCCACGAACAGCGTCATGTCGCGCGCCATCTGCCCGCCCGCGTGGTCGCGCGCGAGGACCGAAGTGCCCCGGTCCTTGTCGGCGGCCGCCACGTTGACGGGCCAGGCGCCGGCGTCCGGGCGAAACGACCCCTGGTAGAGGTAGGGACCGGTCACCCTGTCTGCCACCGCCACGCCGGCGCGCGCCGCCTTGTAGCCGTGGCCCTTCAGCTCGAGGTGGAACCACATCACGAACTTCCCGGTCTTTTTGTTGAAAATCACCTTCGGCCGTTCGATGATCGCGTCCCTGACGATGTCGCTGGCCGGGTCGTCGTTGACGGCCAGTGCGATGCCCTCGTCGTGCCAGTCGGTCAGGTTGCGCGAGCTGTACACGTGCACGCCGACCTGGGCGCGGTTGCCGGCTTCGCCCCCGACCTTGTGTTCGCCGAACCAGTAATACACGCCGCCGTGTTCGAGCAGGCCACCGCCGTGCGCGTTGATATGCACGCCCTTGTCGTCGGGCCAGATAGCGCCGGGCCGGAACGCGCCGGCCGCCTGCGCATGGACGGCCATCGCCATGCACGCGGATGCCACCAGCATCGCTGTCCTGTGGTTCATCCTGCTTCTCCAGATGATGCGGTGCGCGAACGCACCGCCGGTGTTGAATGATCGCCGGCCGCCGCGCCATGTCGAGCAAGACAAGTCACGCTGGCGCGATGTGTGTCTCGACCTGAGCTGGTAAAAAGCGATATTTACTGCACTACCACCCGCTCGACAAAATACTCGGTCTCGCCAAAGCAGCTGGTCGGCACACCCTTGCGCTGTTCATAGCTGAGCAGCACGCGTTTGCCGGTCGCGGCCGCCAACTGCCTGGCCACCTCATCGCTGCGCACTGAAAACGCGAAACGCTCGGGAATCGCTCCCGGCATGCTCGACAGCAGGATTTCGCCCTCCCAGGTCTTGCAGATCCAGCCCTTTTTCGAGAATTTCTGCAGGTAGCCCGCGCGTTCCCCCTCCGAGTAGGACCAGTGCAGGGTGAACCATACATACAGGGCGAACAGCAGGGCGAGCGCGGTCAGGGCGGACAATAGCAGCAGCAGCGGGCGTTTGGTCATGGCGATCCGGTAAGTGGTTCAAACGCCAGTATTGTGCCATCGATTGGCCATGTTGCTAACATCATGCCGCATCCAGCACCCCCTGGGTCTTCTTGTACCGCAGCGACGACCAGACCGACACGGCAATGAAAGCCACGCCGGACAGCCCCGTCACCCATTCGGCAATCTCGTACTTGACGCTGACGAACATGATCAGCGCCAGGATGCCGATCGCGTAGTGCGCGCCGTGTTCCAGGTACACAAACTGTTGCAAGGTGCCGCGGTCGACCAGATACACCGTCATGGAACGCACGAACATGGCGCCGATGGCCAGCCCCAGCATGATGATGACGACGTCGTTGGTGATGGCAAACGCGCCGATCACGCCATCGAAACTGAACGACGCATCGAGCACTTCCAGATACATGAAGCCACCGATACTGCCGCGCGAGACCAGCTTGCCGATGGTGGGATCGGCTTCTTCCTCTTCAAGCAGCTTGCTGATCCAGTCCACTCCCACGTAAATGGCCACGCCGACCACGCCGGAAATGAGCACGCTGAGCTGGTGCGCCGCCGGTACCAGGGCCATGCAGCCGAACACCGCCAGCAGGGTGAGCAGAATGCCCAGCCCTTCGGTGCCGTATTTGCCAAGCTTTTCTTCGATCCAGCCGAGCCAGTGAAGCTGCTTTTCCTCGTCAAACAGGAAGTTGAGGAAGACCAGCATCAGGAAAGCGCCGCCGAAGGCCGACACTTCGGCATGCCTGGAAATGAGATGGCGCGAATATTCTTCCGGGGTGGTGATGGCCATGGTCCAGACATCGCCCATGCCGAGCCCGGTGGCGATGGCGACAATGGCCAGCGGGAAGACCAGGCGCATGCCGAATACGGCCACAAAAATTCCGACCGTCAGGAACAGTTTACGCCAGAACGCGTCCCAATCCTTCAAGACGCCGGCGTTGACGACGGCGTTGTCGAACGATAAGGACACTTCCAGCACTCCCAGCACGGCGCAGATCCACAGGGCCGACACCAGGCCGGACATGCCGCCGCGGCTGTGGCCCCACCAGGCCGCCACGCCCAGCAGGACGATGGTGACCAGGATCGATATTCTGAAGTGCTTCATTCCAACTCCCTGCATGTTTACGTGAATTGACAACAGTGTAACCGCTCGGCCTTGGGGGCAGGCGCTGCGGTGGGGGCAGGGGGCATCTGCGATAATTGCGCTCGCATCCACTTGACGAGACATCCATGGACATCAGTTACCTGCTCACTCCGATCATCACCTGGGCGGCGGTCGGCCCCATCAAATTCCTGATCAATAGCGCGCGCACGCGGCGCTGGGCGTGGGATCTGGTGGGCAATGGCGGCTTTCCCAGCAATCACAGCGCGGTGACGACCAGCATGGCCACCCTGATCGCCCTGCGCGAGGGCATGGACAGCGGCGCCTTCGGCGTGGCCGTGACCCTGGCCTTCATCGTCATGATCGATGCCAACCACTTGCGCCAGCACGTCGGCCACCATGCCGCGGCCATCAACCGCATGGCGGGCAAGGCGCCGGACCACACCTGGCTGCGCGAACGCATGGGCCATACGGTGGTCGAGATCCTGGGCGGAATCGGCACCGGGGTCGGCCTCGGTTTCCTGCTGTTCCATCTGTTCGCGGCGCTGTAAATGCAGCGCCAAAGCAACACCATGCAAGGGCTGAAAATGCAGTTCAATCCTTAAAAAACGCAGTTCAGGCATCGAAATCGACCGATTGACAAACTTGCAATTGACGACTGGGTAGCGCTATCGGATACTTTGGCGCTGGTAGTTTTACCCCACCTCTCAGATATTGCTCGTTCGACCTTTCCGGAGATTCAACCATGCTGCGCAAAACCATTCTTGTCCTGGCCATCGGGGCGGCCCTCGCCGCCTGCAGCAAGGACGCCAAGGACCCCGCCAAGGCCGGCGCCAGCGCCGATGGCAAGGCGGCGCCGGCCCAGCTGCTGATCGCGCCGGAAGACTTGATCACGGTGCAGAGCAATGCGCTGGCGTCGGGCCCGGTGGTGACCGGTTCGGTGCAGCCGGAACGCAAGGCCGATCTGCGCGCCGAAGTGTCGGCGGTGGTGTTGCAAGTTTTGAAAGAAAACGGCGATATCGTCAAGCGCGGCGACGTGCTGGTCAAGCTCGATGAAACCGCTATCCGCGACCAGCTGACCTCGGCCGAGGAAGCCGCGCGCGCCTCCAGCCAGGCGCTGGACCAGTCGGAACGCCAGCTGGCCCGCATGAAAACCCTGCGCGCCTCGGGCATGACCTCGGTCCAGGCCATGGATGACGCCGAAGTGCGGCGCAACAATGCCGCCTCCGATCTGGCCGCCGCCAAGACCCGCGCGGCCCAGGCGCGCCAGCAGCTGGCCCGCACCGTGGTGCGCGCGCCGTTCGACGGCGTGGTCAGCGAACGCAAGGTCTCGGCCGGCGACACCGCGTCGATCGGCAAGGAATTGCTCAAAATTATAGATCCTGCCAGCATGCGCTTTGAAGGCCGGGTGTCGGCCGACCGCATCAGCTCGGTCAAAGTGGGCCAGCCGGTCAGTTTCCGCATCAATGGCTATGCCAATCAGGAATTCCGCGGCGTGGTCAAGCGCGTCGATCCGTCGGCCAACGAAGTGACCCGCCAGGTGGAAGTGCTGGTGTCGTTCGCGCCCAATTCGCCGCAGCCGCGCGTGTCCGGCCTGTACGGGGAAGGGCGGATCGAGGCGGAAAGCACCTCGGCGCTGATGCTGCCCGAAGGCGCGCTGGTCAAGGCCGGCGACAAGGCCTACACCTGGCGCGTGAAGGGCAATGCCCTGAACAAGGCCGATCTGGTGGTGGGCGTGCGCGATGCCCGCACCGGCGCGTATGAAGTGCGCAACGGCCTGGCCGCGGGCGACCTGATCCTGCGCAGCCCGAATTCGTCCTTGAAGGATGGCCAGAAAGTGCAGATGGCGCCGGCCAAGGTGGCCAGTGCCGCGACCTCGGCCGTGCAGGGGAAATAAGCCATGTTCCTGTCCGATTTCAGTATCAAGCGCCCCGTCGCGACCGTCGTCCTGATTCTGGCGATGATGTGCCTGGGCCTGCTGGCGCTCAAAAAATTGCGCGTCAATCAGAATCCCGATGTCGAGATTCCCTTCATTATCGTGAACATTCCCTATCCGGGCGCCTCGCCGGACACGGTGGAACGGGAGATCATCAACCGGATCGAGAAATCCTTCCAGAGCATTCCCGGCGTCACCCAGCTCAATTCCAACGCCAATGAAGGCAACGCCAACTTCTTCCTGGAATTCTCCTTCGACAAGAACCTGATCGAAGCCTCGGACGAGGTGCGCAACGCCATCGCGGCGGTGCGCTACAAGTTGCCGCTCGAGATGCGCGAGCCGATTTTGCAGCGCGCCGATCCGTCCAACGAACCGGTGATGAGCCTGGCGTTATCGTCGACCAGCCAGAGTCACGCGGAAATTTCGCGGCTCGCCGAGGATACGCTGGCCGACCGCTTCCGCGCCATCGACGGCGTGTCGATCGTCAACGTGGGCGGCGCGCTGCGGCGCGAGCTGTCGGTGCTGCTGCGCGCGGCCAAGTTGCGTGAATACAATGTCTCCGTAGGCGATGTGGTCAATGCGCTGCGCAGCCAGAACACCAACGCGCCGGTGGGCAAGGTGCGCGGCAATCTGGACGAGCAGAGCATCCGTCTGGTCGGCCGGATCGAGTCGCCGGCCGACTTCCAGCAGATCGTCGTCAAGCGCCGCGGCGAGGAAGTGGTGCGCCTGAACCAGGTGGCGGAAATCCAGGATGGCTTTGCCGACATCAACAGCCTGTCGATCCGCAGCGGTAAGCCCAACGTGGGTATCTCGATCAGCCGTTCCAAGGACGCCTCCACCGTCACCGTGGCCAAAAAAGTGCGCGAGACGGTCAAGGAGATCGAGAAGGAATTGCCGGGCGGTACCAAGCTGGAAATCGTCGACGATGGCGGCGAGCGCTCGCAAAATAGTTTGAACAACGTGATCGAATCGCTGGTGTTCGGCGCCGTGCTGACCATTTTCGTGGTGTACGCCTTCCTCAATTCGTGGCGCTCGACCATGATCACGGCGCTGTCGCTGCCGACCTCGGTGCTGGCTGCCTTCATTGCGGTGTGGCTGTGCGGCTTTACCCTGAACTTCATGACGCTGCTCGGGCTGTCGCTGGCGATCGGGGTGCTGATCGACGATGCCATCGTGGTGCGGGAAAACATCGTGCGCCACATGCAGAACGGCTCGGACCGCCGCACGGCGGCGCTGGAAGGCACGGCCGAGATCGGCATGGCGGTGGCCTCGACCACCTTCTCGATCATGGCGGTGTTCATTCCGGTGGCCTTCATGGCCGGCATTTCCGGCGAATGGTTCCGGCCCTTCGCGCTGACCGTGACCTGCTCGGTGCTGGTGTCGCTCGGTATTTCGTTTACCCTCGACCCGATGCTGTCGGCCTACTGGGGCGATCCGCCGGACCACCATTCGGCGCCGAAAAAAGGCTTGTCGCGGGTGCTGCAGCGCTTTAACGACTGGTTCGACCACCAGGCCGACCGCTACGGCCGCGTGATTGCCTGGGCGCTGCATCATCGCCGCTGGATGGCCTTGATCGCGGTGGCCAGCTTCGTCGGCGCGCTAGTCCTGCAGAGTAAGTTCGGCGGTTCCGATTTCCTGCCCAAGTCCGATAGCGGCATGCTGTTGATCACCGTGCGCACGCCCGCTTCGTCGAGTGTGGAATATGCGCGCCTGAAAATGGAAAAAGCGGCAGAAATTGCCCTCAGCATCAAGGAAGTGAAGGAAACCAATAGCCGCATCGACGCCAGCGGCGGCCGCATCCGGGTCGACATCGGCAAGAAGAACACCCGCCAGCGCAGCGCCAAGGAAATTGCCGTGGAGCTGCGTGAAAAAATGGCTCAGCTGGTGGGGGCGGAGTACGTGGTGCTCGACGACTTGAACAACGGTGCGCAAAAGCCGGTGCAGCTTGAATTTACCGGACCGGATTCGCGCAAGCTGATGGAAATCGCCAATGCCTACATGGAAAAGCTGCGCCAGGTTCCCGGCGCGGTCGATGTCGGCCTGTCCGAGCAGGACCCGAAAAATGAACTGAAGATCGAGCTCAACCGCGGCCTGGCCAACTCGATGGGCATTTCGGTCAACGACGCGGCGCAGTCGCTGCGGGTGGCGTTCGCCGGCGTGGAAGTGGGCGACTGGGTCGATCCGACCGGCGAATCGCGCGACGTGGCGGTGCGCCTGCATCCGGAAGACCGGGTCAGTGCCGAGAACATCGAACGCCTGCCGATTTCGGTGACAGGCACCAATCAGATGGTGCCGCTCGACCAGATCGCCGCCATTACCATGGGCAAGGGTCCGTCAGGGATCCAGCACAAGAACGGCAAGCGGGTGATCAGCGTGTCGGCCAATGCGCAAGGCCGCTCCAGCGGCCAGGTGACGCAGGACGCGGTGGCGCTGGCGAAAAGCTTCGATTACCCGCCGGGCTACGGCCTGGAACTGGGCGGCGCCAGCCAGGACCAGCAGGAAGTGTTCTCGGCCATGGGGATTGCGCTGGTGTCCGGTATTGGCCTGATGTACCTGATCCTGGTCATGCAGTTCGGCTCGTTCACGGCGCCGCTGGCGGTGATGATCTCGCTGCCGCTGTCGCTGATCGGCGTGGTGATCGCGCTGATCCTGACCGGCGGCACCCTCAACCTGATGAGCTTTATCGGCATCATCATGCTGATGGGTCTGGTGGCCAAGAACGCGATTCTGCTGCTCGACGCTGCTCGCAAGAAAGAGGAAGAGGGCTTCGGACGGGAAGATGCGCTGATGGATGCCGGCCGCATGCGTCTGCGGCCGATCCTGATGACCACGTTCGCGCTGATTGCCGGTATGTTCCCGGTGGCGCTGGGTCTGGGCGAGGGGGGCGAGTTCTACCGTCCGCTGGCGATCGCCATCATCGGCGGCACCATCACCTCGACGATTCTGACCTTGCTGGTGGTGCCGACTTTCTACGACAGTATCGAGATCGCGCGCGACCGCATGGTGGCCAAGTTCCAGCGCCGCGCCCAGCGCTTTACCGCGATTCCCGCCTTCGTGATGACGTTTGTGGAAGCCATCCTGGCACTGGCCATGGTGCGCTTCGTGTTCCGCAGCCTGAAGTGGATCGCGCAGTGGGCGATGAATCGTGGACAGGCGCCGCTGAAGCCTGCCGCTGCGTTGGACAAGCACTGAGCGCAGGCCATCATAAAAAAACCCGCCAGCTTCGGCGGGTTTTTTTTACGCTGGCGATGCCTTAGCGGGTGTTGGTGCCGCTGGTGCCGCTGGTGCCGCTGGTGCCGCTACCGGTGGTTCCGCTGGTACCGCTGGTACCGCTGGTGCCACTGCCGGTGGTGCCGCTGGTGCCGCTGGTACCGCTGGTGTTGGACCCGGTCGACCCTGTGGTGCCGGTGGTGCCCGAGGTGCCCGTGCCGGTCGTATCGGTGCCGGTGGTGCCGGTGGTGCCAGTGGTGCCGGCAGCGCCCTGGGTGGCAGTGTCGCCGGTGGTGCCGGTACCGGTTCCGGTGGTGCCGGTCGTGCCGCTGGTGCCGGACGTGGTCGACGGCGTCGTCGTGGTGGTGGCGCCCGAGTCGCTGCCGGGCGTGGTGGTTTCATTGCGTTTGCAACCGCCCAGGGCGGCGGCCAATACGGCAATGGTCAGCAGGACTTTCGGGGTTGTCGACAGGGTGTTCATGGTGTGCTCCTTGATCGCGTTAAACGTTTCAGTGATGTGCCGCAGACAGAATGTGCCAGCGGCGCCGGTTCAGTCCACTCAGTGCACAAGACGACTGTAAATCTTAGACGTTTAACTTATTGGCAAGTTCGGATTTTTTTGCGCGGAGCTGGCATTATTTTTTCCATTCCCTGGCAAGGGTATCAGCAAGGCGCTAGCAATTTCATCAGTGCCGGGATTTCTCCGGGGATTTCACGCGCCAGATAGCCGAGCAGGCCCATGCGCTTGGCCAGGCGCTCGCCGGCCCGCGCATGCAGCGCCACGCCCCAGCAGGTGGCTTGCTCCAGCGATGCGCCGCGCGCGGCCAGCCCGCAGACGATGCCGGCCAGGGTGTCGCCCGAGCCGGAAATGGCCAGGCCGACATTGCCGCCCTCGTGCTGCCACATGGCGCCGCCCGGTGCGCCGATCACGGTGCGCGCTCCCTTGAGCGCCACCACCGCGTTCCAGGTGCTGGCGGCGCTGCGCGCATGGCGCTCCGGGTCGGCCAGGATGGCATCCTTGGCGGCGCCGGTCAGGTGCGCCATTTCCCCGGCGTGCGGCGTGAGGACGACCGGGGCGGAGAAGCGGAATTGCCCGGCATCGGACTGGGCCACGATGCCCATGGCGCCGGCATCGAGCACCACGGCGGTGCCGGCGAGCCGTGGCAACAGGGCGCCAACCAGCGCGGCGGTGGCGGCCTCGTCCTGCATGCCCGGACCGATCAGCAGCGCATCGACCTTGTCGGCCAGCGGGTCGAGGGTGTCGATGGCTTCGCCCAGGAAGCCGCCCTCGGGCGTTTCGCGCAGGCCGATCACTCTGGCCTCGGGAATGGCCAGCGCCACCAGCTGGGCAACGCTGGCGCCGGTGGCGATGGTCAGTTTGCCGGCGCCGGCGCGCAGGGCGGCGGTGGCGGCCAGGATGATGGCGCCCGGCATCTCGCGTGAACCGCCGAGAACCAGCACGTGGCCGCGGATTTCCTTGTCGCCGCTGGCGTCCGGCATCGGCAAGGGCCAGGCGCGCAGGGCCGCGTCGTCGATCGTCCGGATCGCAGCGTGGGGAGCCATGACGCTCACGCCTTGGGCGCGGCCGGCACGTCTTTCTGTACCGTGATCGGCGTGCCGGCCGCTTCCAGCGCGGCGACGAAATTGGTCAGCTGCAGCACCAGCTTGCCGCGCTTGCCGATCGATGGATCGAAGGCGTAGGACGTGACGGAGCAGTTGGGCACGTCGCCGGCGCGGTCGTAGGCGAGGATGGTCGATTCGTCGAGCCGTTCGAGCAGGTAGCGGAAGCAATTGACGGTGACCTGGTGGCCGACGATGAGCACGCGTTCGCGGTTGTACTCGCGGGTGATGGTGTCGAGCACGCTGCGCAGGCGCAGGATGACGTCGCACCAGCTTTCCCCGCCCGGCGGCCGGAAATAAAACTTGCCCACGTGCTGGCGCTGCTCGTACAGGTCGGGATACTTATTGGAGATGCCCAGCGTGGTGAGCCGGTCCAGGATGCCGAATTCCTTTTCGCGCAAGCGCTCGTCCACCTGCACCGTGGGCACTTCGGCGGCATGCATGCGGTCGACGATGATGCGCGCGGTTTCGGCCGCGCGCACGTAGGGCGAATGCAGCACCACGTTGGGCCGCTGCTCGACCGGGAGCGAGCCGAACCAGTCGCCCAGGGCGTGCGCCTGTTCCATGCCCAAGGGCGAGAGCGGTACGTCCACATCGCGCTGGGCTATGTCGATCTGCAAGCCCTTGGCGGCCTCGGCCGCGTCGCGCGCCACATTGCCCGCGCTTTGACCGTGCCGTACCAGCCAGATATCCTGCGGCCACTTCTGTTCCATGCTCGATCCGTTCATGTTGACACGGAGTCATCATAGTCGGATTCGCGTCCCGTTCAGCGCACGATACGGCGGGTTCAGACCGGCTGTTCGGCCTCATCCAGATTGGTGTCCGCGTCGCTATTGAATACCTGCAGGTCGGTCTGGCCCAGCAACCGGCTGGTCAAGGTACCGGCGGTAATCGAGCCGCTGACGTTGAGGGCGGTGCGTCCCATGTCAATCAAGGGTTCGATGGAAATGAGCAGGCCGGCCAGCGCCACCGGCAGGTTCATGGCCGACAGCACGATCAGGGCGGCAAAGGTGGCGCCGCCGCCGACCCCGGCCACGCCCACCGAGCCGAAGGTGATGATCGCCAGCAGCGGCGCGATGAAGGCGGCGTTCCACGGATCGATGCCGACCGTGGGCGCGATCATCATGGCCAGCATGGCCGGGTAAATGCCGGCGCAGCCGTTCTGGCCGATGGTGGCGCCGAACGAGGCGGCCACGTTGGCGATGCCTTCGGGCGTGCCCAGCCGCGTGGTCTGGGTCTGCACCGACATGGGGATGGCGCCGGCGCTGGTGCGCGCGCTGAAGGCGAACGCCAGCACGGGGAAGATTTTCTTCACGTAGCGCGCCGCGTTCATGCCCGCACCGGTAATCAGGAGCAAATGTACGCAGAACATCAGGATCAGCGCGCTGTAGGAGGCCGTCACAAAGGTCAGCAGCTTGGCGATGCTGGCCAGGCTGGACGATGCCACCACCTGGGTCAACAGGGCGAACACGCCGAAGGGCGTCAGGCGCAGCACCAGGGCCACCATGCGCATGACGATGGCGTGGGCGACGTCGATGAAGCGCTGGAACGAGGCGAAGATGGCCGGCTGCTTTTGTGCAATGCCGTTGGCGGCGATGCCGACAAACAGCGAAAACACCACCACCGCGATGGTCGAGGTGTTGCGCGCGCCGGTCATGTCCTTGAACGGGTTGGTGGGAATAAAGCTGAGCAGCATGCTGGGCAGGGACACGGCCTGGGCGGTGCCGAGCGCGCCCAGCAGGGACTTGCCCTCGGACAGTTCGGCCGCCGATGCGGTCAGCCCGACCGCGCTCAGGCCGTATAGCCTGGCCATGGCGATGCCGATCATGGCCGCCACCGTCGTCGTGCTCATCAGGATAAAAATGGTCAGGCCGCTGATCTTGCCGAGCGACTTGGCGTCCTTGAATTTGAGCACCGCCGCGATGATCGACACCATGATCAGCGGCATGACGATCATTTTCAGCAGGTTCACGTAGCCGCTGCCGACGATGTTTATGTACTGGTTCGTCAACGCGACGGTGGGCGCGGCCGCGCCATAGGCGAACTGGAACATCGCCCCGAGCAGCACGCCCATGCCCAGTCCGGCGAAGACCCGCCTGGTAAATGACAGGTGCAGGGCTTGCATGCGGTACAGTCCGAAGCAAACGAGCAGGGCGGCGGCGAGATTAATGGTCAACAAGGGATCGAACGTCATGGGTTCCTCAATGAATAGCTGGCGCCTGCGGATCGCGCGTGCGCCAGCGTGCCATTTTATGCGATCGCGGCAGTAGAGATTGTTTGCCCCGATGGTGACGCCTTGATAAGATGTTGGGCTGCCTGCCGATTTGCCGACGCCACCATGAATGATCGATCGAACACCGACGTACCGATTTATACCTTGTGGCAAATGGTGCTGTATATGCTCAGGCTGGGTAGTATCGGCTTCGGCGGGCCGGTGGCGCTGGTCGGGTATATGCACCGCGACCTGGTCGAGCAGCGTGGCTGGATCAGCGCAGCCGATTACAAGGAAGGCATGGCGCTGTCCCAGCTGGCGCCGGGGCCGCTGGCCGCTCAGTTGGGGATTTATCTCGGTTACGTGCATTACCGCCTGCTGGGCGCCACCCTGGCCGGTCTGGCATTCGTGCTGCCGTCTTTTTTGATGGTCGTGGTACTGGGCTGGGCTTACACGCGTTTCGGTGGGTTGCCGTGGATGCAGTCGGTGTTTTATGGCGTGGGCGCGGCGGTGATCGGCATTATCGTCATGAGCACCAAAAAGCTGACCGCCAAAAGCGTCGGCAAGGACAGGCTGCTGTGGGCGATTTACCTGGTGCTGGCGCTGGTCACCATGATGACCGAAACGGAAATCGCCTGGCTGTTTATCGCCGCCGGTGTGCTGGTGTGGTTCGTGCGCAGTCCGCCCAAGTGGCTGGGCGGACGCGCGGCGCAGGCGTTGGTGGCGGCCCAGTTGCCCGCGGCGCCGGGTTTCTTTGGCGCGCTCGATCCCTCGCTCTTGACGCAGCTGGCGATTTTCTTCAGCAAAGCCGGGGCCTTCGTTTTCGGTTCCGGACTGGCGATCGTGCCGTTCCTGTACGGCGGCGTGGTGACCGAACATCACTGGCTCAATGAAAAGCAGTTCGTCGATGCGGTGGCGGTGGCGATGATCACGCCCGGCCCGGTGGTCATTACCGTGGGCTTTATCGGCTACCTGATTGCCGGATTCAAAGGCGCCAGCGTGGCGGCGCTGGCGACCTTCGTGCCGTGCTACCTGTTCACCGTTATCCCCGCGCCATACTTTAAAAAATACGGCAAGCTGCCCGCCGTGCTGGCCTTCGTGGACGGCATTACCGCCGCGACGATCGGCGCCATTGCCGGTTCGGTGATCGTCATCGCCAAGCGCTCCATCATCGATACTCCGACGGCGGTCATTGCCGTCGTGGCGATCGCGTTGCTATGGAAATTCAGGAAGCTGCAGGAGCCGGCCGTGGTGCTGGCGGCTGCGCTGATCGGCATGGTGGTGTATCCATTGATTCACCCTTGAGGAGAGCTATTGCATGAGCATGAATAGAGTTACCCCGATTCTGCGGATATTCGACGAAGCCAAGGCGCGCGAATTCTATGTCGATTTCCTGGGCTTCAAGGTGGATTGGGAACACCGCTTCGAACCGGGCCTGCCGATCTATTTTCAGGTCACGCGCGACAGCTGCGTGCTGCATCTGTCGGAACACAACGGCGATTGCTGCCCGGGCGCCGCCATGCGTATCCTGGTCGGTGACGTCGATGCGCTCCATGCCGAGCTGACGGCCAAGCAATTCAAATACGCCCGGCCGTCCGTGCATGCCATGCCATGGGGATCGCGCGATATGTCGGTCACCGATCCGTTCGGTAATCGCCTGACGTTTTCTTCGCCTATTAGTACCTGAGGGCGACAATGCAGCAACTTTATTTATCATTGGACATACTGGACTGGCCCGCTTTTGTGCAGGGCACTACCAAGATTGCGGGTCCGGAATGGAAACGCTGCTACGACTATTGGCAGCACGCCGACCGGCTGTTGAGTCACGGCGATGAGGCCAGTTATTTGATCGACTGTATTGCCAACCTGAATCGCGCCATCGATCATCGTCTGAAGCAGATCCAGTCGCGATACCAGTTTAGAAGGCTTCCGGATTTTGGACAGCCAAAGGACATACTTTCCTTATTGGGGCACTTGCACATTGCCCGCCCTTATATGCTTCACCATATCAACGACTTGCGCAATGTCTTGGAGCACCGGTATGAGATGCCTCCAGTTGTCGCCCGATGTCGAGAGCTGGTCGAACTGACTTGGTATTTCCTCAAATCGACAGATGCATTGATTACATCAATTAGAAACGACATTCTTTTTGGGGAGGACCGGCTTGACGGCGGTCGAGATCCCTGGCTTGAGCTGAGCTTCGGCCCCGAGTTCGACTGGCGCTGTTCCGCAAGAGGCTGGATACCATCGATTCTGCTTCATGACCAAGCAAATGATAAAGCGATGACTGTTCGCGTCGATAGCATCGAGTCCGCAACCGAATACAGGGCACGTATTAAGAAGGAAAGAGCGGTGGGCGCTGATGAAGATAATGTCTGCGGAGATATCTACTTTCATGGCGATATCAAT
Source organism: uncultured Oxalobacteraceae bacterium (assembly GCA_946480015.1). The sequence goes on along the minus strand of CAMLIL010000032.1, from coordinate 24,109 downwards.
GTCACAGGCATGGCCGCCTCAAACTTGATCCGTCTGTATTTTTCGAATCTATGATGCTGGGGGCATCCGAAAAACACACGTATCAATATGCGCCCAATATCGTCTTGCGCCCCCTTCGGTGCACGGATCCGTTTGGCAACCGGCTGACGTTTACGTCGGACGCCAGTACCTGATTGCTTATTTGCCCGCGCGATGCCAAAGCGGCCATCGCGCGCCAGCAGCTTGTCAGAACTCTTGCCAATCGCTGTCGCTGGTGGAATGTGTCGAAGGAGCCGGACTTGCTTCGCGGACAGGCTCCCGGAAGCGCAAATGGGTAATTGGTTTGAAATGTCTTTCTTCGGCAACGAAACTTGTATCGTCGCCCGAGAACGCCGCCCGTCTCCAGAGGCGCGCGTGGGATGGGGATCACGCGGCATGGTGGCCACCGGCCTGCCATATGCCAGTCGCAGATAACTTATGCCTGCCTGCGCAATAGCCAAGCGGCCCTATTGCGCAAGCGCTGCTTAGACTGTGATTGTCATACGATCCACAATCCCTCGGTGCCGAACTGGACGCCCACAATTGCGGCGCTGTCTGCCATGGCCAATGCCGTCTCCTCGCGCGTATGGCTGGCCAAGAACGTTTGCCAGGTGGTCAGGGCCGCCGCATCGGCCGCATGATGGGTGCCGTTCAGATAGAGCTGCGACACAAAGTCCTCGTCGCTCAGCGCGCCATAATGCTGTTGAAACTCGGCAGAACGGACAAAGCCGGCGGCCAGTTGCACATCGCTGATGGAGGATTGCTTGGTCCAAAAGTCAAACCCGGGCAGATCGGCGGAGCGCCCCAGCACCACTTGATACAGCATCCCAATTTTTTGCAAGGTCGATGCGGACACCTGGGTGAACGCCAGATCGACGCTGCCATCGCTAAATTCCCCTGCCTCGATATGATCGATGACGTCGATGTCGCTGCTCGCCCTGGCATCGGCGATGCGCACCTGGCCGCCTTCCGAGAGCAGGAACTTATACTCGGACAGTTTTCCCGAGTACACCACCGTATCGCGACCATCGCCGCCCATCAGGGTATCGCTACCGGAGCCGCCCGCCAGGCGATCATTGCCCGTATTGGCAATCCAGTTTTGTTCGGTCAGCACATTCTGGCTACCCAGCGCCAGGCCGTTCGATGTGGTCCAGAATGCCTGGTGCGCGCTGCTCAAGGCCAATTGAACGACGACCTCGGCACGGGTCAGGGTGCCGCCATCGAGCTTGGCGGTCAGCCCGGCGATATCGTTGGCGTCGCCGGCATGCCCCAGCGTGTTTTGATAAATCGTTTGCACAAACGCGAGGCTCGAAAGCGGCGCCAAGGTAGCCTGCCATTCCGCCGACGTGGTAAACCCGCGTGCCGTTGCATCGATCGACTGCGCCGCCGCTACCCAGAAGTTAAAGCCTTGTAAGTCTGGCGCACGGTTGAACGCTGCGTGATAAAGCAGGGCAATGGGAGCCAGGCTGGTGGCCGCGGCATGGGAGAAATACAAGGCGCTATCGAGCGTGCTCAAATCCGCTGCCGTCACCGACTCGGTGCTGGCAGCGTCGATCAACGGCAGGTTGTGGTGGCCGACGACCTGCCCCTGCGCGTTCAGGTAGAAATCCCAGTGTCCGATCGCGCTGCGCCCGCCCAGCAGGACGTCATTGCCGCTTCCGCCGAACACGCTATCGCCGCCAATCCCGCCAAACACAACATCGTCGCCGCTGCCGCCGTCGAGGACATCGTCACCGCCCGCGCTACCGATCACGTCATTGCCGGCGCCACCGAACAGCGTGTCGTCGTCGGCGCCCAACACGATGGTTTGCGCAGCGCCGTCACCGATGACAAAATTCCTGCCGTCCCCGCCCAGAACCGTAGCACTGCCCACCACGCTGGCGAAGTCAACATTATTCAGCTTCAGTACACTACCGCTTGGCAATTGTGTGACGTCAATTACCAGCGCAATGGCGGTGCCGTTGCCCGTTGAGTTTGGCGGCGGCGTGGTCGAACTGCCCGAAATGACGAGTGCGGTATTCGACGGGCCGGTGCCGCCCGTTAAGGTCAAGGTTTTGGACTCGAAGACAACGTTTGGGGCAAAGCTTGCCAGGAAGACGTTGCCCCCCGCCGTCATATCGGCTTGATCGGCCGACCCCGGCGCCGTTTTCGACTCGATCCGCTGTATCAGGTCGATCACCGCCTGCTGGTTATCGATGAAATTGCGTGGCCCCTCCGCCAGCAAGCCGGTTCCGACGGGCAGCCCGACGACCAGATCGTTGCTGACATTGCCACCGCTATCCACGACGCCAAGGGGAATATCGGCCAGGTCGCTGTGGGTCGTCTGCGTGTCGTCGATGCGTCCCGGCACGATCACTGGAATCAGCACGTTTTGATCGATCAGGCCCGTCGCAGGGTTCGTCTCCGTTGTTGTTACAACGTTGACGCCGTCGATCGTGTCCAGGTCGTCCGGCACGGGCACGGTACGCACCTCGAAGTTATTGGACTGGGTTGATCCGGTTCCCGGGTTGCCTGCCGTGTCGGCTATCCCGGTATTGTCGAGCGTGATTGCATTGGTCGCCTCGGTAATCCCGGCCGTCGGTGTGAACGTCGCCGTCCAGGTGATGCCGCCGTCGCCCGTGCCAAGCGCGCTCAGGCTGCCGTGGGCGACCGTCAGGTCGGCGTTGCTCAAACCGGCTACCGCTTCCGAGAAGGTAATCGTCACCAGCGAGGTTTCGCCGGCCAGCAAGATACTGTCGGCAACGACGATGCTCGCCGTCGGGCGCGTCGCATCGATCGCATAGTTGTTCGAATCGGTCGTGCCGCTGCCGGCATTGCCCGCCGCATTCGTCACGCCGGTGTTGTCGAGCGTGATGACGTTGGTCGCATCGGTGATGCTGGCCGTCGGGGTGAACGTGGCGGTCCAGGTGATGCCGCCGTCCAGCGAGCCGACGGCGCCGAGGCTGCCGTTGGCGATCGTCAGGTCGGCATTGCTAAAGCCGCTCACCGCTTCCGAGAACGTGATCGTCACCAGCGAGGTTTCGCCTGCCGCCAGCGCGCTGTCGGCCACCGCGATGGCCGCCGTCGGCCGCGCCGTGTCGATGGCGTAGTTGTTCGAATCGGTGGTGCCGCTGCCGGCATTGCCCGCCGCATTCGTTACGCCGGTATTGTCCAGCGTGATGACGTTGGTGGCGTCGGTGGTGCTGGCCGCCGGGGTGAACGTGGCGGTCCAGGTCACGCCGCCGTCCAGCGAGCCGACGGCGCCGAGGCTGCCGTTGGCGATCGTCAGGTCGGCATTGCTAAAGCCCGTCACCGCTTCCGAGAAGGTGATGGTCGCCAGCGAGGTTTCGCCCACGGTCAGGGAATTGTCGGCCACCACGATGGCCGCCGTCGGCCGCACCGTCGCCACCGCGTAGTTGTTCGAATCGGTGGTGCCGCTGCCGGCATTGCCCGCCGCATCGGCGACGCCGGTATTGTCGAGCGTGATCAGGTTGGTGGCGTCGCTGATGCCGGCCGTCGGCGTGAACGTCGCCGTCCAGGTCGTGCCGCCATCGGAAGAACTGACCGCGCCCAGGCTGCCGCTGGCGATCGTCAGGTCGGCGTTGCTAAAGCCGGTCACCGCTTCCGAAAAGGTGATCGTTACCAGCGAGGTTTCGCCGGCCAGCAAGGCATTGTCGGCCACCGTGATGCTCGCCGTCGGGCGCGCCGAGTCGATCGCATAGTTGTTCGAATCGGTGGTGCCGCTGCCGGCATTGCCCGCCGCATCGGCCACGCCGGTGTTGTCCAGCGTGATGAGGTTGGTGGCATCGGTGATGCTCGCTGTCGGGGTGAACGTGGCGGTCCAGGTGATGCCGCCGTCCAGCGAGCCGACGGCGCCGAGGCTGCCGTTGGCGATCGTCAGGTCGGCATTGCTAAAGCCGCTCACCGCTTCCGAGAACGTGATCGTCACCAGCGAGGTTTCGCCTGCCGCCAGCGCGCTGTCGGCCACCGCGATGGCCGCCGTCGGCCGCGCCGTGTCGATGGCGTAGTTGTTCGAATCGGTGGTGCCGCTGCCGGCATTGCCCGCCGCATTCGTTACGCCGGTATTGTCCAGCGTGATGACGTTGGTGGCGTCGGTGGTGCTGGCCGCCGGGGTGAACGTGGCGGTCCAGGTCACGCCGCCGTCCAGCGAGCCGACGGCGCCGAGGCTGCCGTTGGCGATCGTCAGGTCGGCATTGCTAAAGCCCGTCACCGCTTCCGAGAAGGTGATGGTCGCCAGCGAGGTTTCGCCCACGGTCAGGGAATTGTCGGCCACCACGATGGCCGCCGTCGGCCGCACCGTCGCCACCGCGTAGTTGTTCGAATCGGTGGTGCCGCTGCCGGCATTGCCCGCCGCATCGGCGACGCCGGTATTGTCGAGCGTGATCAGGTTGGTGGCGTCGCTGATGCCGGCCGTCGGCGTGAACGTCGCCGTCCAGGTCGTGCCGCCATCGGAAGAACTGACCGCGCCCAGGCTGCCGCTGGCGATCGTCAGGTCGGCGTTGCTAAAGCCGGTCACCGCTTCCGAAAAGGTGATCGTTACCAGCGAGGTTTCGCCGGCCAGCAAGGCATTGTCGGCCACCGTGATGCTCGCCGTCGGGCGCGCCGAGTCGATCGCATAGTTGTTCGAATCGGTGGTGCCGCTGCCGGCATTGCCCGCCGCATCGGCCACGCCGGTGTTGTCCAGCGTGATGAGGTTGGTGGCATCGGTGATGCTCGCTGTCGGGGTGAACGTGGCGGTCCAGGTGATGCCGCCGTCCAGCGAGCCGACGGCGCCGAGGCTGCCGTTGGCGATCGTCAGGTCGGCATTGCTAAAGCCGCTCACCGCTTCCGAGAACGTGATCGTCACCAGCGAGGTTTCGCCTGCCGCCAGCGCGCTGTCGGCCACCGCGATGGCCGCCGTCGGCCGCGCCGTGTCGATGGCGTAGTTGTTCGAATCGGTGGTGCCGCTGCCGGCATTGCCCGCCGCATTCGTTACGCCGGTATTGTCCAGCGTGATGACGTTGGTGGCGTCGGTGGTGCTGGCCGCCGGGGTGAACGTGGCGGTCCAGGTCACGCCGCCGTCCAGCGAGCCGACGGCGCCGAGGCTGCCGTTGGCGATCGTCAGGTCGGCATTGCTAAAGCCCGTCACCGCTTCCGAGAAGGTGATGGTCGCCAGCGAGGTTTCGCCCACGGTCAGGGAATTGTCGGCCACCACGATGGCCGCCGTCGGCCGCACCGTCGCCACCGCGTAGTTGTTCGAATCGGTGGTGCCGCTGCCGGCATTGCCCGCCGCATCGGCGACGCCGGTATTGTCGAGCGTGATCAGGTTGGTGGCGTCGCTGATGCCGGCCGTCGGCGTGAACGTCGCCGTCCAGGTCGTGCCGCCATCGGAAGAACTGACCGCGCCCAGGCTGCCGCTGGCGATCGTCAGGTCGGCGTTGCTAAAGCCGGTCACCGCTTCCGAAAAGGTGAACGTTACCAGCGAGGTTTCGCCGGCGAGCAAGGCATCGTCGGCGACGACGATGCCTGCGGTGGGCGGGGTGGCATCGGGCAACACCGGGTTGGCGACAACGAAATTGTTGAAAAGGGTGGTGTAGACATGGCCGATATCGGTGGAAATGCGCACTTCATCGACATTTTGAAAATCGCTGGACAACGTCACCGTCTTCGTGAATTCGCCCGATTGCGTCACGGTAAAGGTTTGCGTCGAGCCGACCTGATTGCCATTATCGTAACCGCTTACGCTCCAGGTTCCGGCGATCTGGTCGACATCAAGCAGGAAAAAGCTGGTCAGCTTGAAGTTCTCGCCGCCGGAACTCTTGATGATTAATTCGGCTCCCGTGGCCGCGCCGTCAATCTGGACTTTGCTATCGTACAGGCCTGCATAGGTCGATATGCTGGGGGTGTAGTTAAATGCTTGAACGGTATTGATTGCATTGTGGCCCGCATCGGCAAAATAAATATCGTATTCAATGCCGGGGATATCGTTCGATCCGCCTTCGCCATCGATGAATACGGTACCGAAGTCGGTGCCGTTGACTTGACCGCTGGAAGTGATCGTTCCTGCCACGCTGGAGAGCAGCCCATTGTAGGCGGCCAACTGCAAGGACGCGGTCTCGATCTGGCCGCTGACGCTTTCCAGATTCCAGTTGCCGCCTTTGGCCGCAGCCCCGGTCAGGTCTTCGGAGGCGGCCACATCGGCATGGCTAAGATCGGCCAAGGCAGCGATGAAGGCTGCGCCATCGGTACCGGCGCCGACATCGCATCCATAGAGCAAGACATCGGCGTCGCGGCTGAGCGTGCCGCCGATAATGTTCAGATCGGCGGCGTGGGCGTCTAGATTGCGCGCGTTCAAGGTCAATGTGCCCAGGACAAGTTCGGCCTGGGCACCGTGCGAAATCAGATGGATCGCGTCGATGCCGCTACGGCCGGCCAAAATCTGCGCCATCTGGTGCAAGCCATCTTGCCCATCGTCGAGCACATGAATCTCGGTGCCAGCTTTGACGTCGCCGAGCAATTGCGTCACATCGTTCAAGCCGCCGGATACAAAGACGACTTCCGTCCGTAACGCAGGAGCTGCAGGTTTGCCGAACTCATTTAATTGATGCTCGGGCGCATCGGTGATGTCTTTGGATGTTGGCAAGGTCTGTGTCATGCTCATGTCTCGTCGAATGAATAATCGTTAGGTTCAACAAACAACGCGGCGGGATCTTGCCAATGAGCGTAGCCGCCGATGATGCATCAATTGGCTTTTCAAGCCGCACGGACGTTCTTCCAGCACAGCGCCAATTGGCCAAATCCATTTGGATTCGGCAGGCGCGACGGTCGTCGCATGCATTTTCCAATTGGTGAGGTCTACCAAACAGGTGAGCCTGAAAAGTCAGGATACCTCACAAGCCAGGACGCCGGAACCATCTGTTCAAGAAGTGTGGACTGGATGCCGACATCGCATAAATTTCTTGTTTAGTTTTTAAAGTTGCGTTAGCTTTTCTCCAGTGATCGATGAATCACTGTAAGCGCTAATAAAGGAGATACATCATGGCAGAAGCATTTGTAGGAGAAATTCGTCTTTTTTCGTTCAATTTTGCGCCCGTGGATTGGCTTTTGTGCCAAGGCCAAACGATGAACGTACAACAAAACGCCGCGCTTTTTTCGTTGCTTGGCTATACCTACGGTGGAGATGGGCAAACCAATTTCAAACTACCCGATCTGCGCGGACGCTTTCCAACACAATGGGGGCAAGGCCCGATCAATACGACCACGTTCGCCGGGAATGGCGGCACCAACAGCACGACCGTCAATACCAGCAGCGCTTTTACCATCACGAACGCCAACCAGTTGCCTTCTCATACACACAGCGCTACGTTTACCGGTACCGGCGGCGGCACTGGCGTTACGGTACAGCCGACGATCACCGTTAAAGTCAGCAACGATACTTCCGTTGCTGCGGGCAATGCGGGGACGACGCCAATAGCCGGAGGCTATATCGGGAAGGCCGCATCAACAGTTTTGGCGCAGCCGGCCATTTATACGGCAGGCGCCACCACCGGCACGACCACCCTCAATACCGCCACCGCCGTCGCCACTGGCGGCAGCTATAGCAGCCCAGGAATCACCGGGGGCACCGTGACGAATGGCTCTACCGGAACCAGCCAGCCGATCACCATCCCATTGACATTCGGCGTGCCGGCCACAATGCCGCCCTTCCTGGCGATGAACTACGCCATCTGCATCAACGGCATTTACCCGCAGCGGCCATAAGCGGAGGTTGCGCAAGGCCAGTTGCACATGCCGGCGGCGCCGGCGTTATCGGGTCGGGTCAGGCAAAAACCACCTGATAACGCTGCACTGTTTCGCGCGGCGCGGGTATCGCAGAAAGATAAGGTCGCGCCACTGTGGTAATTGGCGCGATCAGCCAAGCCTGCCTGCCGATGGCGGGGTGATTGATATAGTAATTATCCTGTGACAGGATCAAGGTCGACGACCCGCTAAAAATTAGCGACAATGGCGTGCGAAAGTGCTCCGGCAAACCCTTGCGAGGCTGCTCATTCGCTTCGGCCAGCACCAATTCCACCAGGCCGACTTGGGTCTCTACGATGAAGGTGTTGCCGACCAGCGGCGAAAAAATTTCAAGCGATGGCGTCATGGCTCCCTTGTTAATAGGATGGTTCGAAATGACTGGGAATAATAACCCATGCACACATTAGCGCAACACCTACAACACCTGGAGCTTCGCGCTATTTCCGAGCAAGACCAGGCGTTCTTGCAAATATTGTATGCGACCACGCGCGACGATTTGCGGCAATTGCCCGGCAGTGCCGCGCTAATCAATATGCAATACGACCTGCAAACCCGCGGCTTTCGTCAGCAGTTCCCCGATGCCATGCACGCGATATTGGAGCGCCAAGGTGTAGCGGTGGGGCGCATCATCGTCAATTTTGCCGCCACCGAAATCCGGCTGGTCGACATATCCTTTTTGCCGCAGGCGCGCAGGCAAGGTTTCGGACGCGCCGTTCTCCAGGCGCTGCAGCACAGCGCCAAGGTAAGGAATTTGCCGCTGGCGCTACGGGTAAGCAGAGGTAATCCGCATGCCAAACGGCTCTATCTTGCGCTCGGTTTTCAGGTGTGCGCGGACGACAGCGTTGCCGAGCAAATGATTTGGCGGCAGAACACTGAGGCCCGCGCCGAAGTGGATGCTTGAACGCTTCAACGGCTGTATCAGTGCCTGAAGCTGTAAAAGCATCCCATTGCGCGGCGCATTGATCGTCCTTCACCGGTCCAGCGTGTGCTGAACCGGTGAAGGTTTATTTGCAGCCGGCGATCCCAAGTGCGGCGGCCTGCTAGGCCACGAAATGCGCGGGATCGACGGCACACGCACGTTGCACCTCCTGCACGGTCGCCGGGGCGTCCAGCCGGAACAAACCGTCGAGCCCGCGTTCGAGGCGCGAGGCGCGGATGGCTGCCTTGACCGCGAAGAAGACGCTGCTGGCCAGCACCAGCGGCGGCTCGCCCACCTCCTTGGACGACAGAATGCCTTCGGTCGGCAGGGATGGCGCCTTGACCAGGTCACGTGGAAACAGGTGCGTGTGCATCGCCAGCGGAATGCTCGAGACGGCCGGAATCTTGTAGGTCCAGGTATTGAGCGTGTTGAGCGTGCCGATGGCCTCGCCGTCGGGCTGGAACACCAGTTTTTCCGAGAGCAGATAGCCAATGCCCTGCACGAAAGCGCCTTCCACCTGGCCGATGTCGATCGCCGGATTGAGGCTCCAGCCCATGTCGTAGGCGATGTCGGCGCTCAGGATCTTCACTTCGCCGGTCAGGATGTCCACCTCGACCATCGCGCAGGCGGCCGAGAAGGTGAAGCCGACGAAATTGTCGAAGTCGCCCGGCTGGCCCTTCGGGTCGGCGGTGGCGCCCGGGATGGTGGGCTGATCGGCGATCGGCTTGTAGGTCAGCGCCGGGGTGGGCGTGTCGGCCCCTGCGATCGGCGCGGTAAAGCTGGCCACCAGTCCGATCCGGTACTGATAAGCCAGCGCGATCAGGTTTTGCCAGATCATGTGCTTGCCGCCGGCGGTGGTCACTTCGGCGCGCCATCCCAGGGCGCCGTGATTCCAGTAATCGATGCCGGCCTTGGCGCACCATTGCGGCCCGTTTTCAAGGCGCATCTGGTCGGCAAAGGCGGTCAGGCGGCTACGCATGAGCTGGCAGACGCGCTTGACGGCTTCGCCGTTGTAGGCAGTCCCGGTGGAGCCGCCGGTGCTGGTCGGATTGGGAATCACGCCGGTGTTGGCCGATTCGACCTGGATCATTTCCATCGGAATGTCGAGCACATAGGCGGCGATCTGGCGCATCTGGGTCAGCAGCCCCTGGCCCATCTCGACGCCACCCTGCTGGATCACCAGCGTGCCGTCGCCCTGGTAAATCGAGAGGACGACGCTGGCCTGTTCCAGCATCGCCAGGTTGTAGCCGGAGCCGTACTTGACCGGCACCATGGCCAGGCCGCGCTTGCGCCAGCGATTGGCGCTGTTGTAGGCGGCGACCTGTTCGACCTTGTGCGCGTAGGAGGACTTCACCTTCAGGTAGTCCCACACTTCGCGGATATAGCACGAGGTCAGCGCCTGGCCAAACGGGGTCACGTCGCCCGGGACGTACATGTTCTTGTAGCGCACGTCCTCGGCCGACATGCCGATCGAAAAAGCGGCGTCGTCAATCGCGTTTTCCGTGATGATCTTGCTCTGGATGTCGCCGAAGGCGCGAAACGCGGTGCTCGGCGCCGTGTTGGTGCGGCACACGTCGATCTGGTTCTCGAAGTTGGCCACTTTGTAGGCATTGTCGGCGCGCACCTGAATGCAGTTCGAGACGATGAAGGAACAGTCGTAGAACGCGCCGCCGTCACCCCACATCCGGTTCAGGAATCCGTGGATCAGTCCCTTGTCGGCCGGCCTGACATCGCCACGGTCGATGGCGACCTGGTACTGGCCATAGTAGGCGTGGCGCTTGCCGATCATGGACGTGTCCTGTTCCCGGGTCAGCGTCAGGCGCACCGGCGTCTTGATGGCGCCGGCCGCGACGGCAGCGGCGCCGGCGACGAACTTGGCTTGCTCGGTCTTGCCGCCGAAGCCGCCGCCGACGGGCGGCACGTCGACCGCGATCCGGTTGAATTGCGCGCCAAGGGCAAGCACGGCGGTCGTATGCATTTCCATCGGGCTCTGGGTGGACGGCCGCAGAATCATGCGGCGGGCGTCGATCGGCTCGGCGATGGCGGCCTGGCTTTCCATGTAGAAGTGGGCTTGTCCGCCCGCCGTCTGGGTGCCGCCGACGATCTGGCAAGGTACGCCGCCGACCATGCCGGTCTGGTTGGTGATCTGTTTGTCGAGCGGGAGGCGGTCCGTATCGGCCCAGTCGAACTGGCTGCCGGGGCGCGTGACTTTCCAGATATGCGAGTTGAACGGCGCCGTGGTCGGATAGTCGGGGTAGACGCTGTTCAGACGAATGGCCTGGTCGAGATCGAGTACCGGCTCGCCCCACCAGAGCGGATCGTTCGGCCCCAGCGCCACCGGTCCATAGCTGATGCATTCGCTGGTGACATAGGCGGCGATGGCGGCTGCCGCTTCCTGGCTCCTGGCGCACACCAGCGCCAGCGACTGGCCGACGTACTGCACCGTATCGACGGCAAAGATCGGCTGGTCCATGCCCATGCCTTGCAGATTGATGGCGCCGTCCTTGAAGCAATGGCTGGTGATCAGGTCGACAAACTCGGGATCGCGTTGCGACAGGTGGGCGCGCAGCGCGTCGAGATCGCCGGCGCTGCCGACCGCCGCGCCAGGCACACGGAAGCCCCAGGACGCCAGCGCGCGCGTGCTTTGCACGAAAGACGCGTTGACGGTCTGCGGCGGTACGCTGAGCTCGTGCGTGTAATGGACCTGGCCCGATGCCTGCTCCATCGCCAGATACTTGATGAATGGCTGGGAGACGGGATGCTTCCACTCTTGAATCTTATAGGACTGGATGCCATTGCTGACCGTCCAGCGGTCGAAGGTGATCGTTCCGCTGGAGCGCACCGCGGGCGGAACGGCGCCGCCGTTTTCCATCAGCGCATTGACCACGGCCTTGTAGAAATAGGCCAGGCACAGGGAGACGCGGTAGGCGTCGGTAAAGCCTTCCGACGGCTGCTCGGCGGTTCGGGCCGCCCAGCGTGCCAGTTCGGCTTGCACTTCCGCTTGCAGGATCGGCGCCAGCGTGGCCATGTCGGCCAGGGCCAGCCGCTTGCCCTGCAGCGCGCGCTCGGTCGCGCTGGCGCGCCAAGGGTAGGGCGCGATCGCGCCGAATACCAGCGCCACGTCGGTCACGACCAGGTCGGCGTCCAGCAGCAGGCGCGCGGTGGCGTTGACGATGCTGTGGGCGTTGACTTCTCGCAGCGCGACTTTTTGCGGGTACAGCACTTCGGCGTCGGGGCCGAAGGGAATATGGTAGGACACCAGCACCAGGCGGCGCGCAAAGCCGGGATCGGCCGCGGCGCGTGCGACCAGTTCGGCCAGCGGCGCGCGGCGTATGCCGCCATCGGAGCCGGACAGCGCTTCGGCATAGTCGACCTCGACCTGGGCGGCGACCATGGCGGTCACGGCGTCCGACGGAAAGGGCGCGCCGCTGCCGCTGTGGATGTGGTGCAGCACCAGCATCGTATTGCCGCCCAGGGTGGCCGCATTGCGCACGATGCGCCCGGCCGTGCGCTTGGCCATATAGCAAATGGCGCCCAGGCGCGTGCTGTTCTTGGGCACCGGCGTGCCGTCCGGACCTGGCTCGGTTTCGCCGCGCGCGGTCATCACGTCGCTGAGCAGCGCAATCAGGCTCGTGTAGGTGGTCGATGCCGGCACCTGCAGCCCGTCGGCATCGACGCGCGGCACATTGTTGAGCTCAGCGACATACCGTACGTCGAGCAACACCGTCGCAGCGAGATACTGCTCCGGATAGATACCGAAGGACGTGTTGGCGGCGACCAGGCGCGGCTGCTCGGCCTCGTATTGCACCATCAGGGCCAACAGTTCGGCTAGCGACGTGGGCGAGCGCCACACGTGCTTGCCATGGTCGACCGCGACTCCGGACGGCGCCTGGCGCGCGGCGGGAGGAAAGGGAATGAGCAACTGGCCGGTGGGGCGCTGCGCCAGCGCGGCCGCATCGCCGCGGCATTTCATGCGTTCTTCTTCGTCGTGTTCGGTCCAGTCGGAAGCGAACGTCTTCATGCCCGTCAGGATCGCGCGGTAACCGGTGCAGCGGCACAGATTGCCATCCATGGCCCCTTCGATCTCGCGTTTGGTCGCCTTGGGATTGTTGGCCAGGAACTCCGACATATTCATCACAAAGCCTACCGTGCAATAGCCGCACTGCGTGCCGTTGTTCATGGCCAGCCGCCACGCAATCGGGTTCATGCCTTCGTGCGTCATTTGGGACGGATAGATCGGAATGGTTTCACGCAGCCGCGTCGTGAGCGGCGCGTTGTCCGCCACTGCCTCGTCCACGCTGTCGCGCACTTGCTGCACTTTGCGCGCGCGTGCCGCCTGGCCCTCGGCCAAGGCGGGGACGCACTGCTCGGTGGTCTGCGACGCGCTGCGGCTTGCCACCACGGACGTGGCCAGATGATCGGGATTGGGCTGGCGCGCCGAACCGGTGCCTTCGACGGTCGTCACCGCCAGGCCGTTCAAGGCCACCACCGGACGCAGGCAGGAATTGACGGCGCTGTGTTCGGCGCTGGCGGTATCGTCGTTCCAGCGCGACAGGATCACCGTGCAGCCGCCGCAGCCACCCTGGCCGCAGGGTTTTTTCGGGCCGGCCAGCGCGACCTCGGGTGAGCGCAGATAATCGATCAGGAGCAGATCGGGCGCGGGGCGATGGATGGTCACCGGATGGCCGTTCAGGAAAAAATCGACACGATCCGATTGGGCGCGATGTGGCATGGCGGAGAACTCCTGGCTGGGTCAAAGACGTTAAAAAACGAGGATGGAGCGTGAGTGGCGCTGATGCATTATGGCAACTGGATTAGGGTATTCGTTAAATACAACTATGTCAAATTTACTATTTCGTTAAAGTGGGGCGGATTGGTCTTGACATTTGCGACGTGAAGGCGTGCGCCAGGCGGTGACGCCGCTACGCTGATGCGCGGCAGTTAAACAAAAAGCCGACGATCGGCGATTTTGGGGCGTATGCCCGATAGGCCGCACAGCACGTGCGGATCACCTGTAAAGGTTAGCCCGTTAGTATCGCCGCTGTACCGCGCAGCATGGGTTCGGCGCGTGCGCGCACCGCTGTCCGGAATAATTTGAAGGGGGGCAGGGAAAAATGGAAACGCCAGCACGAGGCTGGCGTCATGGCGAAGATCGGTGAAGGTAAGGCAGTCTATTTGCAGACGAAGACGGTCGGGCCGCGCCGCTTGCCGTTGAAATCCACACTGACCGTGCACTGCGTTGCTTCAACAGGAACACGGCGCGCCAGTTGCACCGGCCCATAGCCGCAATACAGCCACTTCTCGTGGCCATGTGGAACGTACAAGCTCCACCCTCTGTTGTCGGTCGTGCGCTTCCCGTGCTTCTCCGTCTTCTTCCAAGTAGGCACCAGATACGCGCTTTCGTTGGGCGCGCCATGCAGCATTCCGGAGTCGTCGACTGTCCAGACCCCTGATGTCGCGGTCCAGCCATCAGCGATGCTGCGCATCGGCACCATGTCGGCAGGCAGCAGCATCGGACAGACGACCCGGAAAGGGGGCGGGGGCGCCGCGTGGGCGATAATCGGGCGGCTCAACAGCCAGATCATTGCGGCGCCCCCGGCCAACAGCAGCCCAACAGAAAGGTCCCGGCCACTCATTGTGCGATCACGTAGTACGCGAGGGCATTGTTGCCGGCATCGCGATATCTGCCGTCTGCGAATTTCTGCCCTTGATAAGGTCAACGCGATCACCTTCTTTGATGAATGGCTGCTTCAAAAGTGAGTCTACCTGCGGGTAAATGTACGGCATTGCGTCACTCCTGTCACTGTCGATGGGCTTCCATCGTCAGCGCTTGACGCGCTATTTACATTGCGAGCTGGTAAGTTTTATATTGGTCGGGCGCAACGGTGTGGCGATGTGCGGGAACCCGAGCAGCGTCTAGGGTATGGCGTTTATGCCAAGCGCGGTATGGAGGCGATCGACGCCCATGGCATCTTGGCGAAGCGCATCGGTGAAACAACTGTGCGAGAATCCTTGTAATGGGGATGGAGCGAAGGAGTGTCGTTATCCTGACCGTTCTCCATTTTTCAGTCGCCCTTGGCCGACGAATCGACAGGACGGGACATTTGGGCCGCTATGGCCGAGAATTGACGTTCGTAGCCTTTTGTATGGCCAGATTTGATGGCGACCCGCAGGTAATCGTCCACCGTTGGATACGCAGCGTGAACGTCGCCTTGCGGCCCGAGGCGCGCATACCACTTTGAAGGATTGCCGAAACCCATCTGCTCAAGGGAGCCGCGTGCTTCGGAAAAGTAGCGGACCATGTCGTTCACAGAGCCGAATTCCGCGGTTTCCTTCAACTGGGCGGCTTGCGTGACCCCGATCCGCCGATTGCGGAAGTGCGTGTTCACAGCTTCGAATTCGTCACGGCGGCATAGATTCGAAATCTCCACCGCAAGCGCCGGGAGTGATCTGTCTGCGCTTCCTGGAACGTCTGTCGCAATTTCTTCCGATAGATGGATGCGGCGTTTTCCCGAATGTGTGAACGCGTGAGGCATCTTGTCCTTACTTGCAACGCTGATCGTGACGCCTCCTTCCCGGGTCATCTGGCTCAGGCGCGAACGGAAGGTCGGTGATTCTTGATGGAGTGTCTCAAGCCTGGCAACCAGGCTCGACACTCGGGAATCGTTCCCGGGGTTTCGGATATGCGCGACTACCTCGCTCCACGGGAGAGGCTCCATCGAAGGAGCATTTTTTTCGCTTCGCAACGTGTAGGTAGGCGCAGGCACTCTGACCGGTGACGATGGGGATGTTGCGCCAGCCGCGGGCAAGGCGCCCGTGGTTGGCGTTCCCCCAGCGGCCGACGTCGCGGTTTCCTTTTTCACACGTTTGATCTTTAACGGCAGGTAATCGGTACACTTCCTCGCCTCGCCCGTCATGCCGGTCGGCTTGCCGGGGCGGTGACCGACAATCTGAAACCCCTTGCGCGTAATGCCCTTGTCAGGCGAGCTTGTTTGCGCTGCGGGGCTACCGTTGTCAGGTGTCAGGGCCGGCTGCGGCTTTGACGCTGCTCGCGGCATTGTCGAAGTGCGCGGCGTGGCGGTCGCCGGCTGGCTGTCGGATACGCTCGCCGGCTGGGCCGACCTGCCAGGAATCCCTGCGCGGCGCAAAGGTCCCTGGGGCGGAGTTGGCGCCGAACGGGGTCGTGCTCCGGCCGTCACTGGAGATCCAGCGCCGGTGAAACGCCGGGATGGGCGTTTGTCAGTTGCCGTCTGTAAGGACGCCGCCGGAAGGCCATTCGGGAGACTATTTTGTTGCGCGATGTGGGTGGTCTGGATACGGCTATCGGTTTTCATCGGGTACACCGCACAGTCCTGTTATTAATCCGCACGATGGTACTGTGGGTCGCGAACTGTTCTGACGTATGCTGCGAAATCACGGCGACAGGAGAGAACAAACGGCTCCTTCTCCGGCCAAGGAGATCGCCATGCCGTACCGCTACGCCGATGCACGCCAGCTGGACAAGAAGCCGAAGATCGGCGATTTCGAGTGTGTTAGTCTTGTTCGGCACTTCACGAAAGCGCCTCCTGCACGAATGTGGCGCGAGGGAGAAAAGGTATTAGGGAACAAGAAGGTCTTGCCTGGCACTGCCATCGCGACGTTTGTGAATGGACGGTGGCCAAATCTGAAAAAGGGAAACCATGCTGCCTTCTACATTGGGCAAGTGTCTGACGGTCTCTACATCCTGGAACAGTGGAACACGCCGGCAAAGAAAAACATTTCTATCCGGTTCATCTCGAGAAAAGGGCGCAAGCCCGATGGGACGTACAGCAATCCGTCCGATAACGCTGACGCGTTTTCGGCGATTGAACAGGCAGACGGTATGCGACGACGCGCGAAGTTGACGATTCTAATAGGCGGTCTGTTGCTCACCCACTCCGTTTTCGGGGGCGAGCAGCGGATCGTATGCCCCACCGAAGTACCCGAAGCATCGATCCGAATAGCGAATACCCCTTCGGGATGGACGCCATACGTGGCATCCCCGCTCTTTCTCTCGTCGGCAGGGGCGACAGCCGGACCGCCGGAGCGGCGGGCCATCCTCATGGGCAATTCGACGTGGAGGAAGGGCAAGACTGAATGGTCCACGACATATGATCTGGACGGCACCGGTTTCAGCGAGGGGAAATGGATAGAGTGTCGCTACGGTGAGTATGATCAGGTGAGTCTGTCAAAACGGCTGGATGACAGCATTAGGTCCTGCACCGTGCGCATAAGCAAAGGCGAGAAGGTTGGGCAGCAAGACGTGCGGATCACGTGCAAACGTTAGCCCGTTAGTATCTTCGCTGTGCCGCTCAGCATGGGTTCCCGCGTGCGCGGAAACGACGATGGTCGTATCCGTGCTAAGGGCAGAAGTGAGGTGGTGTTACCCCCAGCAGAAAATTTCCGGCGGGATGGCAGAGCTCACGGCCGGCGGGTGGGATCTTGCCACTAACCGGCTCAGCTGGCCAAACCTTTTTGTAGAAGCGCGCTGACGACGGTGCCCACGTCGGTGCCCTGTTCGGTCGCCATGGCATTGAGCTGTGCCACCAGTTCGCCGTTGAGCTTGGTGGCGAAGGGCACCAGGCCAAGCGCCTGGTCGCGCCGGCGTTGTTCGCGGCGGTCGACGGCCACCACGGCTTTGCCAAATCCAGCGCCGCCTGATGTCACCATTTTTCCCATCAGCTTCTTCGCATCGCTTTTCGCCAGGTCGGTCTTTTTCATGCTGTTTCTTTCGTGAGGGCGGTGGGATAAGCGGAATGAAAAAAAGGTTATGCGCCGAAGCGCATAACCTTTTTCTGTACTACTGAATTCGGTGGTAGGCCGTGCGGGATTCGAACCTGCGACCAACGGATTAAAAGTCCGCTGCTCTACCAGCTGAGCTAACGACCCCCGAAAGAAGCAAGATTATAGGGGGTGGTCACGATCCTGTCAAACCCCAATGCCGAACTTTCTTACTTCAGCGCCGCAAGTCTGTCCTTGGCTGCCTGGGCCGCGCTGGAGTCCGGGAATTGCTTCACCAGGTCCTGCAGCGCCTTCTTGGCGGCCTTCTTGTCCTTGAGCTCGGTATAGCTGCTGGCGATGTTGAGCATCGCGTCCGGCGCCTTGGTGCTGTCCTTGTAGGTCGTGGCGACGATCTGCTGGGCCGCGATGGCATTCTTGTAGTCGCGCTGGGCGTAGTAGGCATTGCCGAGCCAGTACTGGGCGATGGCGGCATAGCCCGACTGCGGATAGCGGCGCACGAATTCGGTCAGCGCGGCGGCGGCGTTCTTGTAGTCGCCCGACTTAAACAACGTCATGGCCGCGTCGTAGCTTTTCTGTTCGCCCGGATCGACCTCGGCTTCGCGCCCATCGATGGTCATTTGCTGCGGTTCGAGCTTGCGCAGGCGTCCGTCCAGGTCGGCGTAAAAATCCTTCTGGCGCTTTTGCGCGGTCTCGATCTCATTGCCCAGCACTTCGAGCTGGCCGCGCAGCTTGGATATCTCCTGCAAAATCTGTTCGTTCTGGTTGACGATTTCCAGCGAGGCGGTCTTGTCGGCCTTGGTGTCGATGCGCGTGTTCAGGTCGCGCGAGAGATTGTCGACCTTGGCGCGCAGGTCGAGAATGGCTTTACGCGCTTCGTCGTCATCCAGCAGGCCGGCATGCGCTTGCAGCGGCAGCCAGACCGCCAGCGCCAGGCAGGCGGCGGCGAGACGGGAGGTGGAAAATGAAATCATGATCGTGGCCTTTCTTACTCGGTTTGATGCGCTGTCGGCAGTCAGCATTCAGCACTCATAACGCACAACGGGGCGGAGCGGTTCACACCGCGCCGCCCCCCGTGCAGGCTGACGAGGCGTTTAAATCAATAAACGATGTCTGCGCGGCGGTTTTCAGCCCAGGCAGCTTCGCCGGTGCCCAGTGCCTTCGGCTTTTCTTCGCCCAGCGACACGGCTTCCATCTGGCCTTCGGACACGCCCAGGGTGGCCATGGCTTTGCGCACGGCTTCGGCGCGCTTCTGGCCCAGCGCCAGGTTGTACTCGGTGCCGCCGCGTTCGTCGGTGTTACCTTGGATCAGGATCTTGCGGCCCTTGTTCTTGTTCAGGTAAGCGGCGTGGCTTTCCACCACTGGCTTGCCGTCTTCGCGCACCACATAGCTGTCGTAGTCGAAATACACGCTGCGCTTGGCCAGCACGCCTTTTGGATCGTTCAGTGGATCGACAGCGCCGGTCTCGACTGGACGCACGTCGTTACGGTCGGCCACTGGCGCGGCTGGTGCGGCTACCGGGGCTTTGTCCACCACCGGTGCCTCGTTGAGCTTGACAGGCGAGCTGCAAGCGGAGAGCAGGGCGGCGCTCGCTACGATAAATGCTACATGATTAAATTTGCGCATGGTTCTTCTCCTGGTCACGGGTTAAAAAAGTCTCACTACTTATTTTAAGAACGGGCCCCAGCTGGGTTCCCGAATGTTTCCTGCCTGCGTAGTCAAGCGTTGCTTGACCCGGCCGTCGACCGATACCACGGCCAGCGCGGTGCGGCCGCCCGAACGGGTGGCGTACATGATGTATTTGCCGTTAGGCGAGAAACTCGGTTCGGTGGCCTGGTCGGCCAGGCGCAGTTCCTGGCCGCTGGCCAGGTCCATCGCGTAGAGGGAATAGCCGCCGTCGCGCTGGGAAATCCAGGCCAGGGTCTTGCCGTCCGAGGACAGGCGCGGGCTGATGTTGTAGGAGCCGTTAAAGGTGATGCGCTTGGCTTCGCCGCCATTGGCGCTCATGCGGTAGATTTGCGGGCCGCCGCTGCGGTCGCTCGTGAAGTAAATCCACTGGCCGTCGGCGGAGTAGTGCGGTTCGGTATCGATGCCGTTGCTGTTGGACAGGCGGCGCAGGCTGCCGCCCTCGCTGCTGACGGCGTAGATCTGGGTGTGGTTATCCTTGGACAGGGCCACGGCCAGGGTGCTGCCGTCGGGCGACCAGGCCGGTGCCGAGTTGCTGCCTTTTTCGTTGACCACGGCCTTGCGGTTGCCGGTCATCAGGTCCTGCACGAAAATCACCGGTTTGCGGTATTCGCGGAACGATACATAGGCGACCTTGGTGCCGTCCGGCGACCACGCCGGCGAGATGATCGGCTCGACCGAGCGCACCGCGACCTGCACGCCCTCGCCGTCGGAATCGGCGATTTCGAGGCGGTAATCCTTGGCGCCGCGGTTTTCATTGACGTAGGCAATGCGGGCCGAGAAGGCGCCGCGGGTGCCGGTCAGTTTCTGATAAATATCGTCGGCGATGCGGTGGGCCGACAGGCGCGCGTAACGCGGCTGGGCCGCTTCGTTCAGGGTCGACAACTGCGCGCTCTTGATGGTGTCGAGCAGCTTGTAGCGCACTTCGACACGGCCATCGGCCAGCTTCTGCACGCTGCCCACCACCAGCGCGTCGGCGCCGCGCGACTTCCACTGGCCGTAGTCGACCGGGGCGGTGTCTGCCAGCACGGTGCCGGTGTCGATCACCTTGAACATGCCGCTGCGTTCCAGGTCGGCCCTGATGATGGCGGACACTTGTGCCGGCGACTGGTTTTCGTCGGCGAAGGTGGCAATGGCGATGGGAATCTGGTTGCTGCCGACGCCGGCGATTTCCACGCGCAGCTGGGCATGCGCGCTGGCGCCGACGAGCAGGCTGGCGCCGGCCAAAAGCGCGCCCATGTGCTTCCGAAAGGTCATTCGCGTTTCATTCATAGGTCATATCCAGGTTCGTGGCCCTCGAGAAGATCATTTCAGGTCCTTCATCGAGAAGCCGATTTCAAGGGTGCGCTCTACCGTACCATCTTTCTTCTTGGGCAGTGGTGAAGATTTGATAATGCCTTTTTCAACCGCGTCGTCGAAGGCGGGCACGCCGCTGCTCTTGACCAGCCGTACCGACATGATTTCGCCGGTTGGCGCCTGGTCCACCTTGAACTGCACACGCGGATTGCCGGCCATGTCGGTACTGCCCAGATACGAGGTGGTGCTCTTGATCTTGCTGGTGATGCTGGCCAGGTAGCCGCTGTCGATGCGCGGGGCGGTCGCCTTGGGCGCGGCGCCGGCCGCGCCGGTGATGCGCCGCATTTCGGCATCGC
Source organism: uncultured Oxalobacteraceae bacterium (assembly GCA_946480015.1). The sequence continues at coordinate 3,297 of CAMLIL010000032.1, read as the reverse complement.
GCAGCTTGTCCAGTTTCTTTTGCTCTTCAGCGGCCTGCCTGGCCTTCAGCTTCTCAGCGGCTTTCTTCTCGGCCAGCTGCTTCTTTTCCAGTTCTTTCTTCTCCAGCTCTTTCTTTTCCAGCTCCTTCTTGGCCAGCTCTTTCTTCTTCAATTCTTCGCGTTCGCGCTTTTCTTCCGCCAACTGCTTCTGCTTCAGTTCTTTCTGTTTCTGGCGCTCCAGCGCAATATCCGGCTTCGGCGCGGGCGGCGGTTCGACCGCTTTCGCCACGCGCGGCGGTTCAGGTTCGGGCTTTGGTTCCGGCTTGGGTTCGGGTTCCGGTTCCGGGGCGGGCGCCGGCGGCGTGGGCGGGGCGGCGGCCTGCGTCTTCATGTCCCACACTTCGGCCTCGACCGCGACCGGCGCATTGTTTTGCCACTTGATGCCAACCCACAGGAAGGCGACCAGGATGGCGTGCATGGCCGCCGCCAGCAGGATCGATGGCAAACGGCTCGGCTCGGGCGGGATCCGGTAGGGACTGCCCTGGCTGGCGGCGGAATTCAGCGTGGCCATGATGTGCTCGGGTGCCTCACTTGGTGGCCAGCCCGACCCGGCTGATGCCCATCTTCCGGGCTTCCGAAATAAGCTGGATGACGTCGTCGTACTTGCTGTCCTTGTCGCCCGAAATCATCACCGGATAGTCGGGATGGTCGTTGTGCAGCTCGCGCAGTTGCTCCACCACGGCGGCGCGGTCCGGCACATCGGTCGGGGTGGCGGCGTTCTTGCCGTTGATGCCGATCGACAGGCTGGTGTTGGGCTTGACGATGATCTGGATGTAATCGTCCGGCGGCAACGCCGACTTTTGCGCGCTGGGCAGGTTGATCACGCTGGGGCTGTTGGCGGGCGGCACGACCATGAAAATGATCAGCAGAACCAGCATCACGTCGATGTACGGCACGACATTGATTTCTGACTTGTACTTGCGCCGCCGTCCGCTGCGCAGGTTGCTCGATAGCGACATGGTAGCGTCCCGGCCTTAGCGCGACTGGCGCTGCAGAATGTTCGAAAATTCTTCGACGAAGCTTTCGAAGCGGATGGCCAGGCGGTCGATGTCGTGCGAGAAGCGGTTGTAGGCGACTACGGCGGGAATGGCGGCGAACAGGCCGATGGCGGTGGCGATCAGCGCTTCGGCAATGCCGGGCGCGACCGCGGCCAGGGTGGCTTGCTGCACATTGGCCAGGCCGCGGAAGGCGTTCATGATGCCCCACACGGTGCCGAGCAGGCCGACATAGGGCGAGACCGAGCCGACCGAAGCGAGGAAGTTCAGGTGCGAGTCGAGCGCGTCGAGTTCGCGCTGGAAGGCGGCGCGCATGGCGCGGCGCGAGCCGTCGAGCACGGCGTTGATGTCGAGCGCGCCGGTGGTTTGCTTGTTCTTGATGAATTCGCCCATGCCCGCTTCGAAGATGCGGGCCAGCGCGCCGCTCTGGTCGCGCGTGCTGGAGGCGTTTTGGTGCAGGGTGTGCAGGTTGCCGCCGGCCCAGAAGCTGCGTTCGAATTTTTCGGTTTGCCGGCGCGCCGCGCGGATCGCGAAGATCTTGCGGAAGATATACGTCCAGCTGATCAGCGAAACACTCAACAGCAGCGCCATGATCAATTGCACGATGACGTGGGCATGGGCGATCAGCGCGGTGAAGGAAAGGTCTTGGGCTACATTCATTGTGTGCTTTTGAACTCTGTTGGTCGATTTACGCGGCGAGCATTTTAGCAGCGGCCAGGTCGGGAAGGGAGCGCGGGCGCAGGGTCGCCGCGTCCACGCAGCCGACCTTGACGGCGGCGCTGGTGAGCAATTGCTCGCCGCGCCAGGCTTGCTGGGTGAACTGCACCGAGGCGCGGCCGACTTTTTCTATGCCCAAAGTTAATTTTAATTCATCATCAAGCCGCGCTGGCGCGTGATAGTCCACATTCGTATTTTTGACGACGAAGATCGCGCCGTGTTCCTGCAGCATGGCGTGCTGGCCAATGCCAAGTGCGCGCAACCATTCGGTACGCGCACGTTCGAAGAACTTCAAATAATTCGCGTAGAAAACGATGCCGCCGGCGTCGGTGTCTTCGTAATAAACCCGGACGCACCAGGTAAATACTGAGGGCATGTGTGGCTTGGTTAGTGAAAATCGGAAGCATTCTACGCCATTTTGCTCCTGTTAATGTACGCAAACATACATAAATCAGGAGCAATACAGCGCCCGGATGGCGCAGGCAGCAGTAGACCGCGTTCGTTGCCTCGGCGCCAAGACACGTAACATTCCGTAACATCTGCGGCGGCAGCTGTTACACGCCCGTGCCGCTGATTTATTGCTGGCGCACGATGTTGAACGGCGAGAAGCCCTGGCAGGTAGGCATCATTTCGATATTGTTAATATTAATATGCGGCGGCAGGGTCGCGACCCAGTAGGCGGTGGCGGCGATATCCTCGGCCGTCAGCGGGATGGTGCCCTGGTAGACCTTGGCCGCGGCCGCATCGTTGCCGCGCATGCGCACGTTGGAAAATTCGGTGCCGCCGCACAGGCCGGGGGCGATATTGGTCGCGCGCACGCCGGTGCCCGCCAGGTCGGCCCGCAGGTTCAGGGTGAACTGCTCGACAAAGGCCTTGGTGGCGCCGTACACATTGCCGCCGGGGTAAGGATAGTGGCCGGCGACCGATCCCAGATTGATGATCAGGCCATTGCCGCGCTCGACCATGGCCGGCAGCAGGGCGCGCGTCATCGTCACCAGGCCGCGGCAGTTGGTGTCGATCATGGTTTCCCACTCGTCCAGCGAGGCCTGCTGGGCCGGCTCGGTGCCCAGCGCCAGCCCGGCGTTATTGATCAGCACATCGATGGGGCGCCACGATTGCGGCATCATCGACAGCGCTTCCTCGATCGAATGCTTGCTGGTGACGTCCATCTGCATCGGCAGGGCCATGTGGCCCAGTTCGGCGGCCAGCGCATCCAGGCGCTCCTGGCGGCGCGCGCTGATGACGACCTGGTGGCCATGTTTGACGAAGGTGCGGGCCATTTCGGCGCCGAAGCCGGACGACGCGCCGGTGATGAATACGATCATGTGGGAATCCTGGGAGAAGAGGGGAGAAGCGGTGAGCCAGATTGTAGCCGAAAAGGCGATACAATTTGGCAACCGGGATATTGCTCATTTCTTGCTCAAAAGCGGGACTTAAATTACAATCCTGACTCCATTACGTCTCACGTAACTGGCGAAAAGCCGCGGCGCATTCCCGCCAGCCGGCGAAAGGTGGGCATCCACCGGGAAACGTGAGATTTCACTAG